>JAZUES010000131.1:0-8947 GCA_045640265.1 Solibacillus sp.
ATTTCAATTACTTTACGTGCAGATTGCTTATTAAAAGCAGCGCGTGTATATATGGTATTTGAAATCTTAGAGAAAAATGGGGATGTTATTAAATCTTTACCAACAGTTGAAAAGTTAGAGGAAGAGCAATTTGATAACGAATTCTATGTTGCATACATTTCAAAAGAATCTGCAGAAGATTTACAGAAAATGATAATGAAAGTTTCAGAAGTTGATTTGGTAGTAGTAAGTGAAATTAATCAAGATGTATTTTTAGCCGCTTCAGGTGTAAAAGTAAAGCAAGAGGTGTTACCAGCAGCTATAACTACAACAGTTACAAATGCAACAGCGCCAGTGCAAACACAAAAAGCTGCAGCAACAAGTAATAATGCTAAATCGAGCCATACTTCAAGTAAAACGATTCGTGTAAATATTGAACGTCTTGATATTTTAATGAATTTATTTGAAGAACTTGCGATTGACCGTGGACGCTTACTTTCGATTGCAGCAGACGTAAATCATGGGGAATTAAATGAAACGGTTGAACGTATGAGCCGTACGATGGGTGATCTGCAAAATATCGTCTTAACGATGCGAATGGTACCAGTAGAAACAGTATTTAATCGCTTCCCGAAAATGGTACGTCAATTATCACGTGATTTAAACAAAAAAATCACACTGAATGTTGTCGGCGCTGAAACTGAGCTTGATCGAACAGTAATCGATGAAATTGGAGATCCACTAGTACATTTAATTCGTAATTCAGTTGACCATGGTATTGAAAGTCCGGAAGTACGTCGTGCAAAAGGTAAGCCTGAAGAAGGTATTGTAGAACTTCGTGCATATCATAGTGGAAACTATGTATTTATTGAAATTGAAGATGATGGTGCGGGTATTAACCGTGATAGAGTACTTGCAAAAGCCATTTCAAAAGGTATCGTAACGCAAGAACAGTCATTATCAATGTCAGAGAAACAAATTAACGAACTGATTTTAGCATCTGGTTTCTCAACTGCAGACGTTATTTCAGACATTTCAGGTCGTGGCGTAGGTTTAGATGTTGTAAAAACAACAATCGAATCTTTAGGTGGGAGTATTTCAATTGAATCTACACAAGATGTGGGTTCTGTATTCTCAATTCAATTACCATTAACATTATCGATTATTTCTGTCATGTTAGTTGAAATTGAAAGTGAAATTTATGCGATTCCACTATCATCAATTATTGAAACATCGATTATCCGTAATTCAGATATTTTAAATGCCCATAATCAAAAAGTAATTGATTTCCGTGGCAAAATTGTTCCACTGGTATTCCTAGAAGATATCTTTGAAGTTCCACGTCAAGAATCGAAAGACGATGGATTCCATTCTGTTGTCATCGTTCGTAAAGGTGAAAAGTTAGCAGGCTTAGTTGTTGACTCATTTATCGGACAGCAGGAAATTGTATTAAAATCTTTAGGAAATTACTTAACAAATATTTTCGCGATTTCAGGTGCGACAATTTTAGGAAACGGTAAAGTAGCATTAATCGTAGATTGTAACGCATTAATGAAGTAAATAGGATAAGAGGTGTAAATCATGACGAATGCTGTAGAACAAGTAAATCTGAAAGTTATCGTATTCCAATTAGCAGAAAAGGAATATGCAATCCCAGTTTCACATGTAAAAGGAATTGAAAAATTACTGCACATTACACGTGTGCCAAAAACTGCACGTTATGTGAAAGGTGTAATCAATTTACGTGGTGTTGTAACGCCTGTTATTGACTTACGTGAGCGATTTGATTTACCGATTTCAACTAACGAAGAAACAACACGTATCATTATTATTACGCTTGAAACGATGGAAGTTGGATTTGTCGTAGATTCAGCGAATGACGTATTAGATATTGATACTTCTTTAATTGAACAACAACCTCAAGTAGTAGGTTCTTTAGAAGAAGAATTTATTTCGGGTGTAGCTAAATTAGATAACCGTTTATTAATTTTACTTCACTTAGACAAGGTGTTAAATCCGCTAGATTAACAATAATTTTCTAGGCAAGGATACTCTTGCCTAGAATCTATTAAAGTAGGGATCACAAATGAACTTTAGCGACAAAATCACTTCGCTACATTTAGATGTCTTAAAGGAAATTGGTAACATAGGAGCTGCCCATGCGGCAACGGCATTATCGGATTTATTACAAAAGAAAATTGATATGCGCGTACCAAATGTTGAAATGGTTTCATTTAATGACATGATGGAACTAGCTGGTGGTTCAGAAAATGTTGTTGTTGGTATATTTTTACGGATTGAAGGTGACGTGGAAGGTAGTATGTTTTTCATATTGCCGGTGGAACAAGCCAATCGTTTTATTCGCCGTTTAATTCGTGATGAATCATTTGATTTTTATTCTCCAGATTCAGTTTCCGAATTGGGGTTATCAGCAATGCAGGAAATGGGAAATATTTTATCAGGATCCTATTTATCGGCATTATCGGACTTTACAGGTCTTAAAATTTTCCCAACTGTACCAGGATTAAGTGTTGATATGTTTGGGGCAATTATTAGCATTGGTTTAATCGAACTATCACAAATAAGTGATACTGTAATTGTAATTAATACATCCATTTATGAAGAAGCAATTTCTGACAATGAAGAAGTACGAGGACATTTCTTTTTACTACCAGCCCCTGATTCATTTGAAACTATTTTTAAAGTATTGGGAGTATCTACTACATGATACTTTCAAATATAAATGAAGTAGTTAAAGTAGGAATTGCTCAAATGGATGTAATAAGGGTACCGAAAACAATCCGTACTTCAGGATTGGGATCGTGTGTAGGTGTTGTTATTTATGATGAATCAAAAAAAATTGCAGGTATGGTCCATGTGATGTTACCAGATTCAAGTTTAGGTAGAACAGAAACGGTGAATGTTGCGAAATTTGCAGATACTGGTATTAGTACATTGGTTGATTTATTAAAGCGTGAAGGTGCACAGAGTTTCAAACTGAAAGCAAAAATTGCTGGCGGTGCACAAATGTTCCAATTTACATCAGATAAAGTTTCAATGCGTATTGGACCAAGAAATGTGGAAGCTGTAAAAGCACAATTAAAAAAATTTAGTATTCCAATTGTTGCGGAAGATACAGGCGGAAATAGTGGCCGTACTATTGAATTTAATCCGGATACATATAAGTTGAATATCCGAACAGTTAATCAAGGAGTGAGTGAAATTTGATGAATGGTTCGATTTTTTATAACTTTTGGGCGGCGTTGTTTTCATTCGCTGTATATTTTATTTGGGCAATTCAAGACCCATTTGCAATGCCATGGCCAACAATTGGGATGGCGTTAGTATTCGCAGTTGTAGGCTTTGTTGGAATGTATATTATTCGATATTTTATGGGATATGTATTTTATACACCAGAAACCTTTGTACATACTGAAATAGAGGATGCGCAAATCAATGTGGAAGCAATGAGGGAAAATCAAAATCAGTTTGTGCCACAAAATGAGAGTTCAACAGTTGAATTTGAAGAGGATAATACGGAAGAAATAACAAAAGTAGTTCGTACGATGTTACATGGACAAGACGAAGCAGTTTCAAGATAAAAGAGTCGTATCTTTCGACTCTTTTTTTTATGAAAAAAAGATATGTATATGCTGTGTCTCATTCTTCAGTCACATGTATATTTATGGTCTTTTTGGTATAATGAATAATAATTATGCTGACATTTCGAAGAGAGGTGATACGAGTGACTGAACAAGGACAATTAGCCGAACAATCACTATGGAATCGTTGGATAAATGATAAAGATACAGATGCAGGTGATATATTAATAAAAAAATATAAGCCACTCGTTTCGTATCATGTTCAACGGATTGCTGTTGGATTACCTAAAAATGTTTCACGAGACGATTTAGTTAGTCTTGGAATGATGGGTTTATTTGATGCGTTAAATAAATTTGATATCAATCGAGATTTGAAATTTGATACGTATGCATCGTTTCGTGTTCGTGGTGCGATTATCGATGGACTAAGAAAAGAAGATTGGTTGCCCCGTTCTGCACGAGAAAAGGCGAAAAAGCTCGATGCTCAAATTGAAAGTCTAGAACAAAAATTAATGCGTCATGCTACGCCTGAAGAATTAGCAGAACATATGAATTTACCAATTGAAGAGATTTACCAAACATTTCATGAGCATTTCTTTTCAAATGTATTGTCAATTAACGAACAATTGGATCAAGAGGACAGTGAAGGTAAAGCGTTTGTAATTCGAGATGATCAAACGAAAACACCAGAACAATACATAGTACATACTGAACTTTTAGGGGATTTAGCTGAAAACATTCAAAAACTAAATGAAAAAGAACAGCTTGTCATTAGTTTATTTTATACAGAAGAAATGACGCTGACAGAAATCGGTGAAATGTTAGAATTATCAACTTCACGAATTTCTCAAATTCATTCAAAGGCGTTATTTAAATTACGTAAATTATTATCTTCTGAAATGATTAATGCGTAAGGAGAGATTTATGTGAGTTTAAAGGCAGTAGAACTACAAATAGCAATTCCAAAAACATTTGACGCGGGAAAAATTGCAGATCAACATCAACAAAATACGATCAATCAACAATTGCATGCAAATGAAGCATTAAAACGTGAAATTGAACGAAAGCAATTTTCAGTAAATGAAGCAGAAGAAATGGATGCGATTAGTGAGGATGAGGACGAAAAACGTTCAGGCACTGAACACGCACCAAATAAAAAGCAGAAGAAAAATAAGCAACAGCTAGAACAAAAAGCACAGCATCCTTTCAAAGGAAATTTTTTCGATTTTAGCGGCTAGGAGAAATAATGATAACAGGATTAATAATTACTTTATTTCTAATTCAACTCATTATGATATTTATTATCGTAATCTTAAATAGCAAAATTTCGAAGTTTAAAGATTTAGAACTTCGCCAAAATCAACTTGTTGAAGAGATGGACAATACAATTAGTGTCTATTTATTAGAAATGAAAGAAGAAAATGATCGCTTAATTGATGAATTGAAAAACTCAAAGGTATCAATTTCTAAATCATCACAACAACAAGAGGCATTATTTGTTGAAAAATCAGCTGATATTATAATAGAAAATAGTCAACTTAATTCATCTTCTGAACCAATAAATATTGAGAAAGTTCAAGAAGTTGAACCCCCTCGCGTCTATGTACCAGTGAAGCATGCTGCAAGTGCGTATACGAAACAAAAATCTCATGCGACAGATGAACAAGAGATGGAAGAAGTGCAGGCTGAACTTTTATCGATAAATGAAAATCCATTACCTGTGAAAAATGAGCAAACATATGAACAACAAGTAGTGGCACTTTATAAAAAAGGAAACAGCATTGAAGAAATTGCAAAGCTCATGCAACGGGGTAAAACTGAAATTGAGTTACTCATTAAGTTTCATGCGTAAAGTAGTTGCACTTGCCATTTGGGTATGCTATATTAACAAATGGTGTTAAACCAATTCACACGTATTCTGATGTAGTAAGTGGTGCTCGCATGATGCGGGTAGCTTGTTGCAGATGAGGAATACGGAGGAAAAAAACCAAACATATTAGGAGGAAACACTCATGTCAGTAATTTCAATGAAACAATTACTTGAAGCTGGTGTACATTTCGGTCACCAAACACGCCGTTGGAACCCAAAAATGAAGAAATTTATCTTCGTTGAACGTAACGGTATCTACATTATCGATTTACAAAAAACGGTTAAAAAATTAGAAGAAGCATACGATTTCATGCGTCAAGTTGGTCAAGACGGTGGTAAAGTTTTATTCGTTGGTACGAAAAAACAAGCACAAGAAGCGATCAAAGAAGAAGCAGAACGTTCAGGTAACTACTACATCAACCAACGTTGGTTAGGTGGTACGTTAACTAACTTCGGTACTATTCAAAAACGTGTTAAACGTATGAAAGATATCGAAAAAATGGAAGAAGACGGCACTTTCGCTGTACTTCCTAAAAAAGAAGTTATCCAACTTAAAAAAGAACATGAACGCTTAGTGAAATTCTTAGGCGGTATTCGTGATATGAAAGCTGTTCCGGACGTAATGTTCGTAGTAGACCCTCGTAAAGAGCGTATTGCAGTTGCAGAAGCAATCAAATTAAACATCCCTCTAGTTGGTATCGTAGACACTAACTGTGATCCAGATGAAATTGATTACGTAATCCCTGCTAACGATGATGCTATTCGTGCTGTTAAATTATTAACTGCTAAAATGGCTGATGCTTTATTAGAAGCTAAACAAGGTGAAGAAGAAGCTCCAGTAGAAGCATCTGCTGAGTAATTCACATCTAGAAAAGGTGATAAGTGGATAATACCCTTATCACCTTTTTTTGAGAAAACTTTAATCAATATTTGAATCGTTGAAAAAACGTTCTATTTCGCTTAAAGTATGAATAGTAAAATAAATTTAATATATATCTTAGGAGGAAACTCACATGGCAAACATTTCTGCACAATTAGTAAAAGAATTACGTGAAAAAACAGGCGCTGGTATGATGGACTGCAAAAAAGCATTAGTTCAAACTGAAGGTGACATAGAAGCTGCAATCGACTTCTTACGCGAAAAAGGTTTAGCTGCTGCCGGTAAAAAAGCTGACCGTATTGCTGCTGAAGGTACAACTTACATTTTAGAAAATGGTAACGAAGCAATTCTTTTAGAAGTTAACGCTGAAACAGACTTCGTTGCAAAAAACGAAAAATTCCAAGTGTTAGTAGCTTCTTTAGCAGAACAATTATTAGCTGCTAAACCAGAATCAGTTGAAGCTGCATTAGAATTAGAAAAAGACGGCATTAAAATCGTTGATCAAATCTCTACTGCAACAGCTACAATCGGTGAAAAAATCTCTTTACGCCGTTTTGAAATCAAAACAAAATCAGATGCAGATGCATTCGGTTCATACCTACACATGGGCGGTCGTATCGGTGTATTAGTAGTTCTTGAAGGTTCTACAGATGCTTCATCTGCTAAAGATATCGCTATGCACATCGCTGCAATCAACCCAACTTACGTTTCTCGTGATGAAGTTTCTGCTGACGAAGTAGAACACGAACGCAAAGTATTAACTGAGCAAGCGTTAAATGAAGGTAAACCAGAAAATATCGTAGCGAAAATGGTTGAAGGCCGTTTAGGTAAATACTTCGAAGACGTTTGTCTTTTAGACCAAGCTTTCGTTAAAAACTCAGACCAAAAAGTACGTGACTTCGTGAAATCTTTAGGCGGTACTGTAGCAAGCTTTGCTCGTTACGCTGTAGGTGAAGGTATTGAAAAACGTGAAGATAACTTTGCTGAAGAAGTTATGAGTCAAGTAAAAGGTAACTAATTAAAATATCACTTAAATTATAAATTTGAGTAAAAAGTAGGGAGCACCATTTGCGTGTTCCCTATTTTTAAAAATCGATGCTTTATATGAATTCATTTTAAATAAAGTAATTATTAATATATATGAGTGGAATAATGTACATATGGAAATGATGTATAGTATTTCCTTTTAAATAAATGAGTAACGGAGGTTTACTATGAGTGTGTCACAATACAAACGAGTAGTAATTAAACTAAGTGGTGAAGCATTAGCAGGGGATTTAGGCTTTGGCTTCTCGCCTGAAATGATTAAATCAATCGCAGGTGAAATTAAAGAAGTAGTCGATTTAGGTGTAGAAGTCGCTTTAGTAGTAGGTGGTGGTAATATTTGGCGCGGAAAAATTGGTGCTGAAATGGGAATGGAACGTGCCAATGCAGACTATATGGGTATGTTAGGTACAGTTATGAATGCATTAGCACTTCAAGATTCACTTGAAAATCTAGGTGTTCCAACACGTGTTCAATCATCAATTGTTATGACACAAGTAGCTGAACCTTATATCCGCCGTAAAGCAGTGCGTCATTTAGAAAAATCGCGTGTTGTTATTTTTGCAGCAGGTACAGGTAACCCTTACTTCTCGACAGATACGACAGCAGCATTACGTGCAGCAGAAATTAATGCAGACGCAATTTTAATGGCGAAAAACAATGTTGATGGTGTTTACTCTGCAGATCCTAAACTAGATGCAACAGCTGTTAAGTACGACACACTTACGTACTTAGACGTTATTCAACAAGGTTTACAAGTAATGGATTCAACAGCTTCAACGTTATGTATGGATAATGACATTAAGCTAGTTGTTTTCAATTTATCAGAAGCTGGTAATATTAAACGTGCCGTTATGGGCGAAAAAATAGGAACAGTTGTTAGGAGAGATGCATAATGACGAAACAAGTATTAGATCAAGCTCAAGAAAAAATGACAAAATCGATTGGTGCGTTCTCACGTGAATTAGCATCAATTCGTGCAGGTGTTGCAAACGCATCATTATTAAATCGAATTCAAGTAGATTACTATGGTGCACCAACGCCAGTTAACCAACTTGGTGGTATCTCTGTACCGGAAGCACGTCTTTTAGTGATTCAACCTTACGATAAATCAATTTTAGGTGAAATTGAAAAAGCAATTATGCGTTCTGATATCGGTATTACACCAACAAATGATGGTAACGTAATCCGTTTAGCGATTCCAGCTTTAACTGAAGAACGTCGTAAAGAATTAGTAAAACAAGTGAAAAAAGAAGCAGAAGAAGCAAAAGTTGCAATCCGCAACGTGCGTCGTGATGCAAACGATGATTTAAAAAAATTAGAGAAAAACGGTGAAATCACAGAAGACGAATTACGCGGCTTCGGTGAAGATATCCAAAAAATTACAGATAGCTCAATCGTTAAAGTAGATGAGTTAGTAAAAGAAAAAGAAAAAGAAATTCTAAAAGTTTAATTTCTTAAATACAGATTGTTTTCGCGCTATGAATAAAAAATAGCGCGAAATCTTTTTCTACTTAGTAAGCGAACTTTAAATGGATTCGGACGTCCTGCTAGTAAGGACGTTTTTTTATT
>JAZUES010000132.1:0-5061 GCA_045640265.1 Solibacillus sp.
GTTTTTGCAGATGAACGGAAAAAATCGTAGCGATGTCTATGCTGGCTTAGAGGTCGATATCGTCTTGAAAAAAGACCAACGTACTGGTACAACAACACGCGGTGTGGTGAAGGATTTACTGACGAACAGTAGCTCTCATCCACACGGAATCAAAGTTCGCTTAACGGACGGACAAATTGGACGCGTTTGTCAGACGTATCCGAAGCAATAAGCAAAAAAACACACGCCGTAGCGTGTGTTTTTTTATTATAAAACTTTATCTAAAAACTCTTTCGCACGTTCTGATTTTGGTGCTGTGAAGAATTCTTCTGGTGGAGAGTCTTCTACTAATACACCGCCGTCTAAAAATAACACACGGTCTGCTACTTCTTTGGCGAAGCCCATTTCATGCGTTACGATTAACATCGTCATCCCCTCTTTAGCAAGAGATTTCATTACTTCTAAAACCTCTTTAACCATTTCTGGGTCAAGTGCACTTGTTGGTTCATCAAACAAAATAGCGGTTGGGTTCATTGCTAATGCGCGTGCGATGGCGACACGTTGCTTTTGCCCACCTGATAGACGGTTCGGGTATTCGTTACGTTTGTCGTAAAGCCCAACTTTCGTAAGTAACTCTTCCCCTAATTTCACAGCTTCATCCTTTGAAACACCTTTTACATTAATCGGTGCATACGTTAAGTTTTCTAAAACTGTTTTATGTGGGAACAGATGGAAGTGTTGAAACACCATCCCTAAGTTTTCACGGACTTTCATCACATTTTTATCCGTAATTTCAACGCCACCTACTTTAATAACACCAGCAGTTGGCTCCTCTAAGCGGTTAATACAACGTAAAAAAGTCGATTTACCAGAACCAGATGGACCGATAATGGCAATTACTTCTTTTTCTTTGATTTCGGTTGTAATCCCTTTTAGTACTTCGTTTTTGCCATATGATTTTTTTAGATTATCAATTTTAATCACTGCGTTTCATCCTCTTTTCTAGCATTTTGCCAAGGAATGATAATACTAATGTCATCACATAGTAGATTAAACCTGCGATTAAAAGCGGCTCTAAATATGTGAATGTTGAACCGCCAACTACGTATGCACGACGCATAATGTCTAACGCACCAATGACTGTAACGATGGCTGATTCTTTATTTAACGTAATAAACTCATTCACTAACGATGGTAAAATATTTTTCATTGCTTGGGGTAAAATAATGTCTTTCATCATTTTGCCGTATGGGACACCTAATGCTTTTGCAGCTTCCATTTGACCTTTGTCGACTGCATTGATACCAGCACGAATAATTTCTGAAATGTAAGCACCTGAGTTTAAACCGAATGCGATGATTGCTGCTGGAATCGCATCAATTTGAATGTCTAATACTTGTGGTACTGCATAGAAAATCAGCATTAATTGTAGTACAAGTGGTGTACCACGGAAAATTGAAGTATAGAATGTTGCGAACCAACGAAGTGGTTTAATTGTTCCGATTTTACATAATGCTAAAAGTATCCCTAAAACTAATCCAAGAATCGTCGCGAAGACAACGATCTGTAATGTAACGCCTATTCCTTCTAAAATATAAGGAATAGAGGGCACGATCTTTTCAAAGTTGAACATCGTAGCCCTCCTTTCTCAAGTTATTATAAATTCACATGTTCTGTAAAAAACGTTAGAAACGCCACCCAGCTCTTTTACACTGGATGACGTTGGATCTTTAAATTATTCTACAACAAACCATTTTGTTTTTAATTCTTCGATTGTACCGTCAGCCGTTAATTCTTCGATGACTTTATCGAATTCAGCTTTTAGGTCACTACCTTCTTGGAATACGATTGCTTTGTAATCTGGATCTTCAACTTCGATTGGGAAAGCTGCTAAATCGTCATTTTGTGCTAAATAGTTTTCAGAAACGATGTTTTCAATCACGGCTGCATCAAAACGACCTGTTTTTAATTCTTGAACTAACTCTGGAATTAAGTTACGGCTTTCTACTTTGAAGCCATTTTCTTTAGCTAATTCTTTTGCTAAATCTTCTTGGATAGAAGAAATTTGCGCACCAACTACGCCACCTTTTACATCAGCAGGTGTTTTGTAACCTTTTTCTTTGTCGAAAATTAAGTATTGCTCTGTTTCATAGTAAGGGATTGAGAAGTCTACTACTTCGTCACGTTCTTCTGTTGGTGTCATACCTGAAATAACAACATCAAATTTTTTCGATTGTAATGCTGTGATTAGGCTGTTGAAATCCATGTTTTGTACTTTAATGTCGTAGCCTAGTTTTTCACCTACTAATTTGATTAAGTCAATATCAAAACCGATAATTTCGTCGCTTGTTGCAGTGTCTACATATTCAAATGGTGCATAGTCAGCGGATGTCCCCACTACTAATGTTTTTTTGTCTCCAGAATCTGTTGTGTCACTGCCTGTTGATGTTTCTTTTTCATCTGATGTGCCACACGCTGCAAGTACAGCAATAACCATTGTCGTTAGTAATGCTAATAAAAACTTTTTCTTCATTATTTTCATCTCCTATTATTGTTCTTCTAAATATCTTTGAATAGCTTTTTCTAGCATTTGTAAGCCGTCGTCAATTTGTTCTTTCGTTACAGTAAGTGGTGGAATCATGCGGATTACTTCGCCTTCGTTACCACATAAGTAGAATAGCACGCCTTCTTCAAGTGCATAGTCTAATACTTTACCTACTGCTTCACCTGATACTTCACCAGTTTTAGGATTTGAAAGCTCAATACCAATCATTAACCCAGCAGAACGCACATCACTTATGATTGAATACTTTTCTTTCATTTTTAGCAATTGCTCACGTGCATATGCACCGACGACGCGAGAATTTTCAACTAAGTTTTCTTCGTGGAAAATTTCTAAAGTTGTAAGCGCGACTGAACATGCGATTGGATTCCCACCGAATGTTGTGCCGTGCATACCAATTGGCCATTTTTGCATTAACTCTTTAGAAGCAACTGTTGCACTAAGCGGTAAGCCTGATGCAATACCTTTTGCGATGGCCATAATGTCTGGTGTTACGTCAAAGTATTGTGCCGCAAACCATTCACCTGTACGACCGAAGCCAGTTTGTACTTCATCAAAAATAAGTAAAATGCCGTGACGGTCACAAATTTCACGTACTTTTTTCACCCATGCTTTTGGTGGGATGATGTAACCACCTTCACCTAGAACTGGTTCTAAAATAACAGCCGCTACTTCTTCAGGTGTTACTTGGTGCTTAAATAGTTTTTTGAAGTCTTTTTCAAGTTGCTCAACAACGTACATTTCTGGATCCACGCCCGCTGGTGCAGCTTTTACATCTGCATATGGAACTTGGTATGAAAGATGTGATGGTTGTAAGAACTTACGATATTTTGATTTTGAAGTTGTTACACCAAGTGCGCCCATTGAACGACCGTGGAAACAACCTGTAAATGAAATCACGTAAGGACGCTCAGTTACGAATTTCGCTAATTTTAATGCGCCTTCGATTGCTTCTGTACCACTGTTTCCGAAGAAGAAGCAACCAAGATCACCAGGTAATACTTTGCCTAGCTCTTGAGATAATTTTAAAATTGATTCGTACATAATAACACCTGATGGACCATGTACTAATTGGTCTGCCGCATCTTTAATACTTTGTACAACTTTTGGATGACGGTGACCTGTATTTGTGACAGCGATACCAGATGTAAAGTCTAAATATGTTTTCCCATCTGCGCCGAAATAATAACAACCTTCTTCTTTTACTACTGGAAGATTTGGATGATCCTTTGCCATACTTGGCGCTAAGTAGTCGCCCATTTCATTATATAATTCTAACCAATCCGCCATTTTATAGGACCTCACAATTTTTGAAGTAAAATTTGATAAATTTCATTGAATGTTGATAGATTTTTTTAAATGTTCATCAACTGTTACTCATTCTACTCTCGTTTGTATAAATATTCAATAGATAATTATCTAAAAATAATAAGTTTAAATTTTCAAATAAATATAAAAAGCCGTTTTAATCGTTTTTATTCATAATTCTTGCATACAAAACCCTTTTAAACGGTTATTTTTGCAATCTAATGTATTAATAAAAATTAACGATAATTTTGAAATTACTTTGTATTAACGTATAACGATGCATATTAATTCATCAACTTGTTGTTTTATTTCGTAATCCACCTATAAAAAAAGAAGCATGTTAAATTTTCATTTAACATGCTTTGAGACGTTTATTCAATTTCTATGCGTTAGGCTTTTCGTGACATTTTCTATTTTAACTTCACTTCAAACTCAGCTTCTGTTTTGTCAATAACTTCTGCTAATGTCGCACCTTCTTGTAGTTCCACTAGCTGCATCACACCATCAACAAAATCAAACACTGCTAAATCGGTAATGAGTCGATGAACGACCGCGCGACCTGTAAGCGGAAGTGTACATGCACGTTTAACTTTTGATTCTCCATATTTATTTGCATGCTCCATAATGACGATGACCTTTTTTGCACCCACGACTAAATCCATGGCACCGCCCATACCCTTCACGACCTTGCCAGGAATCATCCAGTTTGCGAGGTCACCAGCTTGTGATACTTCCATTCCTCCTAGAATGGCTACATCAATATGACCACCGCGAATCATTGCAAAACTTTCTGCGCTGTCAAAGAATGCTGCACCCGCTTTTGCTGTTACGGTTTCTTTCCCTGCATTGATTAAATCCGCATCGATTTCTTGCTCTGTCGGATAGGGCCCAATGCCGAGCATGCCATTTTCAGATTGGAGCATGACGTTATAATCTTCAGGAATTTCGTTTGCAATAAGCGTTGGCATCCCAATACCTAGATTTACATACATACCATCTTTAATTTCTTGCACCGCACGACGAATGATTTTTAGACGAGTTTCCATTACGCTTCCTCCCTTACGATACGACGTTCAATGCGCTTTTCAAATGACGGACTATGTACAATGTGCTGCACATAAATTCCTGGCAAATGAATTTCATCAGGATCAAGCTGTCCAACTTCCACAAGCTCCTCTACTTCAACAATCGTGACGCGACCTGCTGTTGCA
>JAZUES010000133.1:0-3533 GCA_045640265.1 Solibacillus sp.
TTAATTCAAAATCACGGTTCGATCGATGGTGTAATAGCTGCTCTATCAACCTTAAAACCAGGTCAACGCACGAAAATTAGTGAAAATGAAGAAATGCTAAGACTATCTCATAAGTTAGCGAAGATTCATTGTGAGGCAGAAATCGCAACAGATTTAGAATCACTAAGATTAACAGAATACACGCCAACATTGTTTAATACAATCGAAACAAGTGGCTATCGTTTAATCGCGAAACATGCACGTTCGATATATTAAACAAAGAAGAAGAGACGAGCTTATCTGCTCGTCTCTTCTTCTTTGGAAATGGTACGTTCACCCATCACTTTTGTTACGACGACATTTAATGATCGGATGGAGGATTCCGTAAGTGGAACTTTCCCATCCTTTTCAACTTCTTTCCATGCCCGTACTTTTTTTCGATAGGCTACTTCAGATAATCGGTAAATATCTACTTGTTTTTCTAAAGCTGCAGTATAGGTTTTGTTAATTTCATCTTTGACTTGCTTTTCCACGCCATCTTTAATCTTTTCAGCTAGTTCATTGCTCGTTACTTCATTCGCTTGTACGATTAATTCAATATTAATATCAAATTGGATCGAATTACTAGTTGGTATCGCATGAATGGTCGGTTTCACGTCATTTACGACAACCGTAATATGTGGATCACTAAACTCTTCTAATGGGATGGTGACTTCTGTACGATCTGTTTCTCTTGATAACCATTGGACACCCTCTACATCATCCTCAAGTAAATAGCCCTTTAATCCCTCTTTTTCAGCAAGTAATGCATAGCCA
The DNA here is from genome assembly GCA_045640265.1 of Solibacillus sp. Classification (GTDB taxonomy): domain Bacteria; phylum Bacillota; class Bacilli; order Bacillales_A; family Planococcaceae; genus Solibacillus. The sequence continues at coordinate 796 of JAZUES010000133.1, forward strand.
GAAAATTTGACGCCTGGGTCTACTCCTTTATCGGTGGACCAGTTGTCAGAGAGTTCGATAAAAGGAATAGCTACTTCGTGACTTGGCTCATCCATTTGAATCATGAGTTCACGAAAAGTGATAGGTCGAATGAGTGAAGATTGTCCAAATGAATTAAGTGGATCTGAAAGTTTCGATAATGTAATCGATTTATTAATAATTGGTGGTGTTAGCAATAGTTCTTCTAGCGAGGACGTCGTTACATATACCCAAGTTGTATAACGAAGTTCACGATAACGAATGAAGGTATTTACGATTTCTTTACTTTTATTTGTCTTTGCAACATTTTCGGAAAAGATCACATAAGAAAGATGGCCAAAAAACAATCGTTCATCCATTGTTTGATATAATTTAAAGAACGCTTCATCGATTGTTTTCCCTTTGGCTACACCGACTTCTGATTGTGTAGCCTCAGGATTTGGCTGCTCCGTTCTTGCAATGTTTGTGAAATCGATAATTTGAGCGTAAATTTCATATTGCTCATCTTTATAATCCACACCAAGTCCTTGTATATAGTACATTCGCTCTGGTTGATTCGTATCCCAACAGCCCGCTAATAGAAATAACAAAGGTAATATCAATAACTTTTTCATAACTTACCTTCCTTAGTTTCATCTTGAGGATTTAATAATTCTGGTCGCTTTTTATAAGCAGGTGCTGCTGGTCGAAGCATCGATTTCTTAATTTGATCCCAACTTAATTCCGCTGTAAAACTTAAATAAGGTAGACCATAAACACGAATATTAGTTAGGAAAATTAAAACGATATAAATCGATAGGAAAAACCCAAATAGACCGAATATCGATGTGATGATGATAAATGAAATTCGCATAATACTAATCGTTGAAACGAACGATTGGTTAACGAGCGTAAATGTCGCAATGGTAGAAATCGCGATAATCACTATCATCATAGGGCTTGTTATCCCAGCACGAATCGCGGCATCCCCAATAATAATCCCACCTACAACGCTAATAGTTCCTCCTAAAATGCTTGGTAAACGTAATCCCGCTTCTCGGAACAGCTCGAACATAAAAAGCATCCCTAACATTTCTAAAGCAGAAGGTAATGGGGAACCTGTATTCGATTGAACGACAGTTGCGAGCAACGCAAAAGGAATTTGCTCTTGATGAAATGTCGTCAAAGCTAACCAGAAAGCGGGTAATAGTATCGCAATTAAAATACTAACCAGCCGTACCACACGCTCAAGGGAAGCGATGATCGGTGGAAAATCATTATCTTCAGCTGATTTAAGCAACATAAAAATATTAACAGGCATAATAGTAGCGTAGGCAATCCCATCAACGAGCAACACGTATCTCCCTGTAATAAGGGATTGCATTGCAAAATCTGGCCTTCCAGTCGTGTGGGTTACCGGAATAAAATACGATAGCTTATTTAGCCGTTCCATTAACATTTCCCCACTTAAAATTACATCTGTATCAATGTCGGTTAACTTTTTGCGTAATTCCTTTAAAATTCTTAAATCCGCAATGTCTTCAAAGTAAAGAATCGCAACTTTTGTTTTTGAACGGGATCCAACTGATAATTTTTCAACGCTTAATGAATTCGTCGGAAGTCGCTTTCTTATAAGTGCAATATTTACTGCTAAATCTTCAATAAAATTATCTCGTGGACCTTGAATCAATACTTCTAAATTCGTTTCTTCTGGGCTACGATTTGGCTTACTTTCAATATTACTAGCGAGCAAAAATTCAAGTTGTTGAATGTAAATTAAAACAAATCCATTGAATACCTGTGTAACTGCATCTTGCAATTGATCTATAACCTCTAGATTTGGCAAATGGAGCTGTTTCGTAAGCGTTTGCTTATCTAAAGTTTGCTGTTCCTTACTACATATATTTTGAAGACGAGGCACGATGACTTCATTTAGCATATATTTATCAATCATTGCTTCACATGTAATAAGAACGACTTCAGAGGCAGTAAATGAATACGTTTGGAATTTGACGTCTCCACATTGTTTAAATTGTTCTTTTAATGTAATAAGATCAATCGGCATGCTCTACCACCTTGCTTGATTTTTTTCGTTTTAAAAGGAATACTAAAACGAATGCCAATAGGAAGAAGAAGAAAAAAGTACTTATAAGGAAATATTCACTCTTTAACTTAAGAAATATAGTGTCATCTAACAAAAATAAAGGCAGTGTACTGAAGATAAATGCAGGGGCAACTGATCGCCAAATACGTTTTTTTTGGCCAGTTAATCCTAAAATCTCTATAACGATAAATAAAATAAATGCAACTCGGATAAATGCACCAGTGAGCCATTGATAAATAGAAAAGAAATCAATGTGATTAATAAAGGTGCCAATTGCTGCAATTCGCCATTCTTCAAAGGCAGGGTAGCGCTGTTTCGATGCTTCATTTGGTCCAAATTCGATAATCGCTCCAATTAAAGGACCAAGCGTTAATCCCAACAGAAGAAAAAGCATTAGCAAAAAATGTGAGTATTTTAGCTTTTTTTTAATTTTTTGATGTATGAAAAGAAATAGCAATAATTCTACAAAACCTGAAGCAGGATAAACTGTCGATTTTGCAATAGGTGTAAATCCGTGTTCAAAAAGTGGAAGAAGTAGCGTGTAATCTTTTACTTTAATATTAACGAAGGCTACTAAAAACCCAAGAACAAGTACACCGAACAATACAATGACATTAACCATCGTAATGCTGAAAAT
>JAZUES010000134.1:0-12927 GCA_045640265.1 Solibacillus sp.
GAAGTTCGTGGTATGTTTGATAGCGAAATTATTCGTGAAAATAGGGACGGCAATTACACAATCATTTTAGATCGTGAAATGGTGGAAGTCTATCAAGTAATCGAAGCGCGCGGTATCAATACTTCATACATTATTGCGCTAAGCTTAGTCGTTGTACTTTATACAGCTTTCATGATTGTTATTATGAAGCGTGGTAAAAAACGCCGTGCTGAACAAGCACAGGAACAAAAATAAATAGACAATTAAAATAGCCCGTAGTCATTTTCAATTTAAATGACTACGGGCTTTTGTTATAACTTCAAACGATCTTGTAAAATTTTTGCGATACCGTCATCGTTGTTTGACAGTGTAATTTCATTGGCTATATTTTTTATGTCGTGAATACCATTACCCATGGCAACACCAACTCCAGCGTATTCAATCATTTCTAAATCATTGTCTTCGTCACCAAAAGCGATTATACGTTCACGTGGAATGCCCATTTCTTTCGCAATATAGTCGATTCCAACCGCTTTACTCAAGCCTTTATGGACCACTTCGATAATCGGGAATGGTGCACCCCAACGACGATGTTCGATCAGTTCTGCGTGAACATCTTGCAAGTGCTGACGAATAATTGGTGTGTTCATATCATTCGCTTGGATTAATAAGCTTGTTGGGTTTTCAAGTAAGTTTTTTGTTAAATCACCTGTTAAAATATTTGGACTGCCCATATGGAAAATTTGCAGTGCACCGTCATCTTCACGGTGGATATAAACATCGTCCATCACTTCAGCAATTAAATTGTCGTATTCATATTTATGAACCGATTCAATTACATCGTGAACAACGTGCAAATCAACAGTTGTATGAATTTTTTTCCACATTGGGTTTTTGGGATGGTGAATGAGGGCACCATTAAAATTGACAATCGGTGTTGTTAAGCTAAGTTCATTATAATAGAGCTCGCTAGCGCGGTAAGGACGACCAGTAGCAATCATCACTTGATGACCAGCTTCTTTAGCTCTTAGTAGAGTTTGCTTAGTAATTGGCGAAATTTTCTTCTCGTCTGTGAGAAGTGTACCATCTAAATCTAATACAATTAAATGTTCGTTCATAGGAAAAAGCCTCCTTTAGCCTGTGTATTATTGTATCGCGATAAAGAAACATACGTCAAAGCTTTTGAAACAAACGAAAAGTTTTGATATGGTAAAAAGTAGAGGTGAAAAATATGATTGTAAAACGAGAATTATGGGAGTCAATCCCATTGTTACATGTGTATGATGAGACGATGAATGAAAACACGCCAGTTGTTGTATTTTTCCACGGCTTTATGAGTGCGAAAGAACATAACTTGCATTACGCATATCAGCTTATTCAAAAGGGTGTTCGTGTCATTTTGCCGGATGCACTATTGCACGGTGAACGTATAGGTAACTTATCTGATATCGAAATGAATGCAAGTTTTTGGAAAATCGTATTGACTTCGGTAAAGGAACTACATACGATCTATGAACAATTAAAACAAAAGCAACTATTAGCTAGTGATAAAATTGGTGTAGCAGGAACATCAATGGGTGGCGTCGTGACATCAGGTAGTTTAGCAGTTTATCCTTGGATAGAAGCTGCAGGTATTTGTATGGGCACAACGAGCTATACTAAGTTTGCTGAACATCAAGTGAAGGAATTTGCTGAAAAGGGAATCGAACTACCGATGACGAAGCAGGAACAGCAACAATTAGTCATGATGCTGGGACGTTATAATTTAGAAAATAACGATGAAGCATGGAAACATCGCCCAATTATTTTCTGGCACGGTGAACGTGATACAGTTGTTCCTTATGAAATGAGTCGCGATTTTTATGAACAGCATGTGTTGAATAATAGCGATACTCAAATTAAATACATTAATGAGCCAAAAGCGGGTCATGCCGTATCACGAAGCGGTATGTTACAAGTAACGGCCTTTTTAGCACAACATTTGGCATAAATCACATAATGGTGTTATGATATCCATTAACACCATTTCGAAAGGGGAAACATTAATGGCAATTGATCAAGACATGAAAGACAGCATGTTAGGTGCTCTAGAAAACGTAATCGACCCTGAGCTTGGCATTGATATTGTGAACTTAGGTTTAGTATATGATGTAGATTTAACAGATGAAGGGGTAGCGTTCGTAACAATGACATTAACTTCAATGGGGTGCCCATTAGGTCCAGTTATTGTAGATCAAGTAAACACGGCGTTATGCGAGTTACCAGAAGTTAAAGAAACAAACGTAAATATCGTTTGGCAGCCAACATGGTCTAAAGACAATATGTCACGCTATGCAAAAATGGCACTAGGCATCCGCTAAAAAATAAATCCCGCCCGATTCCTTTAATTAGGATTGGGGCGGGATTTTTTAATCTATTCTACAAATCGCCAGAGGGCAGTTTTCACAATTAATTTCTTGTTGTAAGTAATGTAAATCAAGAATGGTAATATAACCCTTATCTATCGTAATGATTTTGTTTTTCCGTAAATCGTTTAACATACGATTAATCATTTCACGACTTGTTGCGCATAAATTGGCTATTTCCGTATTCGTCAAAGCAATTGAAATAAAAACTTCATTGACTGAGTGAAACTTGCCATAGGTATTGGCTAATCGAATTAAGGTTGAATATAATGCACCTTTTTTGCCGTGTAATACTAAATCACGTAGGCGACTTTGATTTTTTATATTTTCCGTTTGAATCCACTTTAAATAGTCAACCATTAAAGTAGGGTGTTCTTGAATAAATGACTCTAACACATCATTATGAATCGAATAAACTTCCGAAGTTTCTAATGCTTTTGTAGTCGTTGAATGAAAGGTAAACTTGCAAAACATTAAACTTTCACCAATAAGGCAATTTTTTCCGCATATACGAATCGTTAATTCTTTGCCACTTTCCGTTTCCTTACTTACTTGTATGGAGCCACTTTTAATAAGGAAAACGTGTTCTGCTCGTTCGCCTTCTTGGAAAATTGTCGTTCCTTTTTCAAGCTTCAAAATGGACCCTTTTGTTTCAAAAAGAACGGCAATATCTTGTGGAATGGACTTAACTGTTTCGATAAAAATCACACCCTTCAATAGAAGTGTAAATATTTGTATATTATAAAAACATCATACCACATAAATTTCTGGAAATAATTAAAAATGTTGAGTACATTACATTGAAGTTTGATTTATTTTGACCTATAATCAAATTAGTCAGTAAAGGTCAAACTTTTAAAAAGGGGTGCTTTTTATGCAATTTAATCAAACGCAAGATAACCGTCCACCATTAGAGCAATTTGGACGAAATTTAATCGAACAAGTAAAGAATGGCAAGATGGATCCAATCATTGGTCGTGATGAAGAAATTCGTAATGTCATTCGTATATTGTCGCGCAAAACGAAAAATAACCCAGTATTAATCGGTGAACCAGGTGTTGGTAAAACGGCGATTGTCGAAGGACTTGCACAGCGTATCGTCCGTAAAGATGTACCAGAGGGCTTAAAAGATGCGGAACTGTATGAATTAGATATGAGTGCATTAATCGCAGGGGCATCGTATCGCGGTCAATTTGAAGAGCGTTTAAAAGGTGTTTTAAAACAGGTGAAAGAATCGGAAGGAAGCATTATTTTATTTATCGATGAAATTCATACGATTGTTGGCGCTGGTAAAACAGAAGGCGCGATGGATGCTGGTAATATGTTGAAGCCAATGCTTGCACGTGGTGAACTACACTGTATTGGTGCAACAACACTAGACGAATATCGCATGAACATTGAAAAGGACCCAGCATTAGAGCGCAGGTTCCAACAAGTACTCGTACGTGAACCTTCAATTGAAGATACAGTATCGATTTTACGTGGGATTAAAGACCGCTTTGAAGAACATCACCGTGGTGTTCGCATTCATGACCGTGCCATTATCGCTGCTGCACAATTAGCAGACCGTTACATTACGGATCGTTTCTTACCAGATAAAGCCATCGATTTAGTCGATGAAGCGTGTGCGATGATTCGTATTGAAATTGATTCAATGCCACAAGAGCTTGATCAATTAACACGCCGCTCAACACAATTAAAAATTGAACAGCAAGCACTAAAAAAAGAAAAAGATGACGCAAGTAAAAAACGTCTTGACCTTATTAGTGAAGAAATTGAAAAACTAGAAGCTTCCATTAAAACGATGAAAGAGCAATGGGAACTTGAAAAAAATGGACTTCAAATTATCCGTGATAAAAAAGACCAATTGAAAAAATACCAAGCAGAAGCAGATTATTTGATTAATACCGGTAGTAACTTTGCACGAGCAAGTGAGCTACAATATAGTCAAATTCCAATGCTTGAAAAAGAAGTAACAGAGCTTGAACAGCAACTTAAGGCTTCAGAAGGCAATCGTATGTTACGTGAAGAAGTAACTGAGGAAGAAATCGCAAAAATTATTTCTCGTTGGACAGGTATTCCGGTAACGAAGCTTGTAGAAGGGGAACGTGAAAAATTACTGCGTTTAAAAGATACACTTCATGAACGTATTGTTGGTCAAGACGACGCAGTCACATATGTAACAGAAGCAGTATGGCGTGCTCGTTCTGGCATTAAAGATCCGAATAAGCCGATTGGTAGTTTCTTATTCCTTGGTCCAACGGGTGTCGGTAAAACAGAATTAGCCAAAGCGTTAGCCGCACAGCTATTCGATTCAGAGGACCATTTCATTCGTATTGATATGAGTGAATATATGGAGAAACATTCAGTGTCAAGACTTGTCGGAGCTCCTCCAGGATACATTGGTTATGAAGAAGGCGGCCAATTAACAGAAGCCGTTCGTCGTAACCCATATTCCGTTGTGCTACTAGATGAAATCGAAAAGGCACATCCGGATGTCGCCAATATATTATTACAAGTGCTTGATGATGGGCGTATTACCGATAGCCAAGGCAGAATGGTAAACTTCACGAATACGGTCATCATCTTAACATCAAACATCGGTTCACATTATTTATTAGAAGACAATGAAGAGTCAGAAGCGTTAGTACAAGCTGCGCTACGTCAGCATTTCAAACCAGAACTACTAAACCGTATGGATGATATTATCATGTTCCATGCCTTATCAAATGAGCACTTCCACGCCATTGCTTGGAAATATGTACATCAATTACAAGACCGTGTGGCAGAGCAAGAAATTACGTTACATGTTTCAGATGAAGTAGTGAATTGGGTTGTCGAAAATGGAGTTGATCCACAGTTTGGGGCACGTCCGTTAAAACGATTTGTACAACGCCATTTAGAAACGATTGTAGCCCGTGAATTATTAAAAGGGGAAGTAGTCGCAGGACAAACCATGTCGATAACACTAGACAATGGTGAATTAAAAATTACGAAGTAAAACAAAAAACACAACCTATGCAAATTGCATGAGTTGTGTTTTTTTAATATTAGTGATGTTCAGCTTCTGCGTCTGGAGTTGATTCGTTTGGAATCACTGCAGCGATGATGATTACTAATACACTGAATACTAATGAAATTATTAAGCCATTCATGAAGTTAAAGTTTACATCATTAACTGAGCTTACAACGTAGTTTAACATTGTTACTAAAAGGAATGACCAGAAGAAAGTAATAATATATTGCATCAATTTCACCTCAATTGAACTTATTTATAACGGTAGTATGAAATTACATCTACAATATCATAACATAAGCCTACATAAAAAAAAACAATCAAAGAAATTTTTCGCCAAGTTGTCACGAATAAAGTGACAACTTTAATCAGTAGGTTCGCCACATTATCAGATAAATCAAATGGGCAATTAGGGCAATGTGGAAAAAGTACTTGTATTCAGAAAACTTATTATCTATAATTAGTACCAACTACTAATTACTAGTACTGATTTAACGGGGATGTTAAACAAGGGGGTTTTTTATATGAATGCAGGGATAATCGGGATTGGGAAGTATGTTCCAGAAAAGGTAATGACAAATTTCGATTTTGAAAAAATTTTAGATACATCAGATGAATGGATTCGTTCGCGTACGGGAATCGAACAGCGACGTTATGCAGAAGGGGAAGAAACGTCTGATTTAGCCTTTAAAGCTGCGAAAAATGCGCTTGAAAATGCGGGAATTACAGCAGATCAACTAGGTTTAATCATTGTAGCTACCGTGACACCAGATCGAAGCTTTCCGAGTGTAGCTTGCCAAATTCAAGAACGATTAGGGGCTTCTGGATGTGGCGCAATGGACATTTCAGCAGCGTGTTCGGGGTTTATTTATGGGACAACAATTGCAAAACAGTTTATTGAAACAAATAGTTATGACTATATATTAGTAGTAGGTGTAGAAAAGTTAACGAAAGTTACGGATTGGAAAGATCGAAATACGGCAGTTTTATTTGGTGATGGCGCTTGTGCTGCAATCATAAGTAAAGTGTCTGAAGGCCGAGGTATTTTATCGTTTGAGCTTGGAGCAGATGGAACAGGTGGCGAACATCTCTATTTAAATGACGAAGGTAATATTTATATGAATGGCCGTGAAGTATTTAAATTTGCTGTGCGTCAAATGGGAGAATCGGCAAATAACGTGCTTGAAAAGGCTGGTTTAACGAAAGATGATGTTGATTATTTAGTGCCACATCAAGCAAATATCCGAATTATGGAATCTGCGCGAGAACGTCTTGGTTTACCCCAAGAAAAAATGTCGAAAACGATTCAAAAGTACGGTAATACTTCAGCTGCTTCAATTGGAATATCGATTGTCGATGATTTAGAGGCGGGAAAAATTAAAGACGACGATATCATTGTATTAGTTGGATTTGGTGGCGGTTTAACATGGGGTGCATTAGCAATTAAATGGGGGAAATAGGAACGTTGGTTTTTTTATAAAGTGAACCTTCAAACGGTGGGGGTTATAGCGGGAAAATTCGAAAGAAGCAAAGGGAGAATGGAACATGGAACAAAGAAGAGTAGTCGTAACAGGCATTGGTGCAGTGTCACCAATTGGGAATACTGCAGAACTATCATGGGAAAATGTCGTTGCTGGTAAATCAGGAATTGGTCCTTTAACACGTGTTGATACAAGTAAATTTCCAGTATCAGTTGCAGCTGAAGTAAAGGATTTTAATATAGAAGACTATATCGAGAAAAAAGAAGCACGGAAGATGGACCGCTTCACTCATTATGCATTAGCCGCTTCAATGATGGCAGCCAAAGATGCGAACCTTACAATTACCGAACAAATGGCGCCACGCGTAGGGGTATGGATTGGCTCAGGTATTGGTGGAATGGAAACGCACGAACAACAATTTTTAACATTCCAAGAGCGTGGAGTGCGCCGAGTTAGCCCATTTTTTGTGCCAATGATGATTCCAGATATGGCTGCAGGGCAAGTGTCAATTTATTTAGGGGCTAAAGGTGTAAATTCTTGCACGGTTACTGCTTGTGCATCTGGTACGAACTCGATTGGTGATGCTTTTAAAGTGATTGAGCGCGGCGATGCGGATGTGATGATAACAGGTGGAGCAGAAGCACCGATTGTGACGATGGCTGTTGCAGGATTTTGTGCGAATACGGCACTTTCTTTAAATCCCGATATAAATACAGCTTCCCGTCCATTTGATAAAAATCGTGATGGCTTTGTTATTGGAGAAGGAGCCGGGATCTTAATCTTAGAAGAGCTAGAGCATGCAAAAGCACGCGGGGCAAAAATTTACGGAGAAGTGGTAGGTTACGGTTCGACGGGAGATGCACATCATATTACAGCTCCAGCTCCAAATGGTGAAGGGGCAGCACGTGCAATGGCAATGGCATTAAATGATGCTGCTGTCACACCAGAGCAAGTTGGCTATATTAACGCGCATGGAACAAGTACACCTTATAATGATTTATTTGAAACACAAGCAATCAAAACCGTATTCGGTGAGCATGCATATAAATTAGCAATCAGCTCAACAAAAAGTGTCACAGGGCATTTATTAGGAGCAGCAGGTGGTGTTGAAGCCATCTTTACGGTCCTCGCATTAAAAGAGGGTATTTTGCCACCAACGATGAATTTACTTGAACCAGATCCAGAATGTGATTTAGATTATATACCAAATGCAGCACGTAAAGCGGACATTGACTATGCACTCAGTAATTCATTAGGTTTTGGTGGACATAACGCATGCTTACTGTTTAAGAAATATACAAAATAATTCAATATGGATGGAAAAAACCAACGTGTTACGCATGTAGCACGTTGGTTTTTCGTATAGATGTACAAAGGGGGCGATTTGATGACGCGCTTTGTAATTTTTTTATTTTGTTATGGCATATGTGTGATGTCGATTAGTAATATCATCTTGTACTTAAATTACCGTACACTCGGTTATTCATGGCATGCGGTGCTTTCGTACATATTAAATAGTGCTGAAATTTATATGTGTGTAGGTGCGGTAATCGGGATGGTTATCGTCGTTTACGCCCTAAACCCATCGCGTTCTCCATTTTCTTAACGGTTTTAGAAGCGATGGCATTTGCTTTGATGGCACCTTCGTCTAAAATCTCATCTAATTCAGGAGATTCGATTAATGCATAGTAACGCTCTTGAATTGGAGCTAAGTGTGTAATAATTGCTTCAGCTACACCCGCTTTAAAGTCTCCATAACCTTTACCTGCATATTTCGCTACTAAATCAGCAATTGATACACCTGATAATGCAGATTCAATTGTTAATAAGTTTGAAACGCCTGGTTTATTTTCAACGTCGTATTTTACGATGCCTTCCGAATCAGTCACAGCCGATTTGATTTTTTTCTCAATTTCTTTTGGTGTATCTAGTAAACGAATTGTCGCTTTTGTGTTTGTATCAGATTTCGACATTTTTTTTGTTGGCTCTTGTAATGATTTAATACGTGCGCCTTCTTTTGGTAATTGAATGTCTGGAATCGTTAATACATCATTGTAACGCTTGTTGAAACGCTCTGCTAAATCACGAGTTAATTCGATATGTTGCTTTTGATCATCACCAACTGGCACGATATCGGTATTGTATAAAAGAATATCAGCAGCCATAAGTGGTGGGTATGTTAAAAGTGCAGCAGAAACAGTTTCTTTGCCGTTTGATTTATCTTTAAATTGTGTCATACGCTCTAATTCGCCGATTGAAGCGACACATTGTAACATCCATCCTGCCTGCGCATGTGCTGGTACTTCAGATTGGATGAATAATGTCGATTTTTTCGGATCGATGCCAACCGCAATATACATCGCTGCTAATGAACGAATGTTTTTTCGTAGTTCTAAACGATCTTGTGGCACTGTAATAGCATGTTGGTCAACGATGCAGTAAATGGCATTGTTATCGTCCTGTAGTGCAGGAAATTGTTTAATCGCACCGATGTAGTTCCCTAAAGTAATTGTTCCTGTTGGCTGTACGCCTGAAAAGATAGTTTTCATTGGGTGTTCCTCCTAATATTTTAGAAATTGCCTTGGCATAAAAAAACATCACGCGTCCTCTATTAATAAATAATAGAAGGGACGAATGATGTTATAATCCGCGGTACCACCCAGCTTGCCCATGACAGGCCACTCTTCTTCGTAACGTGAAGGAACGAGCTTTACTACTGAAAATTTCACAAAGCTAACTCGGAAGTCCATTCCATTTAATGAATGATCTGTTTACACCAACCACAGACTCTCTATACATTCTTATTAAATGTACTACTCTTCGTCCTCGTTTTTTTTCATAATCTTGAAAGTGATTATAACGTACTTGATGAAATAAATGCAATTATTTCATCAAAAAAATATTTCTAATTGTATAAAGTCAAACAAAAATAGAAAGACTAAATATAATAATTCAAAATTTACAAATAATTGGCGCTTTTATTGTTATTGTTTTCTCAATTGATACTATTAATTGAGAACTCAAATGAGTTATTTAGGAAGTTTATAACTGAAAATTTCAGGGTAAATCTATTGTGTAATCTATTTTAGAGGAAATAGGTATATTCGAGAATATTTGCTACTAAAAAATATCTCTTTCTATGACCTTTTTGTTGACAATGTGTATTCAAATATGAAATTTTCTTGTATAATAAGAACAGAATCTTAAATTAAATTAATTCTAAATTAAGGATTTTGATGTATAAATTCACTTCATTTTTATGAATGATTGCCATTTAATTGAATGAAGATATAGTCTCCAGGTGAGAATAGACTGGAGATGCATAGTAGTTGAAATCAATAAGAGAGGAAGTGAGACAATGTTAGTAACATTATTTACTTCACCAAGTTGTACTTCATGTCGAAAAGCAAAAGCATGGTTAGAAGAACATGATATCCCATATACTGAACGCAATATTTTTTCTGAACCTCTTACAATTAGTGAGATTAAAGAAATTTTACGTATGACGGAAGATGGAACAGATGAGATTATATCTACTCGTTCTAAAATATTCCAAAAATTAAATGTTGATGTTGAGACATTACCTTTACAACGTTTATACGAGCTTATCCAAGAACACCCAGGCTTATTACGCCGACCAATTATTTTGGATGAAAAACGATTACAAGTAGGCTATAACGAAGATGAAATTCGCCGATTCCTACCTCGTAAAGTACGCGCATATCAATTACAAGAAGCACAACGTATGGTTAACTAAATAACAATGTATGATGTTACGGATGCAGATATGCGATTGTAACATCTTTTTTTTTTGAGTTAAAATACTATTTGTGGGTAAAAGTGTGAAAGACATTTGACTCTTGATTTCGTCAACAAGGTGCAATACAATTTCAAGTATTCAAATAATTTTAATTTCCTAATGTTTATCCTTTTCATTTTAATACAATCCATCATACAATAGAATTATAGATACGTTGAGGGTATTCCAAAACGTACTTAAATCAGATGTTATAGGGCAACATGAAGTGTAACATACTTTAAGTGGAATATTATTTTTCGAAATAGCATGTAGTTCTATAAATGACTGTGAAGGGAGTTGAGGTCTAATGGACATCGAACGCATTAATGAAAATACGTTAAAACTTTTTATAACGTATAGTGATATCGAGGACCGCGGTTATAGTCGTGAAGAAATTTGGTACAATCGCGCAAAAGGAGAAGAGCTTTTCTGGGATGTCATTGGTGACGTGAATACAGACGATTATTTTGATATAGATGGTCCGATTTGGATTCATATCAATGCATCTGAAGTTGGCTTAGAGGTCGTTGTCACACGTGCATCTGTCAATAACGATTCCGAAACTTCATCTATGGTAGGCGCTTTCGAAGACGACCTCCATATAACAGACCAATTAAACGAAATGGAAGAGTCGATTTTCAACTCGTTAGGCAAAGCGTTAAAAGAAGATGAGCCAATTGAAAATGCGCGATTCCGCTTTAAAGATATTGATGATTTAGTTCCATTAGCAACACGTGCAGTACAATTAGATGTGAATTCGACACTCTATAAGTGGAATGATGAATACTATTTATTTGTTGATTTAAAAGATATGGAATTAAATGAAGCAAAAAATATTATTGCATTATGCAGTGAATATTTACAGGCTTCAAAAGTGACATCTCACCGATTAGAAGAATATGCACAAGTCATTATTGCTGAAAATTGCTTTGAAACAATTGTTAGTTATTTTTAAACGATGAAAAGGCTGTCTAAATGGGCAGTCTTTTTTTATGCGCTCGTTACGAGGTCTTGTCCAATGATACGATTACCTTTCTCTGAATAAAGCAAGTCTATTTCGTCCAATTTAACAATGATCTATCGTCAAAAGGAAAGTTTCACAGTAGTTATTTTACGTAAGTTGAAAGTGATTTGAATTGTCATTACTATAAAGTAAAAAGGGTGATGACGTTGTTAGTAGCTTTAACAAAAGAGCAAAAACTTTTTCAGCTTCAGCGCGAAATGTCACACGATGATTTATTACAACTAAAAGAAATGGACCAATTTTTTTGCCCACAATGTAAAGAGTCTCTACTATTAAAAATAGGGACCATTAAAATTCCTCATTTTGCCCATTTAAAGAATAGTGCCTGTGATTCCTTTTTTTCAGAAGGAGAATCCGCAGCCCATCTACTAGGAAAGCAGCAACTTTATTCGCTTTTTACAAGCCTTCAACTTCCAACAGTTGTAGAGCCCTATTTACCGCAAATCCAACAACGACCCGATTTACTTGTGACAAAAGATAACAAGCAATATGCTATCGAATTTCAGTGTAGTAAAATTACAGCACCGTTATTTCAAAATCGTACAAATGGCTATCAAGCTGTAAATATAAATCCAGTTTGGCTCCTCCATACTCCAAATGCCCACTTTAAAACTGCAGGTATAACGAAAATTTCCATTAATCATATGAACGCACAATTTATTCAAACGTATAAAAAGCAGCGCTATTTAATAACCTATGATGTCCAACGTGAAATGTTTTACTATGTCAGTAATTTAATTCCGATTCAAGGCCTACAATATTTTAGCATCATTCAGGAATTGCCACTAAAGCAGCAAAACTTTCCATTCTTTATACCGAAAGTAATATCAAAACAAACATTTCAAATAATCTATTTAAAACTACTGTCAATACGTAACAAGACGCTTCGTTCTCGGTTACTTTTAAGTAAAAAGGGAGTGAATGATGCTTTTCTGCGGGCAATTTATGAAATGAACTGTACCATTTTTAAACTTCCTCATTTTATTGGCATTCCCGTTGATTGTTCTGAACAACTTCCAGTACTCAATGTAGAGTGGCAACTATTATTATTTTATTTTCTACAAAGTCACGGGTTAACGCCGCAAACGATGCAACTAAAGGCTGTACCATATTTTTTAAGATGGGCGAAATTAGATGAAGGAAAACAAATGAAACAGGCGGTGACAAACTATTTAGCGCTTCTAAAAAAACTTTCTATTGAAAATGTGCATAGTGATATACTG
>JAZUES010000135.1:0-3853 GCA_045640265.1 Solibacillus sp.
TAAAAAAACCAACTAACAAAATGGCTAGTTGGTTGAAATAATCTATTAGATTAATTTTTTGAAATGTAATCGTTTATTTAACGCATGCATAATTGGTGCACTTACAGCAAGAACGACAAATTCACCGAATGCGACGAAAGCCCAAGTTTCCCAGAACGGAAACTCCAATACAATGTTGAGCTGCGCTGCGATGATGAACATCGTAAACGTAAATAACAAGGTATTAATAATTAAGCGTGCCCAAATATTTTTTACAAATTTACAAATGAAAATTAAGATTCCTAATGTAATAATCGTATGCCCTACGCCAAAAATTAAATCGATGGGACCAATTGAGGACAGTAGGAAATTTGAAATAAAAACGCCAATGACAACACCTAGCATATAGCGTGGGTTAAAGACGATTAAATGGTTGAATAACTCGGCAATACGGAATTGTACTTGACCAAAGCTAATCGGTGCGACAAGCATTGTGACAGCAATATATAATGCTGCAATAATAGCACTCGTTGCCATAAATTTTACTTTCATATTCAGTTCCTCCTAGTTTTTTTACGTGGGATGGTTACGAACCACGCGAAGCAACTGCAATCATAGCAAGTTTGATCATTATTGTAAATAGCAACTTGAAAATAATATTTCAAAAAAGCGTCACAAAATGAAAATGATAAGAATATAAAGTTATTATAAGGAGTTTAACGATTTAAAGTGCTAAATTAATAAGAAGAGAGAAAATTCACCTGACTATTAAATTCAGAACATTCTAAATGTTGTTGACTATTTGAAAGCTTACATGTAATATATCTTTAATTCACACTTCACCGAGATGAAGTTCTGCGCTTTAAAGCGACAGAGAAAAATAGGGGGACAATACTTTATGAAACGTAAATTAATGAAGCTATCATTTTTATTATTCGGGCTTCTGTTATTATTAACAGCTTGTGGTAACGAAGACGATGTAAAAACTGGCGAAGCAAATCAAACAGAAGGAACAAAAACATTCAAAATTGGTACAACACAAATTATGGAGCACCCATCATTAGATTCAGCAAAAGAAGGCTTTAAAAAGGCGATTGAAGATGCTGGCATTAAAGCAGAATACGTAGATAAATCGGCAAATGGTGATAATAGTGCAAATATGACAATTGCACAACAATTAGTAAGTGAAAACGTAGATTTAATTTTTGCGAACTCAACACCATCAGCACAAGCTGCTAAAGGTGCAACAACGGATATTCCAATTATCTTCACATCCGTAACAGATGCGGTTGGTGCCGAGTTAATCGATTCAATGGAAACACCAGGTGGAAACGTAACAGGAACAATTGATTTACATCCAGAAACAATGCCTAAAACAATTGCGTTTTTAAAAGAATTAGGTGTTAAAAACGTAGGGATGGTTTATAACGCAGGTGAGCAAAATTCAGTGGCTCAAATCACAACTGCGAAAGAATTAGCGTCAAAAGAAGGTATTACAATTGTGGAAGCTTCAGCATCAACATCAGCGGAAGTAAAGCAAGCAACAGAATCTTTATTAGGCAAAGTAGATGCATTTTACATCATTACAGATAACACAGTTGTAACAGCATTAGAATCCGTAATAGATGTTGCCAATGCAAACAAATTGCCATTAATCGTTGGTGAATTAGACTCCGTAGAACGCGGTGGTTTAGCAGCTTACGGTTTCGATTACTATGATATCGGTTATGAAGCAGGTCAAATGGCAGCACAAATTTTATTAGAAGGTAAATCACCTTCAAAAATTCCAGCTGCCTTCCCAGCAAACTTGAAATTAGCCATTAATAAAGCAACTGCTGAAAACTTAGGTTTAGAAATTAAGTCTGAGTGGGGAGCAGAAGTACAATAAATAGTTAATTCGGCAAGGCGTTCTTAAAGTGGAAGTCAGCCTAAAAGCGTCGCATCGTGCGGCAAACGGCTGACTGACCCACATCCTGGGCACTAGTTCGAATTCAGATGCAATTATGCCAAAGCATAATTGATAAAAGTTTAGGAGATGGTTCGAGATGTTTACAGCTTTGTTTGGATCAGTGGAGCAAGGGATCATCTATGCAATTATGGCACTCGGGGTGTACTTAACATTCCGAGTGTTAGATTTTCCGGATTTAACCGTTGATGGCAGCTTTGTAACGGGTGCAGCAACAGCAGCGACGATGATCGTGCTAGGCTATAACCCAATACTAGCGACATTGGTAGCGACCGTTGCTGGATTTATTGCTGGATGTATGACAGGCATTTTACACACAAAAGGAAAAATTAATCCACTGCTTTCGGGGATTTTAATGATGATTGCACTTTACTCCATCAACCTTCGTATTATGGGGATTACGTCTGATACAGGTGTAACACGTCCAAATATCCCATTATTAAATACAGATACCGTGTTCTCAATGTTCGACAGCTTTTGGTCAAATCTTGGCATTGATAGTGTATTTTCAAGCGCACTAACAGCAATGGGGTTAAAATCGGTTCCATCAACATGGGGCATTTTAGTCCTTATGTTAATCGTTACGTTTATCATTAAATTAATTGTAGACTGGTTCTTAAAAACGGAAGTGGGCCTAGCAATTCGTGCAACTGGGGACAATAAGCGTATGATTCGTAGTTTCTCGGCGAACACAGATTCACTCATTATTTTAGGACTTGGTATTTCAAATGCAATGGTGGCATTAGCGGGCGCGTTAATTGCACAATATACAAAATTCGCAGACGTTGGTCTAGGTATTGGGATGATTGTTGTTGGATTAGCTTCGGTTATTATCGGGGAAGCTATTTTCGGTACAAAATCAATCGTGCGTACAACTTTTGCCGTTGTAGCAGGAGCCATTGTTTACCGTTTAATTTACGCATTAGCATTACGCGTTGGCTGGTTAGATACGGGGGATATGAAGCTCATTACAGCGATTATCGTAATTTTAGCATTAGTCATTCCACAACTATTAAACAAACAAAAAGAAAGAAAGCGTAGAGCAAAGCGTTTAGAAGAACGACGTACAGCACAAAAAATCAAACAAATTGAAATTGAGCAGGGAGGGAATGGCCTTGCTTAAATTAGACGGGATTAACAAAGTCTTTAATGAGGGGACACCTGACGAAAAAATTGCGCTAGATAATATTAATTTGCATTTAGCAACAGGGGATTTCGTGACTATTATCGGAAGTAACGGCGCAGGAAAATCGACGATGATGAATATGATTTCAGGTGCGTTAACACCAGATTTCGGTGCAATCTCTATTGCGGGTAACGATTTAACACGTTTACCAGAGCATAAGCGTGCGGTTCATATTGGTCGTGTATTCCAAGACCCAATGGCAGGTACAGCACCATCAATGACGATTGAAGAAAACTTAGCGATTGCCTATTCACGCAATGCCAAGCGTGGTTTGCGTTTTGGTGTCGATAAAAAGCGACGCGAATTTTTTAAAACATCACTTGAAAAGCTTCATTTAAATTTAGAAAATCGCTTATCTGCAAAAGTAGGGCTCTTATCAGGAGGGGAACGTCAGGCACTTAGTTTGCTAATGGCAACGTTTACTAAACCATCCATTTTGTTATTAGATGAACATACAGCAGCACTTGACCCATCACGTGCTGAGCTGATTACAAACTTAACAAAAGAGCTTGTGGCAGAAAGTAAGTTAACAACATTAATGGTTACACACAATATGCAACAAGCCTTAGACTTAGGAAATCGCCTTATTATGATGGATAAAGGGCAGATCATTTTTGAAGTTACCGAGGATCGCAAACCAGACTTGACCATTCCAGATTTAATGGCCGAATTTGAACGAATTCGCGGTGAAAAAATGAATTCAGACCGTGCATTGCTAGGGT
>JAZUES010000136.1:0-8515 GCA_045640265.1 Solibacillus sp.
TTCCGAACAAGCCTTTTATTATTGTCTACTGCTATTTTTATCTTTCGGTGCTACATAAAATGCAAGTAGTAATGAGAGTACCAATACTAAAAATGGTGCAAAGAAAACTAGAAACGTAATCATTCAATCATCCTCCTAAGCATGGTCATCATGTGCACCACGTACATAATCTTTGTTGAATACAAAAAGCTTAAATAATAAATACAGTGACGGGATGAGCAGTGACGCGCCCAGTACAAAAGCAATAATTAACGCAATTGCCATCTCATTATTTGTAAAGCTGTCGTTAATGGATAAATAAGGATACAGTAAATAAGGATAATGCGAGATACCGTATGCAAAAAAGGCAAAGGCAAACTGTGTAAATAACAATACGACCATCACCCCATATTGTTTCTTCGCCCATAATAGCCATGTCGTAATTAAAAATAATACTGCCGAGATGGCAAACAGCCACCACACATCAATAACTTTTTCAAAGCGAGATGGATTGTGTCCACGGAATTCAAACAATATCCCTCCTGCTGCTATTGCAAGTGGTATCGTCCAAATAAGCGCATATTTCCGCATTAAATTGGCTGCATTTTCATCATTTGCTTTGCGTGCATACCATGTTAAAAATACTGCAGAAATATACAGAACCGCAGCGATACTTAATACCACTATGCTCCAAGTAAGTGGGCTAACAAATAAAGCTTTGTAATTTAATTTTGGTACATTTCCAACAAGCTCAACAAAGCCGCCCTCTGAAATTGTCAGTACAACCGATAGTGAAGCAGGAATAAATAACCCCGCAATCCCGTAAGCCGTTGCATAGCCTTTATGCCCTGATACACCATAGGATTCAAATGCATAATACGCACCACGAATTGATAATAAAATAAGTGAAATACTAACTGGCACGAGTAAAATAGTGCCGTAATAGTATGCAGTTTGCGGGAAAAAACCGACAATCCCTACAAAGAAAAATACGAGAAATACATTCGTTACTTCCCAAACAGGGGATAAATAGCGTTTGATGACATTACTTAACACGTCAGATCGATTGGTTAAAACGCTATATGCATTATAAAATCCAGCTCCAAAATCAATTGAGGCGATAATCACATAACCAAATAGAAAAGACCATAGTACACAAATACCAATCAATTGTAATGTCATACTACGTCATCCCCCTTCACGTTTCTTGCTGCAAGCTCTTTGACTATTGGATTGTTTTTGAACATACGATGCAGTGTGACAATACTGCCAATCGCTAAAATTAAGTAGAGAATTGAAAATAAAATGAGCATAACGTCCACATAGCCACTCGTAGTTGCCCCCTGCTCAGTACGCATAATACCGCGCAACACCCATGGCTGACGTCCAACTTCTGCTAACCACCAACCTGTTTCAATTGCTACTATGGATAAAGGTCCACCTGCTACCATACTTATGCGGAACCATTTTGAACGGACAAATGACCATCTTTTCCATATTGCGATTAAATAAAGTAGTGAAACGGCAAACATAAACATCCCAATGATGACCATTATGTTGAATAGGTAATGAATACTTAACGGCGGATGCTCATCAATTGGAAATTGATCAAGTCCGATCACTTCTGCTTTTGGATTACTATACGCTAATATACTAAGGGCATATGGAACTTTCAGTGCATACTTTACTTCTCCGTCCTTTAATACACCAAATAACACAAGCGATGCTTCCTCAGTCGTTTCAAAATGCCACTCCGCAGCAGCTAGCTTTTCTGGTTGATACTCTGCTAAATACTTCCCTGAAAAATCCCCTATAAGTATCGTAGCGGCCGTAAAAATAAAGCCGATTTTCATTAGTAAATAAAGCGCTTTTTTGTGATAAATATGATTGGACCCCCGTAGCAAACGATACGCCGCAATCGAAGCTAATATAAACGCACATGTCATATAGGCTGTTACTAAAACATGCGCTACTTTTGTCGGCATTGCAGGATTAAACATTGCGACTAGTGGCTGTATATTGATAATTTGACCATCTATAATGTCAAAACCCTGTGGTGCATTCATAAAAGCATTTACGATGGTAATAAATACAGCAGACATTGAAGCTCCTATCGCTACTGGTATTAACAACAACATATGCTTTTTCTGATTTTCAAAGCGATCCCACGTATATAAATAAATACCTAAAAAAATGGCTTCAAAGAAAAATGCAAAAGTTTCCATAAAAAGTGGAAGGGCGATTAACCGTCCAGCTGTTTGCATAAAGTTTGGCCATAATAAGGATAGTTGTAATCCTATAATTGTTCCTGTAACAACCCCAACAGCTACCGTTATGACAAATCCTCTTGCCCAACGCCTAGCCATTAAAATATAATGTTCATCGTTATTTCGAATTCCAATCCATTGGGCAATCATGATCATAATTGGAACGCCAACACCAATTGTTGCATAAACAATATGAAATGATAGCGTGACTTCCATTAAAACTCGACTCCAATATACAGCAGATTCATTAATCACTTCCTGGTCCCCCCGTACGTTTATCATTAATGATTACTATACCCATCTATTGATAATTCGAACGCTCTTCTTTTTAAAAGCAAAAAAAAAAGCTTGTAAGGATTCCCTACAAGCTCTTCAAAGTTCACTTTTCTTTTCCCATCGTATTCAGTTCACCCAGTTCTGCTACTGGTGCAAAAACTTCAATATGGCGTTTTAAGTTTTGGAATGTC
The DNA here is from genome assembly GCA_045640265.1 of Solibacillus sp. GTDB lineage: Bacteria > Bacillota > Bacilli > Bacillales_A > Planococcaceae > Solibacillus. The sequence goes on from JAZUES010000136.1 coordinate 2,714, forward strand.
GCTGGAACATCGCCACCGTATTCACCATCTAAATTCAAATGAACCTCTTCTTCTGAAGTGACAACAACACGGCTTGCTTTACGGTAAACTACACGTTCATCATTTAAATGTTCACCGCGTAGTGCAAGTGAAGCAATTCGAATAAAATCAGCAATATTACATTCTTTTAAAACCATTACTGTAAATTGACCGTCATTAATTGATGCATCCGGTGCAATTTTTTCAAAACCACCTACCGAGTTGGTTAATCCGCAGAAAAACATCATGGCATTGTCATCGAAAATTTCTCCATCCATTTCAATTTTCATGTGTGTTGCTTTAATAGAAGGAATCATTTCGATTGCTTTTAAATAATAGGCCAACTGACCAAGCATTGTTTTCATCTTGCTTGGTACTTCATACGTTAATTCCGTAATTCGTCCACCTGCTGCTATATTAATAAAATAGCGTTCATCATTTACTAGCCCAACATCGACTGGAATCGATTCTCCTGCCAAAATAATTTCAAGTGCTTCTTCTACCTTACGAGGAATGTGTATCGCGCGTGCAAAGTCATTTGTCGTGCCCATCGGAATAAGCCCTAACTTCGGTCTGTTTTCACATTGGCCAATACCCGCAACAACTTCATTTAACGTACCATCTCCACCAACTGCAATCACAATATCAAACTCACGACGTACTGCATCGATTGCTGCCTTTGTTGCATCGCCTTCACCAGTTGTTGCATGGCATGATGCTTCATAGCCTGCTATTTCTAATTTTTCTAGTACTTCTGGTAATTGCTTTTTAAAAGCCTCTCGACCAGATGTAGGATTGTATATTATTCTCGCTCTTTTCATTCGCATCTCTTCCTGCTATTTTAAATTTTTTACTCTGTTAAAAGTATACTGTTGAATGTTTTTGAAATGCAACTTTATACTATCTAACCCAATTAATATTAAATACGTATATTTTAAAAAAAAGTTCCTACTATATTATATAGTAAGAACCTTAAGTAGTGCCTATTAGATTTTTAATTAAATAACTTTAGAAACGTTCTTTTTAAAGTCTTCATATACATAATTCCATAGCTTTGGATCTTCTGCATATTGTTTACGCATATTTTCATAAACTTCCGCTTGCGCTTGCTCAAATGTTGGATCATCTTTTGCAGGTAATCCAGCACGTAAATCCATGACAAGCTGTTGTAATTGAGGTGCTCGTGGCCCCCAAGTTGTAATGACCTCACCCGATTCGTTTAATATTAAATACATTGGGATAGCACGGCCACCATTTGTTAAATAACGATCGATTAAATCTGTATCTGCATCGCGTAATGCTGTACGTACTTCCACATTGGCCGCTTCTGCAATTTTACGGATGATTGGATTATTTACCATTGCATCTCCACACCAGTCTTCAGTGATAGCTAAAATATGCACATTGGCATTTTTTAATTTTTCTATGAACGCATCGTCTTGTGGTACATTAAAACCTTCGTATACTGCAAAGCTTTGTTCCTGCAGTTGAGACATACCTTCCATATAATCCTTCATTAAAATACTCTCTTCAAAATAATGTTGTTCTGTTTTCAATAGAATAACCACCTTTCATTTTCCTCTATTTCTATTTTGCATGTATTCCCCAAAAAATGAAAGTTAAATGTGTCAAAATTGTTAACACGTTAATATATTCTGAATTTTCAAAACGAAGAGTGTTAGCGAGAAATATTTGACTTCAAATAAAGAAAACCTACATATTTACTATTTTAAAAAGAATATTACAAATTCATTAGTAATTTTAGAAAGTTCATAATCGTTATATTTGTTAGGTTTTTTTGCTTTTTTTGAATATAGTCTATATTTCTCAATAATATTCTGATATATTAGATTAACGCATCAAATTATTATCAGAAAATTTAATCTAAATGATTCTTTAGGGGGTTTATTAATGAAACGCAATAAGAAAGTCGCATTAACTGCAACAGCTCTTTCATTATCTGCAATTTTAGCAGCATGTGGTGGAGACGAGGAAAAAAGTACAGCATCAAACGGTGATGGCGAAAAGGAATTAAACTTATTAATTCCATCAGAGCCACCTTCATTACATCCACAATTAGCTTCAGATACAACTTCTGGTGCGATTATTGAAAGTGCCTTTGAAGGTTTAACAACAATGGTAGATGGTGACCCCGTATTAGCGGCTGCTGAAAACTATATTATTTCTGATGACTTATTAACTTATACATTTACTTTACGTGATGCACAATGGTCAAACGGCGATAAAGTAACAGCTCAAGACTTCGAATATGCTTGGAAATGGGCTTTAAATCCTGAAAACGCTTCTGAATATTCAACAATCCTTTACCCAATTAAAGGCGCTGAGGCTTACAACACTGGCGCAGGCACTGCTGAAGAAGTAGGCGTTAAAGCAATTGACGAAAAAACATTAGAAGTAACTTTAAACGATCCAACTCCTTATTTCTTAGAGTTAACTGCATTTAAAACATTCTTCCCTATTAACAAAGCGAACGCAGAAGCAAACCCAACTTGGTATGCAGAAGCTGACACTTATGTAGGTAACGGTCCTTATAAACTAGCTACTTGGAATCACTCAGGTGACATCGTCCTAGAGAAAAGTGAAACTTATTGGGATGCTAAAAATGTAAACATCGATACAGTAAACGTAGCAATGGTTGAATCTGAAACTACTCAAATGACAATGTATGATGCTGGAGAAGTCGACTTCTTAGGTGCTCCATACGGTTCAATTTCTCTTGATGCTATCGACCGCTTAAAATCAGAGGACAAATTAAACGTATCTAACCAAGCAGGTATTTACTGGTACAAATTCAACACGAAAGATCCTGTGATGCAAAACGAAAACATCCGTAAAGCATTAGCACTTGCGATCGACCGTGAAGGATTAATCAAAAATATCGTTAAAGGCGAACAAGAGCCAGCTTTAGGTATTGTTCCTAACTCAGTAGAAGGATTTAGCGAGGATGACGGTTACTTCAAAGATGCTGACTTCGAACAAGCGAAGAAATATTTAGACGCGGGTCTTAAAGAATTAGGCTTAGCTAGCGCTGCTGACTTAGAAGTAAAAGTTTCTTACAACACATCAGAAGCTCACTCAGCAATCGCACAATTTATCCAACAAGGTTGGTCTGAAAAATTAGGTGTTTCAGTAAAACTTGATAACGCTGAATGGCAAGTATACTTAGACAAAATATCTAATGGTGACTTCCAAATTGGTCGTCTTGGTTGGGGCGCTGACTACAATGACGCATACTCATTCTTAGAAATGTACAACTCAGCTGCCAACGGTAATAACCAAACAGGTTGGTCTAGTGATGAATATACAAAACTATTAAATGAGTCTGTTGTTGAAACAGATCCTACAAAACGTACTGAAAAATTATTAGCTGCTGAAGCTGTAATTATGGACGATATGCCGGTAGCACCAATCTACTACAATACAAATCTTTTCATCGAATCTGATTCAATTGAAAACATGGTTCCAGATGCTTTAGGTAATATCAACCTTAAATACGTTGACGTAAAATAGTAATCTTATTTTTATAAAACACTTCTTATATAAGTAAGAGCTAATTTATGGAGGCTGCTGAAACATACTCATGTTTCAAGCAGCCTTTCATGCTCTAATAGAATATTCAAAATAGTATAAAAAGGAGGCTGGGACATTGTTAAAATTTATCGTGAAACGCTTAGTTTATATCGTGATAGCAATGTACTTAATTATTACAGCAACATTCTTCTTAATGCAGTTAGCCCCTGGTAGCCCATTTGCCAGTGAACGCGAATTACCACCTGCTATTGAAGAACAATTAAATGCCAAATACGGCTTAGACAATCCTTGGTACATTCAATATAAGGATTACTTATTGGATACAATTACATTCGATTTTGGTGAATCGATGAAGTATAAAGGACGCTCGACAAATGATATTATCTCTGAAAGCTTCCCAGTTTCATTAGCTTTAGGTATTGAGGCTATGATTCTAGCGATTGGTCTTGGTATTTTACTTGGTGTTATTTCAGCACTGTATCACAACAAATGGCCAGATTATTTATCAACAATTATCGCAATATTAGGGATTTCGGTTCCTTCATTTATCTTAGCGGGCTTGCTTCAATATTATTTATCATTTAGAGCAGGATGGTTCCCGGTAAGTGGTTGGAAAGGATTTAGCTACACACTATTACCAGCCATTGCAATCGCAGTAACACATGCTGGCTTTATTGCGAAGCTTACTCGTTCAAGTATGCTTGAGCAAAACAATAGTGAATATGTAAAACTTGCACGTGCAAAAGGCCTTGGTAAATGGACAATCGTCTTCAAGCACTCACTACGTAACGCATTACTTCCTGTCGTTACATACTTAGGTCCATTATTTGCTGGGGTTATTACAGGTAGTTTCGTAATCGAACAAATTTTTGCGGTACCTGGACTTGGTCGCCACTTCGTAACAAGTATTACGAACCGTGACTACACAGTTATTATGGGAACAACCGTATTCTATTCACTAATTTTATTATTAGCTGTATTAGCGGTAGATATTTTATACAGTGTCATTGATCCACGTATTAAATTGAAAGGAGCGAAAAAATAATGGCTCAAAACGAAAAGCAAATTCCAAAAGTAGCACCTGAGATGTTTGAAGTTGTCGGTCGTTCAGAAAATACGGACTCCCTTTCAAAAAAACAAGTGTCTTATTGGAAAGAAGTATTTTATCGCTTCTCTCATAACAAATTAGCTGTAATTGGTTTAGTTTTATTAGTAATCATTGCATTTATGGCGATTTTCGCCCCTGTTTTATCTTCTTTTAAATATGATCAAAACGTCGGCCTTTATAACTCTGCTCCAACAGGTACGAACTGGTTTGGTACAGATGACCTTGCACGTGACATTTTTGTCCGTGCTTGGGAAGGCGCTCGAATTTCATTATTTATCGGGATTACTGCTGCGGTCATCGATTTAGTAATCGGTGTACTTTGGGGTAGTATCGCGGGTCTTTCTGGTGGTCGTGTTGATAACATTATGATGCGTATCGCAGATGTATTAACAGCGATTCCTTACTTATTAGTAGTTATCATTCTTTTAGTCGTGATGGAACCAGGTTTAGTCCCAATGATTATTGCCCTTTCGATTACAGGTTGGGTAAATATGGCTCGTATCGTACGAAGCGAAGTACTAAAAATTAAAAATCAAGAGTATGTATTAGCTGCTCGTACATTAGGTGCAAACCAATGGCACATTATTAAACGTCACTTAATTCCAAATGCGATGGGTGCTATTTTAGTAACAATGACTATGACAATACCAAGTGCAATTTTCACAGAAAGTTTCCTAAGCTATTTAGGTTTAGGGGTTCAAGCTCCTTTAGCCAGCTGGGGTACAATGGCCTCTGAAGGATTCAAAGCCCTACAATCTGCTCCTTGGCGATTATTGTTCCCTGCGCTGTTAATCTCAGTAACAATTTTCGCATTCAATGCAATTGGGGACGGCTTACGTGATGCACTTGATCCGAAATTACGTAAATAAGGAGAGTGTACGCTATGAAGAAAAAAGTTTTAGAAGTAAACGACTTACGTATTAATTTCAAAACGTACGCTGGTGTCGTACAAGCCGTACGTGGTGTAAGCTTTGAATTATACGAAGGTGAAACATTAGCAATCGTTGGGGAATCTGGTTCTGGTAAATCGGTAACAAGTAACGCCCTAATGAAATTAATCCCTCAGCCACCTGGCATCTATGCCGGTGGTGAAATTAAATTTAACGGTCGTAACATCATTCCTT
>JAZUES010000137.1:0-10322 GCA_045640265.1 Solibacillus sp.
TTCTTCATGTATCGTTAAATCGGCATTACGTGTTAAACGGAATGCTTGTGTTGATTTTACTTTGTAGCCAAAAAATAAACGGTCAATATTACTCGAAATGACATCTTCTAATAATACGAATACCGCCTCATCGCTTTGTGATGGTACTTTGATAAAACGATCTAATACAGAAGGTACTTGCACAATTGCCACTTTATCCATGTTTTCATTGTCTGATCCATTATTTTCAAGCATAACGAGTAAATTTAATGTACGGCCTAATAATGTTGGGAATGGACGGTATGCATCAACTGCTACCGGTGTTAATACTGGAAAAATCGTTTCTTCAAACAGCTCATTTATATAGTTTTTTTGCTCTGGTGTTAGCATCTTTAAATCGCGCATATAGACATGTTCTTTCGGCAATAAATCATGGACTAAATGACGATATACTTCTGTTTGGCGACGTACCAACGCTTGTGTACGCTCAGCAATTTTCGTTAACTGCTCTTTCGGTGTAAAACCAGATTTATTTTCTGGTTTATGGAAGCCCGCGCGAATTTGATCTTGTAAACCAGCTACACGAACCATGAAAAATTCATCCAAGTTGGAACTAAATATAGCTAAAAATTTCAAACGCTCCAATAGTGGGTTATTGATATCTTCGGCTTCTTCTAATACACGCTCATTGAACGCTAACCAGCTTAGCTCACGGTTATTGTAATATTGTGGTTTTGCAATTTCCTCTAATAATTGTGCCTGTGATTTAGAAAATCGCTCATTGTTATCAATATTAGACTCGAACACAGGGTCTGCTTCAAAATTAGTTGTCATATTATTTCCACCCTTCTTCAATAAAAATCAATTCCACATTCTTTTTAAAGACACGTTCAATATGCTTCTTTTGTTTTTCAGCTTGTGCCATTTCTGCCACTGCTCGCTCAGATGTTACGATTTCTATTAGTATGCCGTTCCCCTTTTTTTCAACCACAATTTTTTTCACTACATTACGCTTCGTCATATTCAGTGCATACACGAACTTCAAAATCGCCCCAAAATCGCGTAATCTTTTTAATTCTTCTTTTGAAATCCAGGTTTCATATGGTTGTGCAAAACGTTGGAAATAATCACGATTTTTATAAGAAGCTAATAAAGCTAATTTAACGCGATCTACATGCGACAGACCCTCAATTGATTGATTCGCAATTAAATAAAATGTGTGCTGACTTGATGAATCAACTTCAATATACTCACCAATTGAATATACGTTTGCCGCTTTTTTTAACAGTTCTAAATCTTGCTTACTGTACTCAAAAAACTGTAAATGACAGCATTCCATATATAATTGTTCAGTTAATTGGACGAGTGTTTCAACTTCCTCTTCTTTACGCCCGTAAGCTTTCGTTAATCGCTTTGCACTTTCATTAAAAACATTGTATTTATCATATGCTTTTGCATTTCCACGCATGACCCGACTAATAATTAAACCTTCGCGTAAACCTTTTTTACTAATTTGGAACGATTGGGAATCGACAACTGACATAAGTGCAATAAATACTTCAAGTGCTGGTACGATTATATCCGCACGATCTGAAGACAAGCCATCCAATTGCTTTAATTGATCGAATGAAAATTCAGTTAAATAATCGCGTAACTCCACTAATTCGCTTCGCTTCATTTCATATTGATGTATCCCTGACAATGGGTAGTCATGCTTTTGCTGATGAATTTGTGCAATATTACGTGCACTTCCTCCAATTGCAATGATGGGTAAGCCCAACTTTAAAATCCAAGCTAACGAAGAAAATTGTTCCGTTACAAACGCCCGTATCTTTTCACGCTCGGTTTCATTGATAATAGAATTACTCACAAATTTTTGTTTTAACGACACCGTACCAAAGGGGAAACTAAACGTATTTTGTAATTTTTTATTTATAAATAACGTAATTTCAGTCGAACCTCCACCGATATCAATCGTAACTGCTGAGGGTGTATCCATCGAATGAGCGATCGCAATAAAACCGTAATATGCCTCTTCTTCTTCTGAAAGAATGTCGATTTTAATACCTGTTTCTTGTTCCATACGAGAGATTATTACTTCATTATTAATTGCTTGTCGCACAGCAGCAGTTGCAGCTGCCTTGATATCTGTCACATGATAGTCTGCTAAAATCTCTCGAAATGAATTTAATGTATCTGCTAATAATTGAATACCTTCTTCAGACATTTCACCATTCGGCAAAAGATACGTACGTAAACGCGCTACTGTTTTAATATTACCAAATTCATGGAGCCCTTCATTTTCGCTATAGGCATATAGTACAAGTCGAATTGTATTTGAACCGATGTCAATAATCGCTGTCTTCCAGTTTTTCATAAGCATCTGTCACTTCTTTCTTTTCATTCGATGTAGCGATCGTTGTTAATGGCTAGTTTGTAAAAAAAGCCGGAATTACTTTTTCAAGTACCCGGCTTTTCATTATTTTATCCAATTTAATAGTATGTTTCAATTTCAGTAGTAAACTTTTTACAAAATAAATTTATCTATACGTAAAATTAATTCTGCAATTTCTGGTTTTGAGATTTGGTCTTCAGCACCAACTTGATCACCTTTGTGACGTAAATCATCCGTAATTAAGCTTGAGAAAATAATTACAGGAAGCTTCTGAAGATCAGGGTGTGTTTTAATTTTCTTCGTTAAATGATGGCCGTCCATTTGCGGCATTTCGATATCTGTAATCACAATTTGAACATGCTTTTCAATGTCTTTATCTGCTTTTACTAGTGTTTCTAAATATTCATATGCGTCACGACCATTTTCGAAAAACTCTGTATTGACATAGCCTGCTTCGTTCATTGTGTCGAATAACAATTTACGTAATAATGGTGAGTCTTCTGCGATAATAACTCGCTTCTCTGAACGATCGCGTTTACCTAGTTTTTTCACAGATTCTATGCTGATTCCTGATTCAGGGTTAATATCAACCATAATTTTTTCGAAGTCTAATAATAAAATCATTTCTTCGTTACGTTTAATTACACCGATTACTTGAGAAGCTCCGCCTTGATACATATCAGAAGGTTTTTCAATTTGATCCCATGAGATACGGTGAATTTGTGTTACGTTATCTACATGGAATACAACGCGTTGTTTATTAAATTCTGCAACGATATACTTTTGCTGCGAATTGCGGTTGTCTGTAGGTATGCCTAAAACTTTTAGCATATCCACTACAGGTAATACCTCTCCGCGTAATTGAATAATCCCTTCAACATGAGGATGAGCATGTGGAATAAACGTTACTGGAATCGGTTGAATGATTTCTTTCACCTTAATTACATTAATACCAAATTTATTGTTCGCAACTTCAAATTCAACGATTTCAAGTTCGTTTGTACCACTTTCTAGCAAAATCCCTTTTTGATTTTCCAAAGCGTACCTCTCCTTCCAAACTACTTGGTTCTATATACATTTATTGTATCATATGGTGTCCAATTCTCCTATTGTCGATTGTGAAAACTATGTGAGAACTAATACCTATCGATAGAATTTAATTAGTGCTTGTGTTCCGTTATCCCCATAACCTTCTTCTTGCAACTTATCATACATTGATTTTGCTAAGCTTAAGCCTGGTAATTGTAAATTCATTCGTTCCGCCTCATCAAGCGCAATTTTCATATCTTTAATAATGTGTTTAATGTAAAAGCCTGGAGCTAAATCCTCTTTAAGCATACGTGGTGCTAAGTTTGACAATGACCAAGACCCTGCGGCACCTGCAGTAATTGATTTTAAAACGTCATCTAAATTTAAACCTGCATTTAAACCATATGCTATCGATTCACAAACACCGATCATTCCTGATGCTATTGCAATTTGATTGCACATTTTTGTATGTTGACCAGAGCCAGCGACACCTTGATAAACAATATTTTGACCAAATACTTTGAAAATTGATTTCATTTCTTCAAACACATCTTTATCGCCGCCAACCATTAATGATAATGTGCCATTTTGCGCACCAATATCACCACCTGAAACAGGTGCATCTAAACTATGTATACTTTTTTCTTTTGCCTGTTCATATAATTTTTTGGCAAGTGTCGGTTCAGACGTTGTCATATCAACAACAATTGTTCCTGGATTTGCAGCTGAGAAAACCCCCTGTAATCCGTTATATACTTCCTCTACATCTTTGGGATAGCCTACCATTGTAAAAACGATTTGTTGATTCTTGCTCGCTTCAGCTGGTGTATTTGCCCATTTTGCCCCTAAAGCAATAAGTACATCAGCCTTACTCTTTGTGCGAGTATAAACTGTTACTTCATGTCCTGCATTTAGTAAATGTTTCACAATGCTACCACCCATAACACCCGTTCCAATGAATCCAATTTTTTTCAATACCATTAATAAGTCCCCCATTTTCTATTTTCTTTCATTTTATCAAATTAAGTTGAAACTTCAATGTGATGACTGGCATACTATAAAGTTATAAAAGCACATTTACTATAAATGTGCTGATTGAACGATACTAAAGAGCTGAATTTTGCCAAAAAAAAAGAGCAGTAGCATTTTTAAGCTTCTACTCTAAAGGGGGAAATGAGAATGTTGCTGTGTTCAAAAATAATATTCCCCAATTTATAATTTATAAACATGTATATTAAAAACAGTTTAAAAAATTTTTTAATCTTCTCCATATAATGATACCGTATCATAATAATAATTATGTCTTTCTTCAAAAGCATTCATTAATCGGTCAACTTGTTTACTTAGTTGAAGTGTTTCGTAACTTTGCAATCCATTTTCAATTCCAGATTTGATCATCAATTGGCGCTTTAATTCGAGTTCGATTAATAGTACACTATCCAAAATTTTTCCTCCCAAAATTTCAACATTTACCATTATTATACTCAAATAACAGGATACGTCCAAAGAAATCATTTTTCAAATTTCGACATATTTTACGATCTTGGTACATCTAAAAATGTGTAAACAACGTCCCCGCCTTGCTTTGCTTCGCCACGGAAATGTTTAAATTGTTCGTCCTTTAATAGTTGTTCACGAAATTGTAAAAATTCTTCCTTCTTAATAAAGATTGATTCAATCTCTTTGTTTCTTAATTGGTCTAATAACGCTTTATAATCTACCATTGTAATATCCCTCTCCATAAAAATCTTTTATTATCGTTCAATATACCAAAGTCGTCTATGAAATGAAATGTTTCACAAAATGAAGGAATATAATATAAATATTCAAAATAAACTTTATTTATAGTATAATCTCAAGAAACTGTTAAATATTAGTAGACGAAGGGCGGACTGCGAATGAAAATTGCTGAAGTTGGAAATATTATCGAGTTTAAAGAAGGCTTAAAGGGTGTCGTTGAAAAAGTAAATGAAAACTCAGTAATTGTTGATATTACAATTATGGAGAATTTCCCAGACCTTGAGATGGAAGAACGAACAGTTGTTAATCATAAACGTTACAGAATTTTAACTAACCATGAATAAGTTTAATGCAAATTACCCTTTTTAGCATCCTTCAGATGATAAAAAGGGTTTTTTTTGATACGATATGATACAGGAGGTAAAACAAATATGAAAAAACATAAACAAACAATTATTCTCCTTCTGGCATTGTTTTTTATCTTTAGTATGATGTTTTATACATTTCACGAAAAAACTATCTTTTGGTATTTATATTCATTTACTTTACTAGTTGGAATCGCTATTTCTTTAGTTTCAGGGAAGTTTGAAGATCGTATTCCTACATGGCAATATTTATTATACGGGATTGGCTATGGAACAGTAACATATGGCATTGTGAAATTAGGTTATCTATTAATGGGCTCAACATCGACACATGAAGTTGCAAAGTTTTTAAAAATTTATGGGCCACAAAATATCTTCCACTATATTCTTTTAATTTTCATTATAGCCATTGGTGAGGAAATGTTTTGGCGAGGTTATGTGCAGCAACAATTAAAACGATTCACATCTCCATTTTGGGCCGTATTCATTACTGCACTATTATTTTCACTTTCATTGGCAATTAGTGGATTTATTCCTGGGGCAATTGCAGCTATTGTCGCTGGACTTATTTGGGGAGCACTTTATGAGTGGAAAAAAAGTTTACCTCTTATCATTGTTTCCCATGTCGTGTTCACTTTATTGCTATTTTTAGTATTACCTCTCGTTTAACCAGTATGGTATAACAGTCAGTGGGTGCTTTGCCGAACAGGACGTGCTAATGCCACCGTCTTCATTTGGCCATTCTTCACTGATTGTTACTTTCACCAATCAGGTGATTGCGGGATAACAGCAGAAAATTACCTAAACAATAGTCGTCTATACGTCTATACTTCTAAAGGGGGATTCACCATGAAAAAATCTTTAACAAAGATAAGCTCACTCCTATTATTAACAGCTATGTTAGCAGCTTGTAATACGGATACAGAGGAACCAAAAAATACTTTAGCAAATGACGGTACTACACAAACTGAAAATGTAGCATCTGAAAAACCAACTGAAAATGAAAATTCGAGTGAACAAGAAACACAAACAAATCAACCATCAGCATCAGAAAATACTACGTCAGAAGATACAACACTAACGTATACTTCAAACGGAAAGACATTCACTGATAAAGTAATTGAATCTAAAAGTGAAGAATTAGACTATACTATTTCGCATTTTGAAAACTATACTTTAGAGGCTGAAGAACCTGGTGTTGACCACCTTTTTTATAATGGTGATGACGCATTATCAATGCAAATTAAATTAAATAGCACAGAAGAGGTAAGCTTTGATGATTTAAAAACTTCGTCTGAAGAATCAATTGCTGCTATTGCAACAGAAGGAAATTATAAGAATGTCGATTTATCTAAAGTGGTAGCAAATCTTCCAGATATTCAAAATATCGTTGGTTTTGAAACAGTAATCGATTCAGAAAAAGTAACCATTGTAGCATTTGAAATAGGTACTAAACTTGTCTCATTAACAATTTACGACACAACAGAAGCAGATTTAACGGATGCATTTTTACAAATGGGTTCAACAATTAAATAAAATGAACCTTCAATTGGTGTAACGTTTAGAATCGTTCTGTATTCCCCACAGGAGTTAGTTTTCCAAATTGGGCTTACTTACTCTAATCTATGGGGTAGTCGATCTCCCACCTACGCCTATGGCTTTTGCTTATACATATATTAGGAAGTCGAAGTCATACTGCCCGTTATTGCGCGATAACAATAAAAAGCTTATCAGTCCATCAAAATGGACCGATAAGCTTTTTTAATAAGATAAGTCTTTAATTGATAAACCTAATTTTTTTAATAGTTCGATTGCCGTTTGCTTTTCCTCAACAGAAAGTACATTTAATAGTTCATGTATTTGCTTTTCATGTTCGGGAAATACCTTACTCATAAATTCAGAACCTGCGTCTGTAATTTCTGCATACGTAACGCGACGATCATTTGGACATGATACACGTGCTAAAAAACCGCGCTTTTCTAATTTATCGACAACATACGTAATCGACCCACTTGCTAGTAAAATTTTACTTCCTATTTGTTGAAGCGGTTGACGCCCTTTATGATATAAAAGCTCTAATACAGCAAATTCAGTCGGATTAACACCATTTTTTTGAATAAACTGGTTTGTCGCTTCATTAATTGCTTTATGAGCCCTTGATAATACAATAAATAACTTTAACGATTGTTTCACTTCATCTAAGGCCATAATAACCATCCTCTATTTTTGTTAATAGGTTTATTATGCTATGAAAAGAATGCTTTGTCAAAAGCACTACATGAAGTTCACTTTCGTCCGAACACTTGCTAAGTTTTTTCGATTATTTAAATTCTCGCTATTAGAATGATTTAATTTAAAGTCAATAATAAACGTTGAACCTTTCCCCAATTCGCTTTCAACTCGAATATTTCCATTATGCTCTTTAGCGATTGCTTGAACGAGTAAAAGTCCCAAGCCTGTCCCCGTTTCTTTCGTTGAATAAAACGGATCAAATACCTTTTCAACTTGAGTTTGATCGATGCCACATCCCTGATCTGCTACCGATAACTGTATACAATCTTTCGTTACATAGCGAAGTTGTATACGAATCGTATTATTCTTCTCATTGGATTCAATTGCATTTTTCAATAAATTGATCAGCAATTGTTTCAATCGTTTTTCGTCACCATATAAAAGATACAATTCACTTTCCTTGTAATCAAATAAAATTTCAGCTTGGGATAATTGTATTTTAGGCTGCATAATTTCAATTACTTGCTCAATTAAAAGTTTTAAATTCACATAAACCAAACTATTCTTTTTCGGTTCAGAAAAATTTAACATATCTAATAGTAATTCATCCATTCGTTGTAATTCCGTTTCTACAATATGAAAATATGGATGCTCTTTTTCCTCACTATTATTTTTTATCATTTGAATAAATCCTTGTATCGATGTCATTGGATTACGAATTTCATGAGCAATAACCGACACATTTTGTCCCATAAATGATAATGCTTGTTGATGTTCAATCTTCTGTAATAACCCCATTGTCTCTGTATGGTCTGTAATCGTAGTAATTAAAATACCTAATGTCTCATCAATTTTACTAACAAAATTTAAGTAAAGTCGATCCCCATTTTTGTCTACTGTTTGAACAACAACATTTGCTAACTCATTATTAGCAATTTTTTTATAATAATTGACGATGACCGCTGAATCATATATACATTCTTCAAATAAACAGTCATAACTTTTCTTTTCAATTTGCTTAAATTCACGATTCATAAGCTGCAGTGCTTCTGTGTTGGCTGTAATAATTTTCCCATTCAAATCAGTTAAAACGACGCCCTGTGCCATACCATTGATTAATTGTTGAAATGAAATGGACTTAGAGGGAATACTTTTTACTAAAGGTGGCAGTGAGTTTAAAAGAAGGCGACAATAAATCAATTGCTCCCCTCCAATCAAATAGCCACAAATTTTAAGCGATAGTTCTTGATTGGCATCATTAATTATCTTAACAATGCAGGTTGCCGTCATCTTTTGATCAATTGTTTGAAGAAATTCTTCCCAATCTGTTTCAGATTGCTCAGCTAATTTTAAATAATTTGATTCAGAGTTTGATAGTTGAAGTTCACTTGTGGCTTTTGAATTTATAAACACGATTTTTCTTGAACGATTTAAAACAACAATATTTTCATTTGCTTGCTGAAATAGTTCTTCTAACATGTTTCCAAAATGGATTTCCACTGCTTCAATTCCCTCCATCATTTATCATATTATTGAATTTTCTGAATTTTACATTATACCTATATTATTCCATATTGAGATATGTAAGAAAATGGGTAATTTCTATCAATTGTGTGCTTCTTCGCACACTGTTACAATAGTGTATATGAAGAGGAGAAATATAATATGAAAATAGTTTTAAGTACATTAAATGCAAAGTATATCCATACAAATCTAGCCATACGTTATTTAAAAGCTGCTGCATTGCCAGAATTTGATTGTGAATTAGCTGAGTATACAATTAAAGACCCTGCATTCAACATTGTGTCAGATTTATTCCAAAAGAAACCAGATGTAATCGGATTTAGTTGCTACATATGGAATATCAATGAAACGATTGCCGTTATCCGCATGTTAAAAACAGTCCTACCAAACGTCAAAATCGTCCTTGGTGGTCCTGAAGTTTCTTATGATGTGCACGATTGGATTCGTAAGCATGAAGAAATTGATTTTATCATTATGGGAGAAGGCGAAGTATCTTTCAAAGAAATGATGCGCTACTTTAATGGAGAAATTGCCTTAGAAAAAGTACCAGGTATTTGTTATCTAGAAGAAGGCAAATTAAAAATTCATGCACAACCGCCTAAAGTGGACTTACGTGAAATTGCAACGCCATTCCGCTTTGAAGAAGATTTACCACACATTGGAAAACGTATTCAATATATCGAAACAAGCCGTGGCTGTCCATTTAGCTGTCAGTTTTGCTTATCAAGCATTGAAGTTGGTGTACGCTACTTCAACCGTGAAAAAATTAAAGAAGACATTCGCTACCTTATGGATAACGGTGCCCGTACAATTAAATTTGTTGACCGTACCTTTAATATTAGTCGTAGTTACGCGATGGAAATGTTCAAATTTTTAATTGATGAGCATAAGCCAGGCGTTGTCTTCCAATTCGAAATTACAGCAGACATTATGCGTCCTGAAGTTATTCAATTTTTAAATGACAACGCCCCTAAAGGATTGTTCCGCTTTGAAATTGGTGTCCAATCCACAAATGATTTAACGAATGATTTAGTCAAACGTCGTCAAAACTTTGAAAA
>JAZUES010000138.1:0-7258 GCA_045640265.1 Solibacillus sp.
ATACATGGAAGATAAAACTTTAACAAATCGACAAGGACATCCAATTACAAATAACCAACAGCTGAGAACCGTTGGAAATCGAGGTCCTGCGACACTAGAAAATTACGATTTTATTGAAAAGATTAGTCATTTTGACAGAGAACGAATTCCAGAGCGTGTAGTGCATGCAAGAGGCGCCGGGGCACATGGGTATTTTGAAGCGTATGGCACAGTAGGGGATGAACCAATTGCAAAGTATACAAGGGCAAAGCTGTTTCAACAGAAAGGAAAACAGACACCTGTTTTTGTTCGCCTTTCGAGCGTTATTCACGGCGGACATTCACCTGAAACATTGCGCGATCCACGCGGTTTTGCGGTGAAGTTTTATACGGAGGATGGGAACTGGGATTTAGTCGGCAATAATTTAAAAATCTTTTTTATCCGCGATGCAATGAAGTTTCCTGACATGATTCATGCATTTAAGCCTGACCCAATAACAAATCGCCAGGACCCTGAACGCTTTTTTGATTTTTGCGCGGCATCTCCTGAAAGTTTCCATATGGTAACATTGATCTACTCACCATGGGGAATTCCCGCAAATTATCGCATGATGCAGGGTTCTGGCGTTAATACGTATAGATGGGTGAATGCTGAAGGAAAAGGGGTGCTCATTAAATATCATTGGGAGCCGAAGCAAGGTATTCGCAATTTAACACAGCAGCAAGCAGAAGAAATTCAAGGGAAAAATTTCAACCATGCTACACAAGATTTATATGATGCGATTGAACAAGGGGAATATCCAGAATGGGAATTGTTAGTGCAAATTATGGAAGATGGGCCACATCCAGAGCTCGATTTTGATCCACTAGATGACACGAAACTTTGGCCAGAGGATCTATTTCCATGGAAGGCAGTCGGTAAAATGACGCTTAATAAAAATCCTGAAGATTATTTTACAGAGGTAGAGCAGGTTGCATTTGGGACAGGGGTTCTCGTGGATGGACTTGATTTTTCAGATGATAAAATGCTACAAGGACGAACTTTTAGTTATTCGGATACCCAGCGTTATCGTGTTGGACCAAACTATTTACAATTGCCGATAAATGCGCCGAAAAAGCATGTGGCAACGAACCAACGTGGTGGACAAATGCAATATAAAGTCGATGCGCATGAAAATCCACATATTACTTATGAGCCTTCCTTATTAGGTGGTTTGAAAGAAGCAAAGCAAGTTGGTAAAGAACATACTCCCTTTGTAGAAGGAAACCTTGTTCGTGCACCACTTGATCGAACAAATGATACGAAGCAAGCTGGAGAGACATACCGTAAATTTGAAAAGTGGGAGCAGGATGATCTGATTCTGAATTTAACAACTGATTTAGCAAAATGTGCACCAGTAATTCAGGAAACGATTATTCGCTATGCCGAACAAGCAGATGCAGAATACGGACGCCGTTTACGTGATAATTTACAAGCTACGAATAGTTCAGATTCTGGCCCACTTGGTAATGCAAAAAACGATGAAGCAGTTCAGCAAGCAATTGATAATAGTAAGGAAACAGGTCCGCTATAATAAAAAAAGCCGAGTATCCTATTTGGATGCTCGGCAATTCATTTTACAACCATTTAGAAAGTTGCTCTTTTGTAGCTAATACAAAGTGGCCAGGGCGTGCTTCTAAAATTTGTACATTTTCTGGTGTTTCTTCATGTGTATATGGAATACGTACACGTTTACGCTCATACTCTGGGCTTGGCTGAGGTACGGCAGAAAGTAAAGATTTCGTATACGGGTGAATAGGGTGGTTATAAATCTCATCAGCAGCCCCTATTTCTAAAATCTTTCCGCGATACATTACCGCAATACGGTCAGAAATATATTTCACCATCGACAGGTCATGGGCGATAAATAAATACGTAAGTCCGCGTTCTTTTTGAATTTGCTTTAATAAGTTAACAACTTGTGCTTGAATCGATACGTCAAGTGCAGAGATTGGCTCATCGGCAATGATAAAGCTTGGATCTAAGCCTAATGCGCGAGCAATTCCGATACGTTGACGCTGACCGCCAGAAAATTCATGTGCATAACGACCTGCGTGCTCACGGTTTAAACCAACTGATTCTAGCAACTCGCCAATCTTTTCTTGGCGTTCTTTTTTGTTTTTATAAAGGCCGTGAATATCAAAGCCTTCTGCAATAATTTCACCAGCCGTCATACGCGGGTTTAACGATGCATATGGATCTTGGAAAATCATTTGCATATCACGGTTGAATTGCATGGCTTCTTTCCGAGAAGAATAAGAATTCACGTTTTTCCCGTTGAATAAAATCTCTCCATCCGTAATATCATAAAGGCGAATAATGGAACGACCAGTAGTCGATTTACCACAGCCTGATTCTCCTACAAGTCCAAGGGTTTCACCTTCATAAATATCGAAGCTGATACCATCAACTGCTTTAATCGGTGCTTTGGCAGTACCGAAGTGTTGCTTTAATTCTTTGACTTCTAAAGTCTTTTTACGCATTAAGCTTCGACTCCTTTAGCAGATTCAATACGTCGCGCAACCACTTCTGGTAGCGGAATTTTTGGCGCATTTGGATGAAGTAGCCATGTTTTTGCAAAGTGTGTCTCAGAAACTTGAAACATAGGAGGTTCTTCTTCAAAATCAATCGCTAGAGCAAGCTCGTTACGAGGAGCAAAAGCACAGCCTTTAGGTGGATTGATTAAGTTTGGAGGCGAACCAGGAATGGCACGTAATAGCTCATCTGTTGAGTTGTTTAAGTCCGGCATCGAACCTAGTAAGCCCCAGGTGTATGGATGTTGAGGGTTATAGAAAATATCCTCTACCGTACCGTACTCAACAATTTGACCAGCATACATAACCGCAACACGGTCAGCTACATTCGCTACTACTCCTAAGTCATGCGTAATGAAAATAATTGACGTATTTGAACTTTTTTGAATTTCCTTCATTAACTCTAAAATTTGTGCTTGAATCGTTACATCCAGTGCTGTCGTTGGTTCATCCGCAATTAATAGCTTCGGATCAGCAGCAAGTGCAATCGCAATAACAACACGTTGGCGCATTCCTCCAGATAGCTCGTGCGGATAAGTACTAAAACGCTTTTCAGGGAATGGAATACCAACCTGATTTAATAATTCAATCGAGCGTGTTTTAGCTTCACCTTTAGAAGACACCTTTTTATGTTTCAATAAAACTTCCATAATCTGCTTGCCAATTCGCATTGTTGGATTTAATGCCGTCATTGGGTCTTGGAAAATCATTGCAATTTCATTTCCACGAATCGTTAACATTTCTTTTTCTGAAAGCGGAATGATATCGCGACCATTAAATTTAATTTCGCCTCCAGCATAAATACCAGGTGGTTCAGGAATTAGCTTCATTAAAGCATTACTTGTAACACTTTTACCTGAGCCTGATTCGCCCACGATTGCGAGCGTTTCGCCTTCGAATAATTCAAAGTTTACGCCTCGTACGGCTTGTACAACGCCGGCGTACGTTTTGAAATGAACGCGTAAATCATTAACTTCTAAAATTTTCTTTTTCATATCGTACACCCTTTTCTATTTACGTAATTTAGGATCTAATGCATCGCGAAGTCCATCTCCAACAGCGTTAAATGCAAAAATCGTTAACGAAATGAAGAGGGCAGGGAAGATTAAACGCCAAGGTGCATTTTGAAGGGCCTTACTACCTTCTGAAGCCATCGTCCCCCAACTTGCCATCGGTTGTTGCACCCCTAAACCAATATAACTTAAGAATGCTTCTGTGAAGATAGCAGCAGGAATCGTTAATGTCATCGTTACTAAAATAACACCTAATGCATTCGGAATTAAATGGCGTTTAATTAAATGCCAATTATTCGCGCCTAATGTTCGAGAAGCTAAAACGAATTCACGACTTTTAATTGAAAGAACTTCTGCACGAACAATACGTGCCATGTTTACCCAACCAGTAATAGATAAGGCAATAATCATCGGAACTAACCCTTTTTCCATAACAACTAATAAAATAATAACGACTAACATGTAAGGAATCGCAGTTAAAACATCGGCAATACGCATCATAATGTTATCGACACGTCCACCTAATAATCCTGAAATACTCCCCCAAAGAACACCAATAATTAAATCGATAATCGCGGCAGCAAGACCGATGAACAATGAAATTCGCGCACCTTGCCATACACGAACGAATAAGTCACGTGCAAGATCATCTGTTCCAAACCAGTGAGTAGCTGAAGGCGCGGTATTGTATAGACCCGTACTTTCTTCATAATTCCAAGAAGAAAACAGCGGTGCAAATATGGCCATTATAGCAATCAATACTAAAACAATGAATCCGATAATCGCTAGCTTGTTATGTGAGAAACGATACATAACCTCCTGCCAAAATGAAACTTGTTTTTTATTGAGAGAATCTGCTTCTTCTGTACGTGCTCCAACAACTTCAAAGCGTTCAGGAGCAATATTGTCAATGTTTGAATTGTGCAGTGTCATTGTTTCTTTGCTCCTTTCAGTTTGATACGAGGGTCAATGAAGCTGTATAAAATATCCACGATTAAAACAGCAAGCAATAAAATAATTGAATAGAACACGGTTACACCCATAATTGTTGTATAATCGCGATTCGTAATTGACTGTACGAAGTGACGTCCAATACCAGGGATAGCGAAGATCTGTTCAATAATGAAACTACCTGTTAATACGCCGGCAGTTAAAGGTCCTAAATATGTGATAACTGGCAACAAAGCATTGCGAAGAGAGTGTTTGAACACGACTGTCCACTTACCAATACCTTTAGCTCGTGCAAGCTTTACATACTCACTATTATTTTGTTCTAGCATACTAGAACGCGTAAGTTTTGCAATGAACCCAACATGTGTTAGGGCAATAGCAGTTGCAGGTAAAATCGTGTAAATAAAGCCTTTCCAACCTGTTACAGGGAACCATCCGAGTTTAAGTGAAAAGTATAATTGTAAGAGTCCTGCTAGGATGAATGAAGGTACAGAAATACCTAAGACGGCAATTACAGTCGACACATAGTCAGGAAATTTGTTGTGGTAAAGTGCAGAAATAACACCTAACAAAACACCTAATCCTATTGCTAAAATCATAGCTTGTAATCCTAATGCAAATGACACTGGGGCCCCTTCTGAAATCATGGCATTTACTGTACGACCTTTATATTTCATTGATTCACCGAAATCAAATGTAAGTGTTGATACTAAATAATCTTTGTATTGAATATACCAAGGATTATCGAGGCCATATTTTGCATTCAGTTGCTGTTCAATTGCTACCGGAAGTTGACGTTCACTAGCGAATGGGCTACCAGGTGCTAACTTCATTAAGAAGAATGTAGCTGTAACGATGATGAATAGAGCCAGAATAATGGAAAGTACTCGCTTTAAAATGTAGTTTAGCATTGGACAGACCTCCTTTTTGATTATTTTGAATTTTTAGTCACATTACGAAAGGCTGCTCGAAATCACAAGGATTTTGAGCAGCCTTTCGTGTAAAACTACACAAAAAATATTGATGTGTTATTAAAATTATTTGTTGATATCAACGTTTTTAAGTAAAATGTTTCCTAATCCATCCGGAACCATACCTGTTACATAATCTTTAGAGATATAAAGATTTGTATAGAAATAGATTGGTGCTACAGGCATTTCATCGATCATAATTGCTTCAGCTTCTAATAACGTTGCAATACGTTTAGCCGGATCTGTTTCAATAACTGATTGTTGTAATAGGGCAGTATAATCAGCATTTTCCCAACCAGTATCGTTATTACCATTAGCTGCAGTGTTGTACATTTCTAGGAATGTGTAAGCATCGTTGTAGTCAGCGATCCAACCCATACGACCTACTTGGTAGTCTAAGTTAGAAAGTTTGTCTAAATATACTTGCCATTCAGCGTTATCAAGCTTAACTTGGATACCTAATTCTTTCGTCCAGCCTTGTTGAATGAATTGTGCAATCGCAGCATGACTTTCAGAAGTATTGTGAGAAACAGTAATTTCTAATTCAGATGGATCTGATAATCCTAATTCTTGTAATCCTTTTGCTAAATATTCTTTTGCAGTTGCGTAATCAGCATCTTTAAAGTAGCCTTCATCATTGCCGAAGCCTTCAACTGCATTAGGAACGATACCTAAAGCTGGCTGTTGCTCACCTTTAGTGATGTTATTAACTAAACCTGCACGATCGATTGCTAATGTTAAAGCTTTACGGATATTTACGTTACTAATAACTTTGTCCGTAGTATTAAATTTGTACCAGTAGATACCAGAGTACGGTGCTACATTTAATGAACCCTCTGATTTTAGACGGTCAAGTGCATCAAGAGGAATTGAACCGAAGTTCGTACCTAAGAAGTCAATTTCATCAGCATCAAACTTGTTCATTTGAGCAGATTCTGATTCTACTAATTCGATGTTTACAGTGTCAATCTTAACATTTGCTGCATCCCAGTAAGAATCAGATTTTGTTAATACTAGGTTACCGTTGTGAACCCACTCAGTTAAAGTGTAAGCTCCGTTTGAAACAATTGAATCTGGTTCTGCAAACCAGTTTGCATTAGCTTCTTGTGTAGCTGGGTGAACTGGATACATTGTTTTGAAAGCTGTCAACTCTAAGAAGTATGGAGTTGGAACTTCTAATGTTACTTCAAGCGTTTTTTCATCAATTACGTTAATACCTAAGTCATCAACTGAACCTGAACCAAGGTTGTATGCTTCAGCTCCTTTGATAGGATATAAGATAGAAGCGTACTCAGATACATTAGCTGGGTCTAATGCCCATTTCCAAGAATAAGCAAAGTCTTCAGCAGTTACTGGATCTCCGTTAGTCCATTGTGAATCACGTAATTTGAATGTATATGTTAGTAAGTCGTCAGAAACTTCATAGCTTTCAGCTGCTGCTTCTGTAGCTACTCCATTTTCCATTGTCATTAAACCTTCAAAGATGTTTTGAATCACAGTGCCTGAAGTAGTATCTGTGGCTAAACCAGGGTGTAATGACGGTGGCTCAGACATAAATACTAAATTTAGCTCTTTTGGCTCTGAAGAATCGCTTGTAGTACCTTCAGTGCTAGGTTCTGAAGAGCCTTCAGATTTTTCGCTTTCTTTGCTGTCATCCTCACCACATGCTGCAAGTACAACAGAAAGCACCAGCACCATCATTAGTGTAAGAAACTTATTAAATTTCATTGTCAAACCTCCGATTTCTTTTAAAAAATTCTGAAAATTGTAA
>JAZUES010000139.1:0-3102 GCA_045640265.1 Solibacillus sp.
AGTTCGTGTCATGGTAGAAGCAGCGACTAAAGAAGCATGTGAAACATATGTTCATCGCATTTCGGATGTTGTAAAAGCAGAAATGGGCTTAGCTGAATAAAATCGTTTTTTAATGGGACGCTAGGAGCAGATGATAATACAATCTGTTTCTAGCGTTTTTTATTTGTAATCATTTCAAATGTTTATCCTCCGAATATTAAGGGAATAAAACAAGCATACCTCAAAACAAAGGAGTGTTTTACATTGGCCAAAATCGCAACATTGATTACAGACAAATTTGAAGATGCGGAATTTACAAGTCCGAAATAGGCATTAGAAGCAGCAGGTCACACGCTAGTAACAATTGATAAAGAAGGCGGTAAGACCGTGACAGGAAAGCGCGGAGAAGCGACTGTACAAATTGATAAAGGTGTTGCAGATGTGAACCCCAAAGATTTTGATGCGCTATTTATTCCAGGGGGATTTTCACCAGATATACTGCGAGACGATGATCGGGTTGTGGCATTTACAAAGCATTTTATGGATGAGATGAAACCAGTATTTGCAATTTGTCATGGACCACAGCTGTTAATTACAGCTAAGTCTTTAGAAGGGCGCGATACGACAGGTTATAAATCAATTAAAGTGGATTTAGAGTATGCTGGCGCTAAGTTTCATGATGAAGAAGTATTTGTTTGTCAGAAGCAGCTCGTGACAAGCCGTACGCCAGATGATTTACCAGCATTCAATCGGGAAATCGTAAAATTATTAAAGGACAAGAGACTTTAATACAGACAACTTCATATAATAGTTGTAATCCATTAAGGATTAATTTTTTATGTAATGTCTCGTTTTTATGTGTAAAGCGGGGCATTTTTTTATGAAGCGTTTTCATATTAGCGTTTGATTGACGGATGAAATGGTTTTCTGTATGATGAAGTTGCTTATGAAAAATAATAGATTCATAAGATGCGTCGAAAAGGAGGGAAGTTGGCGCAAAAAAGAAAATCGGAAAACAATTATAGCGCCTGAGCTAAGGAAATCGAGCGGAAAAAACAATCCTTAGTTGACGAGGTGGAGGATTATCGAAAATTCGGCGGATACCTCCCAATCGAACATGCCCGATTGTATGTTTCATTTTTAAAACAGAGGAGTAATTCTTTGCACAGAAAAATGAAAAGGCATCAAAACTAAAAAATTATAACAGCTACATCACCTTATAATAGAGGCTTTAAACGGTTGTGATTTATTTACTAAACGAGAGTAAATAGCTGCATCTCCTTTAAAGCTTCTAAAATTGCGAAACCGGCAAAAGAGGGCGATTTTGTAGTCTACTTTTGCATTGTCTAAAGCAATGTGATGTGAGCTAACAATCGGAGGAAAAAATATGTGTGGAATTGTAGGATATAACGGCGTATTAGACGCGAAGGAAATTTTATTAAAAGGGTTAGAAAAATTAGAGTACCGCGGTTATGATTCAGCGGGTATTGCTGTACACAATGAAGAAGGCGTAACGATTTTCAAAGAAAAAGGCCGTATCGCCGATTTGCGTAAAGCAGTAGATGAAGATGTAGAAGCAGCAGTAGGCATTGGTCATACACGTTGGGCAACGCATGGTGTACCAAACCGCTTAAATGCGCACCCTCATACAAGTGTTTCAGGTCGTTTTACACTAGTGCATAACGGGGTAATCGAAAACTATCACTTATTACAAAAAGCTTATTTAAAAGGCATTCAAATGGCTTCAGATACAGATACAGAAGTAATCGTACAGCTTGTTGAGTTATTCTCAAAAAATGGTCTAACTACAGTAGAAGCATTCCGTAAAACATTATCACTTTTACACGGTTCTTATGCGCTAGCATTACTTGATAGTGAAGACGTAGAAACAATTTATGTGGCGAAAAACAAATCACCTTTACTTATAGGTGTTGGCGAAGACTTCAACGTTATTGCTTCAGATGCGATGGCAATGCTACAAGTTACAGATCAATTTATCGAATTACACGATAAAGAGGTTGTAATCGTACGTAAAGACAAAGTAGAAATTTCAACATTAGATGGCCGTGTAATTGAACGTGCACCATTCAAAGCTGAGCTAGATGCGTCTGATATTGAAAAAGGCACATACCCTCATTACATGTTAAAAGAAATGGATGAGCAACCAACTGTCATCCGTAAAATTATTCAAGCTTACGGAAAAGGCGATGACGTAACCATTGATGCGGATATTTTAAAAGCCATCTCAGAGGCGGATCGTTTATATATTATCGCAGCTGGTACGAGTTACCATGCCGGCTTAATCGGTAAACAATATTTCGAAAAAATTGCAGGTATTCCTGTAGAAGTGCATATTTCAAGTGAGTTCGGCTACAACATGCCATTACTATCTAAAAAACCATTATTTATCTTCATTTCACAATCTGGTGAAACTGCGGATAGCCGCCAAGTATTAGTGAAAGTTAAAGAGCTAGGCTATAAATCATTAACAGTGACAAACGCACAAGGCTCTACGCTTTCTCGTGAAGCAGACTACACATTACTATTACATGCGGGTCCAGAAATCGCCGTAGCTTCTACAAAAGCTTATGTAGCACAAATTGCGGTATTAGCAGTAGCAGCATATGCAGTAGCGAAAGAAACAGGTGTAGCACTTGATTTTGACTTAAAACAAGAGCTAGCTATCGTTGCAAACGGTATCCAAACAATCATCGATTCAAAAGTTGACTTGGAACAAATCGCGGAAGATTACTTAAAAATCGCACGCAACGCATTCTTCATCGGCCGTAATATGGACTTCTGTGTTTCTTTAGAAGGCGCATTAAAGTTAAAAGAAATCTCATACATCCAAGCGGAAGGATTCGCTGGTGGTGAGTTAAAACACGGTACAATCGCGTTAATCGAAGAAGGTACACCAGTATTCGCATTAGCAACGCAAAAAGCGGTAGCCCTAAACATTCGCGGTAACGTAAAAGAAGTAGTAGCACGCGGTGCCAACGCTTGCATCATAGCAATGGAAGGCATGGAAGAAGAAGGCGACCGCCTAGTAATTCCTCATGTACACGAGTTATTAACACCACTTGTATCCGTTGTGCCATTACAGTTAATCAGCTACTATGCAGC
>JAZUES010000140.1:0-9977 GCA_045640265.1 Solibacillus sp.
ACGTAAAATGTATACGCATTTTCACTTAAAATAGGATTAGTCTGCCCATTTATTATACCCTTATAATGCCTTTTTCTCGGCTTATTTTATAATGAATTCTAATCCTTCTGAAGCTTTTTCAGGAGGTTTTTTATTTGTCTATGCGTATGCATTCATACCATTATGATGGGGATGATTGTATGCACGTTAAAAGATTATCTCCAATTATGGCACTTGCTAAATACATTGGAGGTGGCGTCTATGCCGATTGAATTACAAAATATGAGCTTCGGATTTGATGAACTGGAGCAACCAATATTTCAACATGTACATTTGAATATTGATACAAAATGGCGTCTTGGACTAGTTGGAAGAAATGGGCGAGGTAAAACAACGCTATTAAATTTACTAATGAATAAATATCCGTACACTGGTGACATATTTTGTGACGTGGAGTTTGTCTCCTTCCCGCAAACGATTTCCAATAAAGAAATGCTAACATATTATGCAATCGATGAAGTTATGCCTACCGAATTATGGAAATTAGAACGTGAATGTCAATTACTTCAGTTAAATAAGGAAATCTTATGGCAACCGTTTGAGCAATTATCAGGTGGCGAGCAAACAAAAGTTTTATTAGCAGCACTTTTTTGTGATGAGTCGCGCTATCCCCTACTTGATGAACCGACGAACCACTTAGATGTGCAGGCAAGAAATATCATTTCAAAGTATTTAAAAAAGAAAAATGGATACATTGTTGTGAGCCATGATCGTGCGTTTCTTGATGAAGTGGTCGATCATATCTTGGCTATAGAAAAAAGCCAATTGTTGATTTATAAAGGTAATTTTTCTACGTATGCTGAACAGAAGGAAATGCAGGACCACTATGAATTGGCTCAAAATCAATTGATAAAATCCGAAATTGACCGCTTAAAAAGTACAGCCAAGGAAAAAGCGAATTGGGCTGTAAAAAAAGAAGGAATGTCTGGAAACAATGCCTTCGCTCGCGCACAAGCTGCTCGTATGATGAAGCGATCTAAAGCCATTGAAAAACGAATGAATACCCAAATAGAGGAAAAGACCAATCTACTACATAACATTGAATTGGTTAGTTCACTAACGATGAATTGTTTATCCAGTCATCGAAATCCTTTCATCCGAGTGAAAAACTTTACCTTAAGCTATGGTGATAAGCCCCTATTTCAACCGATTTCATTTGAACTTCATCAAGGTGAACAAGTAGCGTTCGTAGGTCCAAATGGCAGCGGAAAAACATCGTTGTTAAATTATTTACTTGATCAACCATTTAACGGAAATGTACATGGCGAAATTGTTATCTCTCCAGGTGTAACGAAGAGCGCTATCCGTCAAAAATACGATGACAATACGGGTTCATTAAAGGATTTTGCCAATAACTATCAACTTGATTACACACTTTTTTTAAATAACTTACGAATATTAGGCATGGAACGTGATGTGTTTAATGTGCCGATTGAACATATGAGCAATGGTCAAAAAAAGAAAGTCGAGTTTGCCAAGTCTTTGGGTACATTAGCAGAACTCTATATTTGGGATGAACCATTAAATTATTTAGATGTTTTTAATCAGCAACAAATTGAAGCGATGATTGATTTCTATAAACCGACACTGCTATTTGTAGAACACGATCAAACCTTCTTTTCAAAGATTGCATCAAAAACAATAGAAATTATTTCACTGTGAAGGCGGCTTGTTTTATGATATTAGAATTAAAATTAATTAACCTTATCGAATCAGATTATTTTTTATGTTCAATTTTAAAAAAGGTGGAAGAATTGCAATTGAATGATTGTTGGGTGGCAGCTGGGATCATAAGAAATCAAGTTTGGGATTATCTCCATAACATGCAAACCAAAATAAATGATATTGATGTCATTTACTTTGATGAATCAGATACTTCAATACAGATGGAAAAAGAATTGGAATCAAAATTAAAAATATTAATGCCTAATCAGCCTTGGTCAGTAAAAAATCAAGCTAGAATGCATATTAAAAATGGTATTGATCCATATTTATCCTCGTATGATGGTGTTGCTCATTTTCCTGAAACTCCAACATCAATTGCGGTTCGTATGAAAAATAAAGAATTAGAGATTATGGCTCCTTATGGCTTGCAGGATTTATTCGAAGCACGAGTTAGACCCACTCCTCCATACCAAAAAGGTTCCCAGCTACATCCAATTTATTTGGACCGAATTCAAAATAAGAAGTGGGACACCATTTGGAGGAATTTAGTTATTGAATCTTAAAACAAAGTATCCTCAAATCAATGAAGAGGTATTCATGAACAATATCACGAAGTTATTCTTGATAAGCTCGGAATTGCTATAGATTAAAGTAGTACCGTGAATCAAACTTCTTCTCTTTTTGAGAAGAGGTTTTTAATATTTAGGAGGAATTAGATGAAGGCAATTATTGATTATTACCAACAATTTGATGAATGGGGCCGCTTAGATAGAGAGCCGATAGAATACAAAGTAAATTGGCATTATATCAAAAAATATTTACCGAATAGTGGACATATTTTAGATAATGGTGCCGGTCCTGGCAAATATTCAATAGCCCTAGCTAAAGAAGGATACTATGTAACATTGTCAGATTTGACACCTAAATTAGTTGAAGTGGCAAAGGAAAAAGCGAGTGAATTAAACTTAAAACAACAATTTGATGATTTTTTAGTAGCTGACGCCTGTAATCTTGATCGACTTACCGACGAGAAATTTGATGCCTCGCTCATGCTTGGGCCAATGTATCATTTACAAAATGAGGATGACCGAATTTTAGCGATAAATGAATTAAATCGGGTGACTAAAAAAGATGGCCTTGTATTTGTTGCCTTTATGCCTAGATCCAAACATATTTTTAATTCCTTAATACGTCCAGAAATTTGGAAGCCGAATGATAATATAGATGCTATTCAACACTTTTCTAAAACAGGCTGCTTTAATCATTCAGATGCAAATCGTTTTACCGGAGCATACTATTATGAAATTAAGGATATTGAACCGTTTATGGAGTCTCATGGTTTTCAAACTATCCAATTAATAGGTTCGAACATAGCGACAACTTTGGATGACGCGAATTGGGATTATTGGCGAAATAAAGGCGAAGAACAACAGGTACTTGATTTCATTATTAATAATTCAGGAGATCCATATTTATTAGGTATGTCTTCACACTTACTTTATATTGGGAAAAAGGTAAAATAACTAACTCAGTATATAGATACTGAAAAGGTTGAAATCGATACACTATAAAAAGCTCAACAAGTCCCCCTGTTGAGCTTCCTTTATTATTCCAAAAATCAAACTACCTCATGATAATAAAGTGCATACAAATCATTCAATGTCACTTTTCCAAACGCAAAGTCCATTACGTTATGCTCAACTAAAAATGATGTCAACTCGCTTAACAGCTCAGGCTCTGAACTTGGCAAATGAAGTAACGTCATATCATTAACTAATGTTTGCTGTTCAATAAATGGGTAAATGTCTTTGAGTTGTTGTTTCAGTGAATCCTCCATATTTTTCACACGAATTGTTTTAATTTTTGCTTGGCTAAAACCTTCTACAATTTGATTTGCATTGACTAGCTTGCCTTCGTTAAATAAGAAAATACGATCTGCATACTTTTCAAGGTTATCAAGTAAATGTGACGCGATGATGATCATCTTACCTTCTGCTTTTTTCTTCAACAAAATTTTCGAAATCACTTCGACGTTATTTGGGTCAAGCCCATTCATAACCTCGTCCATCATCATAATGTCTGTATTGGCCACGATTTGCATTGCGAAGCATAAACGCTGACGCATACCAAGTGAATACGTGCCCGTTTTTTTATTGACGTAATGTCCCATATTTAAGGCTTCAATCGTTTCATCAATGAGCTTCATGTCTGATTTCCACATCATCGCATACATTTTCATATGCTCACGACCACTCAAATGGTTATATAAATCACTTTGATCCGGCATCATCGATACGAATTGATGGATTTTCACTTCGTTTGTTTTACTAGAATATCTTAAACCGTTATCAAAAAGGACTTTACCGCTTGTAGGTACTAAATAGTTCATTAACACATTCATTAACGTTGATTTTCCTGTCCCATTCGGTGCAACAAGGCCAATTAATTCTCCTTGCTCAAAGGTAATTGAAATATCATCTAATACTACCTTTTCTCCAAAATTAACCGTTATATTTTGAATATCAATCATCGGTCTTCCCTCCTATTTTACTAGCTTAAATTTTTTATTTAATGAGACTATTAATGTTATCGTCAGTAGCATAACTGTCGAAATCGCCAACAGCTGTAGCCCTATGCGATAGTCTAAATGCTCGCTTGAAAAGTAAAAGTTTTGATACTTTGAGGCAATTTTACCCACTTGGATATAAGTTGTTGGATACTTTTCAACATCCCAAAAATAGCCGACACCACGACTCGTATAAAATTTCTCACCGAAAATTAAAAGTAAGCCGCCCGCTAAATTCACCATTTCTTGACGGAATAGCACACTACATATTAGTACAACATTGATCATAACGATGAACCATGCGAACAGTAACGCAAGTGATTGCAATAAAAATGTACCAAGTGTCATCATTTTAAAACTTCCATCTTGACTCCATTGAAGATCGATTGCATATACCGGCGACGGTAATTGGAAGTGCCCAAAACCAGATTGAATGCCAATAATAATAAATCCAACAAATAACGGAACAAATAATGTTAAGCTTCCGATTAGTGAAACAGACATTTTCACAAGTAACCTCTTCCAATCTGCTATCGGGAAGCCTTTTAAAACAGAAGGATGACGACGATCCTTCGTTACAATATCGATTGAAAGTAACATTACACAAATGATTAAAATAATGGGCAGTGACCCTTTTAATAATCGTTCAAATGTTTGCAACGCTGTCCGCTGTTCAAACAATTTAGTTGATAACTCATAATCTGCATTCGCATACGCTTTATAGCGCACATGTTGATCTAAGTAATTGTAAAATCCTTCAGCGTCTGCAAATTTCCTGTCATTTACATAGTAGCGATCATTGTATGAAATGGCTTCATAGTAATACGTAATATAATTCGTAAGGAAATACCATTCACTTGTGACCTCTGCATACTTTTGCAAATCATTGTTATCGAGTGCATCGAGCCTTGCCTTATCAAGTGGATTGATTTCACTGAACCTATAATAGGCATCCAATGTAACAGGATGTATTTCTCGAAGGTCTCTACTTGCTATGTCATCAATAAATTCTTGTCGCGTTAAATAGCGTGCTTCAATGTCCTCATAGTCTACCTTTTCAATTGGATTGTAGGCAGGAGCCACTTTGAATACATAAAAAATTGCTGCAAATGCTAGCAAAAAATAAATTGCTAAGTTTTTCTTATTCGTAAAAAACTGTTTCAATTCAAATTTAAAATATCTACACATATCGTTTCCCCCTACGCCCTTTTAATTGAAGTTCATGAAATGGAATGGATTGTACGGGAAGAAGCTAATTAATGATGGGAAAATTATCGGTAGAAAGAACAAAATAAAATATATAAACAAAGTTAGGTACATGTTTTTAAGAAGGACTTGAAACTAGTATCAATCATGTCGCTTCTCCTATTTAATCAGTCTAAAACGCTTGGATAATGAAATAAGTAATGTACATATAAGGAAAATTGCTGCACTCGCTGACAGTAATTTTAAACCGAGCATGTCGTGTAAACCATCACTTGTAAAATAAAAATTTTGATATTTCGACACAATGTTTCCGACCTGCACATATGAAGTTGGGTAATTTTCGACATTCCAGAAATAGCCGACACCACGACTCGTGTAAAAGCGATCACCAAAGATAAGCAATACTCCTGCGACCATATTGAGCATTTCTTGACGGAATAAAATACTGAAAAATAGCACGACCGCAACCATGACAAACATCCACGCTGCTAACAATAAGAAACAACGAAGTAAAAACATGCCAAGTGACATTTCAGTAAATTTCCCTTCCATATTCCATATCATTTCATAACTGTAAACTGGTGAAGGTAAGCTGAAATTCCCGAAGCCAAATTGGAAGCCGATAATAATTAGGCCAACAACAATTGGCAACCACAGCGTAATACTACCGATTAATGCGACGATTGCTTTTACAAATAATCGTTTCCAATCCGCAATTGGAAAGCCCTTTAAAATCGATGGGTATCGACGATCCTTTGTAACAATATCAATCGTAAGGAGTAACGTTGCAATTAAGAAAATGTATGGCAATGGTCCTTTTAATAAGCGCTCTAATGTTTGCAGTGCTGTCCTCTGCTCGAAGATTTCAATTGACAACTCATAATCACCTTTTGCATACGATGCATAGCGACGATGCTGCTCTAGATAGTTGTAAAATGCCTCTTCCTCAGCAAAGTTGCCATTTGTCATATAGTAGCGTGAGTTGTAAGGGAAATAGTCATTGCGATATGAAATTACATTGGTCGTAAAATACCAGCCACTCGTTAATTCCGCGTACTCACGTAAATCACCAGCATCGAGCGCTTCCATACGTTTTAAATCTATCGGATTTATATATTTAAAAATATCGAACGCGTATCCCACAGAGGGGTCGTATTCCCATAAATTTTCTCCAAACATCTTATCCAAAAATTCCTCACGCGTTAAATACGTTGCTTCGATTTCATCATAGTCTACCTTTTCAATCGGATCATAAGCAGGCGCTATCTTAAACGCATAAAAAATGGCCGCAAATGTAAGTAACGCAAACACTGCAATATTTTTCTTGTTCGTAAAAAATTGTTTTAATTCAAAAATAAAGTATCCCCTCATATACGTCCCCCCTTTACGTCCGTTTGATTTTTCCTGTTGAGAAGAAGCGCTGCACAATCAGCAGCATCAACACAATACATAGGATCATAACAATAAGTCCTTGATTCATCGTAATTGGTGTCGACTTTTCTAAATCAACTGGAAGTCCAGCTAAAATTTCATTAAAGCTCATGAAATTAAACGGATTGTATGGAACCATACTAATCAACGATGGGAATAAAATCGGTAAAAAGAATAAAATAAAGTGTACAAATAAAGTTAAATACATATTTTTAAGGAGCACATTCAAAATAATGGATAGCAGCATAACAAAGATGGATATGACAATCATATATAGTACAGCTCGTCCGATATAGGAAATACTTGAAACGATTGCCGGTTCACCTAAAAACACACGAACAGGTTCAGTCAGATTACCCAACCCATTTTTTAAACGTACCAGCGTACAAATAAAGATGAGCGCAATAAACGCGAGCACATAGCCAAACGCAATGATACACTTTGAGATAATATATTGATCAAAGCGCACTGGATAGCTTTTCATTAAACTCGTATGTTCAAAATCATCCAACAAAATTGAACTCGTGTAAAAGCTAATAAAGATATACCAACCAAAGCCCGCAATACTAAAGAAATAAAGTAAAAACGGTATGTACTGCGATAAATCACTAATTCCTTGTTTCTCGGAGTCTACAAAATATTTAAAGTACATATAGTTGAGCGTATTCTGAAGCTTCGTTGGCAATAAATCTGCAACTTTGTCATAACCCTCCATGTTAAACGCCTCTTTACGAAGCTCTGTTGTACGCATTGAGGCCTCGTAATACATCGGATAATTTTCCATCGTCAGTCCAGCAATTTGAAGTGCAATCGAACTTTTTTGCTTCGTCAAATTTTTAAACAAATCACTGCCATCACCATGTTCCGAAGCATCCTTCACCTGAAACTTTGCCAACACGGCACGCGCATTGTAATAATCACTCTTTTTCTCATCAATCTGCTGCCCAACCTCTTGCGCATTGATAAAAATCATCATGCCAAAAACGACAACCGCAACAGCCAACAGCGCTACTAAGTTTTTACGATTTGTACGTTCAATGAGCAACCCTACCTTCAACGCTCGAATCATGAATGCACCACCCTTTTTTCAATATTTTGGTAGATTAGGTATCTTATATTAGAATAGTCTAACTAATCAGTATTTACAATATCAAAACTAAAAACCACCAGAGAAAGCAGCTCTGGTGGTCCCCATTTCTTCCATGAAAATGTTGTTTAAATCTTAATACATCTTCAAATATTGGTCACGTTCCCACTGCGTAACAGTTGTGCGGTACATATCAAACTCAATTTCTTTTGCCTCTTTGAAATTTGCATAGATATGCTCACCTAACGCGTCAATAATGATTTGATCTTTTGCTAATGTTGCTAACGCTGCATCTAAAGAGCCTGGTAAACTATCGATACCGTTTAGCGCGCGTTCTTCAGCGTTCATCACGTAGATATTACGATCTACCGGTGCTGGTGGCTCGATTTCATTTTTCACGCCATCTAAACCAGCTGCTAAAATGACCGCCATTGCTAAGTATGGATTTGCTGATGGATCAACAGAGCGTAATTCAATACGCGTTGATAGACCGCGAGATTCTGGAATACGTACTAATGGTGAACGGTTTTTTGGTGACCATGCTACGTAACACGGTGCTTCATAACCTGGAACTAAACGTTTATATGAGTTTACAGTTGGGTTTGTTACCGCTGTAAAGCCTTGTACGTGCTTTAATACCCCTGCAAGGAAGTTTTTCGCCGTTTTTGATAATTGTAGTTCTGAACCTTCATCCCAAAATGCGTTTTTATCGTCTTGGAATAATGATAAGTTAAAGTGCATCCCTGAACCGTTTACACCGAATAATGGTTTTGGCATGAACGTTGCATGTAATCCGTGCTTACGTGCAATTGTTTTTACTACTAATTTAAATGTTTGGATATTATCACAAGCTTCAACTGCATTCGCATACTTGAAGTCGATTTCGTGCTGACCTGGAGCTACCTCATGGTGAGAAGCTTCAACTTCAAAGCCCATCTCTTCTAATTCAAGAACGATGTCACGACGGCAGTTTTCACCTAAATCTGTTGGTGCTAAATCGAAGTAGCCACCATCATCATTTAATTCCAAAGTTGGTTCGCCTTTTTCATCTAATTTGAATAAGAAGAATTCTGGCTCTGGTCCTAAGTTGAAACCTGTGAAACCAAGGTCTTCCATTTCCTTTAACATACGTTTTAAATTCGAACGAGGATCTCCTTCGAAAGGTGAACCATCTGGGCGAGCGATGTCACAAATTAGTCGAGCTACCTTGCCTTTCTCAGCTGTCCAAGGGAAAATCATGAATGTATCTAAATCAGGGCGTAAGTACATGTCAGATTCTTCAATACGAACGAAACCTTCGATTGATGAACCGTCGAACATCATTTTGTTATCTAATGCTTTTTCCAATTGGCTTACCGGAATTTCAACATTTTTAATCGTACCTAAAATATCTGTAAACTGTAGACGAATAAACTTAACGTTTTTGTCTAAAACGATTTTTTTGATATCCTCTTTTGTTAACTTGCTAGTTCCTTTTACCACTGTATTTGTCATACTTCAACACTCTCCTTTTCTTTGTCACTACTCAGTTTTATATTGAAAGAAACGCGATAAATCGCCTTGACGTAGCGAAGTTTTTTGCAAACGTTGTGCCTGTTGCATTTCTTCTCGTAAAATTGCGCGTAATTCTGCATCTGACATTTGCATCGTGTCAGAACTTCTAACATAATTATCATTTCGCATGGCGAACACTTTTTTTACACCTGCCATATTAATGCCTTGATCGAGCAATTCTCGAATTTCTAACAGCGCATCAATGTCATCTAAAGAAAACATTCTCCTGTTCCCTTCCGATCTAGCAGGGACGATTAATTCATGTTCTTCGTAGTAGCGAATTTGTCTAGCCGTTAGTTCAGTTAATTGCATGACCATGCTAATTGGCAATAACGGCATTGCTCTTCGAAACTCTCGACTCATCATCTCGCCTCCCTTTCTTAATTCATACTTTAAATCAATGTTAGGTACTTTGTCAATTCAATGTTA
>JAZUES010000141.1:0-4115 GCA_045640265.1 Solibacillus sp.
AGTAAAATTTGGCACTGAAGTATATTATTATTGCCCAAGATGTAAAACAAATTACGAATTTAATCAGGGTGAAACACCTAATACAACCAATTACAAATTTTGTCCTTTTTGTGGTATTCGTCTTACTTGGAAGGATAACGAAGAAGATTTATACATTGAAGAAGACGAAGAAGAATTATAAATAAGCAAAATTTAACCCCCCGAGAGATTATCCCGAGGGGCTTTTTTACGAGGTAGGAAAGTTACTTAATTAGTTGCAACCATAAACAGTAGCAATATATGCCGTACTGCCTGAAGTTCTATTCTGATAAGTCATTGTACAGGTATTACCCGAGTATTTAAGCCTAAACGAAAAGTATAAACTATCCGTAGAAAATTGGTATGTGGTATCACTTGTAGTAATATCTATCTTTGGTATTGTCATTGTTGTATAGTTGCCATTTGTTGAAACCCTCAACTTGATAATATAATAGTTGTAACCTCCATAATTAAAGGTTGTACTGCCACTGTTAAAAGTTCCTGAATATAGTTGAGTTGCACCACTATTTCTAATATGTGACTGTTCAATATAGCCGTCAAAAAGACCGCCATAATTAATAGTAAATTCGTTTTCCGGATACTCTGTGTTATATCCTGTTACAAACTTAATACCTTGCCCACAACCTTTAAGAGTTAAATGTTGATTAGCGTGATCGTCTATTCTTTGTGCGATAACATTTGTTGTTAATACACCGGCTACTGCAACTGAAGTTTCATCAGTGGGGAAACAATTAAAGCCTGTACTCTTTAACTTTCTATCGAAAAAGACAATGGGTACACCACTATCGAGGAAATAAGACGGTTGATTTGAAAGT
Source organism: Solibacillus sp. (assembly GCA_045640265.1). Taxonomy (GTDB): domain Bacteria; phylum Bacillota; class Bacilli; order Bacillales_A; family Planococcaceae; genus Solibacillus. The sequence continues at coordinate 855 of JAZUES010000141.1, forward strand.
GATAATTTATCATATGCGAAAAAGTTTAACCAAAATTGTTTTGTGTTATCAAGTGTAATGGTCGTTATTTCCTGATTGTTTATAGTTGTCCAATTAGTCCATTCGCCATCAATTTCCTTGTAGCAGTAACGAGGGGTTATGGTGTTTTTACCACCCAAAGAACTAAACTTTACATCTACATAAATATCAGTTTCAGAATAGTAGTTATTATGTCTTCTAACAGTGAATGTTAATGTAGGATTCTCATACGCTAAAATGGTTAACTCTACTTCTTTTGTAGAACTATAACCTCTACTATCAATCAAAGTACAAATTGCTTTTGTGTTAGAACTGAAGTTTAATACTCCCCCAATATCGCAACCGAAAGAGGATTGACTTGTTCCCGTAACTTCGAAAGTATAAACATTACCACCGATATTAATCGTTATCTGATCTAATGTAGCACCCTTTAAGGCAGTTAAGCTATCGAACACAATAACGGGCAAAGAGTGATTCTGCACAAGTTTTGTATCGTCTTCAGTAACTGCTACTGTTGTGGGGTTAGTGTCGTGATATTCGATTGTTCCAATTACCGGCAAAGATTCAGTAATGGTTAATTCTGCGTCATATGTTGACTGATAAACTGTACCATCTATCGTTGTGGCAATTCCAAAACGCAAGGTAATTACACTGTCATTAGGATAATAATTATAGATTGCGTCTTTTTCTTCGTCTGTTAATTCAAGTGTATAAGATACACCTGTTTTAGAAAGTAATCTTCCGTCAATTAACGGGTGGTTATCGGTTGCAGTAGCGTACAGGTACAAACTATCTACATCTTCACCCAAGGGGTTAACATAATTGATTACGGGATTCTGTATATCTGTAAAAGGTGCAATACTTGTAATGCTTGCTTGTCTTGGAATTGTAGTTAATGCTACATTAAAACCTTGTGAGTTACTTGTAAATCGTTGGTGTTTAATATAAGCAGAAACATTGATTGTTTTAGTTCCGTCTTGTTCGTGTTCGATTGTTACTGTCTTATTTAACAGGGTTGTATAACTGTTGTAAGTAATCGTCTGTGAGCTTGAAATACTCTGTGTGTATTTAGTTCCGTCTATTGTACAATAACAAGTTCCTGTTCCTGAAGTAGTATAACCGGTATTAGTACGCCAAGCCTGTACTTTAATATTTACTTCACTTGTATTTGTATCTCTGTCATAGCTATTTTCTGTTACTACGATTCTATACTTAATAAAACTGTTATCTGTTGAAAAATTGCTTGAAGTTGCCACTTAATCACCACCTTTTATTATAAACTGTTACCACTTAATAAATCACTTTCGTTTACGGAAATAATGCCAACTCCGTCATTTATTAATTCGTCATTATCGTCAAATAATTGTATAGGTATAAATCTCATTCGTTCCATAAAGGTAATTTCGTCTTCAACAACCGCTTTCTTTTGGTGGAATTCATCACGGTTAACCCAAAATATCGGCGTATCGTTCTTATCATAACCAACAAAACCAACAGTGTTATTCATTAAGATATAAGAGCCGTCTAAACCATACATCTTTAAACCGTCTTTGTTTAATTCACTAATCAGATTGTTAGAACTGTCGTAAACTTCAAGTAAACCATTCTGATTTAAGTTACTGCCTAATTTTAAAGTTCCACCCTTTATCATATCTGCAGTTAAATTGATAATATTGATTGCTTGTGCGTTAAAAGTTCCGTCTATTGTCCAAGCACTGTTAAAAGTTCCACTAATACCGGTGTTACTAAATCCGATTCCCTGTGAATTTATCCTGATTACATTGGTTGCAGTTTCTTTCGGTAGCTTGTCAACTACGATAATGCTATCACCATTGTAAATAACATAGGAATTACCCAAAACACCAAGGATTTTATCTTCACTATCCTTTAATCTGTCGTTAATAGTAACTGAAATAGTTTGATTGTTTTCTTCGATATTGTCCTTAATGTTATTATTGATTGTTTGTAACAGGTTTTTAAGGCTTGGAACTGTATTTCCGAACTGAACCTCTGTATATTGTCCTAAAATGCAATCATAAGTAAAAGATAATACCCTTGTTGTAACATTTATTCCTAATCTTTCGTCAATTACTTCGATTACATCGCCAATATCAGTTATTTTTTCCAAGTTTGCAGATAAAGTGTAATTGATTGTCGGGTATTGATACACATTTAGGTAATTTGTAGCCTGTAGGGTTAAATCTTCTCTTAATGCCTGTGTGTATTGTTCGTCTGATTCGTAATCTTCCCTGTTAATATCCTGTTGAAAAGAAATAGTCTGTGTATAGGGCAATTCGTACTGAACATCTGCGAAAACATACAGGTTATCAAGTGTAAATCCGTCTTTTCCTACGGGTAAAAGCTTTGTACAGACTGTACTCCAATCGTATTTAACGGAAATGTTTTTAAGATTCTTACCGTATCTGATCGTAACTCCGTTATCCGCACCAATAGAAGTTAAAATCTTAATGTCGTTATTATCTCTTACAAGGTGACCGCCCCACCGCTCTAATACTTCGTTAATAGCCTCGTTAAGCGTCTTTCGAACACATCTATAAGAATTTAAACCTGTAACATCAGAAAGCGTTGTAAAGGGTGTTTCTTCATCAGTAGCGTTGTTTAAATGGTCTAAAGCGTAATTACAGGTATTATTTACAACATAACTATCGGCTATAATGTAACGGCTTGTATCGTAATACTTGTGTTTTGCTTTTGCCGTTATTCTACTTCCCGTATTTTCAACAGTAATAATTCTAAATGGTTGTTCGCCTGTTGGTGTAGGTGCAATAATAAGATTATTAGGCTTGATATAGTCTGTATAGGTTGTATCAGTAACCAAGTCTAAATCATAATCTCCGTTATCAACCTTGCGAACAGTAGCAACGAGTGGGATTACTCCCACCTCGCCATTACTTGTAAAATCTGTATCTGTTGGTAAAAAGACTTTTAACATCTTAACCCCCGTTATAACATTTCTTTATACTTTTCGTGTATCAGTTCATTTGCTAAAACTGTATAACCATTTTCAAAATCAGGGTGTGATTTACAATATTTTTCGTAGTAGTCGCACATCTGAAGTTGATTTCTGAATGATTCTCTTGAATGGTACACCCCATTCTCTATTTCGTCTGCAAAGTTCAGGATATTATGTCGGCATAAACTCGCCTGATTTTCATCAACCTTTGAATTTAATCTTGAAATTTCGCTTTTCAGTTCGTTAACGACATTCTTTTTCTGATCTCG
>JAZUES010000142.1:0-5983 GCA_045640265.1 Solibacillus sp.
AGGCGGTGAATCATGAAACATCATATTAAAGAACTACGAACCTCAATAGGATGGACACAAGAGCAGTTTTCCGAAAGCTTAGGCGTATCCAGACAAACGATTATTTCAATTGAAAACGGTCGCTACAATCCATCTTTAGAATTAGCATTCCGTATATCAAAGTTATTTGGAAAAACGATTGAAGAAGTATTTATTTTTGAAGAAGGAAGTGAAGAACAATGAATGTTTTGGGAATCGCAGGAATTGTACTCGGCATTAGTGGTGGGTTATTCGGTTTATTGTACGGTCGAAAAAAAGCTTCTGAACAAAGAGGTTTAGATGAACGCAATGCAGAAATCACAAAAAATGCACTCGCTACTGGCTGGAAAGTAACTTTAGCAGCTATTTATATCTTTTTCGTATTACTTGCTTGTGGTGTTCAATTTTCCGTACCACAGGTGCTTGGCATTTTACTGATTATCCATATGATTGGCTGGGCAGGGTCGCGCATCTATTATCAATATCGATTTTAATTATTTTAAAAGAAACAACCCTATTCGATGGTTGAATAGGGTTGTTTACTTATTTCTAACTATTTTTTAATAAAGCGCTACAAATAGCAATAATCCTAATTCAATGTCTGAAATGGTTTCACTTCGAGGGATATCCTATTCAAATTGATTAGCCTTCCAATACCCCATTAGTTCCTCTTCACTTTTCATTGGTGTTAGCTCCGATACATTAATACGGAATACTTCATCGTTAAAACCAACCACTAGATTTTTTAACGGAATCTCCTTGTCACGGATTTCCATTAATATTTGATGTATTTTAGAGGTTTCCTTAGCCTTTGAAGTTAGCATTTCATTATTTAAACTAATAATCACTTCCAAGTTCGTATGCTTTTCAAATGCGTATAATTCGGTATTACCTGTGCGCGGTGTTGGATCTACTTCAATAAAGATATTTTTCGAATCATAATACTTTGAAGTGATATCAGTGATTGCTTGTTTGCCCTCATAACGCCATGACATCCACACATAATTATCTTGAATGCCTTCTTCCCCCTGCTCGGTCCCAACACTAAATTTCACATCTGGACGAGCCACTGGGTAAGCTTCCGCGTGATAATTGCCATCCATAATCCAAAATCTCGGCAGCCCAACTTTGAATGCTTCCCCGTATCTTTCCTCTAAAAAGAGATTACTCTCCCTTTGAGCCTTCACAACTGCCCACGGTGTTCCGTAGACAATCATGAATAGAACGCTAATTGCGATGATGAATAATCCAAGTACTTTCCAATTTTGCATTGAGCCACCCCTATTCAAAATATGCCTTGCAGAGTCATCATATTTCATCTATAAATTACTAGACCTACAATTCGTTCCGTACCTACTTCAAATGAATTATATGTATTTACATTTAATTCGACAGTTTGTTAAACTCCCCTTCTTTAATCCACCCGATTACCTTGATGTAGCCTAAACTTTTATATGAACTACATTTATAGTATTTTCCCCATATAATACTCATCTTCATAGCGCCCATCAACGAATAGTGAATCCTTTTTCGTTCCTTCAATGACGAAGCCCATTTTTTTATATAAATGCACAGCCCCTTCATTTTTCACCATGACCGTTAATTCAAGGCGGTGGAGGTCCATTTCTTTTGCCCACTGTGTAACTGCCGTAAATAAAGCTTTGCCTACTCCCTGTCCACGGCTATTGCTATGTACGCCAATGACGATATACGCACGATGCGAAATTCGCTCTGGTTGGTCACTCACTACGATTAAATAGCCTAAAATCTGCTCATTGTTACACGCAACAAAGAGTTGTGATTTTGGATTTTGCTTTAATCTTTCAATATACTTGGCAAAACCGTCAGCATTAATTTGCCTTTCTCCTGGCGAAAACATCATAAAACCTGATTCCTCGGCATTTTTCATCACTGTAACAATTTGCTCTGCATCTTCTACGTTAGCTATTCTTACTTTTACCATGTTCAACGCACTCCTTGAATATTTATAATATTTTAAACATTATTATAATATAAATTATGTTAAACTTATCGCACAATTTTTCATTTATTTCCCCTAATTGATTAAAAACTCTGGATTTCTACTACTCAGACAGTGAAAAAGCTGTTATTTTTCGCTACAATAGGGAATGAATAAATATCGAAATGAAAGGAGAATCGACGAGGATGAAACCTTTTTTATTATCGATTCTTGCAGTATTTTTACTTTTCGTACCGAATGCTGCAGCACATACATTATTAGATGCGACTAATCCAGAAGATGGCTCAACGGTGACAACCGAGCTCCAAACGATTAGCTTAACGTATTCTGGAAAAATTGAAGAAGGCAGTACATTTAAAGTACTTGCAAGCGATGGCACTGAAATGACAATCGATTCTACTACTGTAAAAGACGGTATATTAACAGGCCAACTATCAGCACCCCTTCCAAATGACACATACAAAGTCGAATGGAATAGTATTAGCCAAGACGGTCACCCGTTAACTGGAACATTTTCTTTTACAGTTGATGCACCCGTTGCCGAAGCCGTTGAGGAAAATGAAGTTACTGAAGAACCAGTAGTAGCACCAACAACACAGGATACAGACCCAGTGGATGAAGAAAAATCTTCAACAACACCTTTACTAATTGTTGGTGGCATTTTAATTGTACTTATTTTAGTTAGTATCTTTACTCTAGCAAAGCGAAAAAAAACTAAATGATTTTCATTACGATCATTAGTCAATTTATTTTATATGCGAGTCTTGCAATTTTAATGGGGACTTCCATATTAAAACTTATACCTGAAACGCTTCGCCCAAGCTTTGAAATTTCGAATAAATGGCTTTATATTAGTAGCTCCGTTATTCCGATTGTCGCGTTCGTACCGAATATTCAGTTGTTAACGATTTTAACTCCGCAATTTGGATTAATAGACTCGTTATGGACGATCATTTCAAAATATAAAGTCGGACATGCGTGGGTTGCAATCTTGCTATTTACGCTTGTTTTACTGATTGTCGTTTCAGCAAGCACGAAATCAACAAAAAAAATCTTATCTGTCGCAACCATTACGCTACTCATTACGATTATCGCTGCGATGGCCTATGTAAGTCATGCGAGTTCTATGAAGCCCATTGCTGGTGAGGCTTTTGACTTCATTCATTTATTTGCGGTTAGTATTTGGCTTGGTATTTTAATCATCATTAGCTTTTTTACAACGAATTCGAACAACTGGGAAGCCTTTTTGAAATGGTTTTCCCCTACTGCACTCGTTGCTTTCTCAGCCATCGCACTAAGTGGTGTGTTACTTATGGATGCTATCGTGCCCGCTTACGTAACAAGTTGGGCAAGTAAATATGGACAATGGATATTCATCAAGCATGTACTGTTGCTCCCATTAACCTTTATCGTTTTAGGAAATGGCCTTTTGATCAAACTTAAAATCGAGAAGCCTCTCTTTGAACCTAGAACGTGGGTAAAAATTGAAACGGGCCTGTTAATCGCCATTTTAGCGATTACCGCGATTTTTAGTGAGCAGCAACCACCGATGCCATTTGTTCAAAGTGAAAACGTATCCGCTGTATTCCAACTTTTCAACAATTCAGTCGTTGAAACAGGCATGACTGCGCATTTCCAAATGACAGGTATCGGTATTATGTTCTTCTTATTAACTGCTGTATTTATCGTGCTACTTGTTTTAACTTATATTAAAGAAGTGTCTGTCATCATTGCGATTTCGATGGCCATTGCCGTAGCGTTATGTTTATACATGGGATTCAATTCGATTACGGTATTTAATTTTATCGGATATTGTGTTACTTAAAAAAAGAAGTCAATGAATTCGAATATTGAACTCATTGACTTCTTTTTATTTTGCACTCGTTTTCCTATTCGCTATAAATTGTACAAGCGATGCAATGACCAATATTACAGTTAATAAAATCGTCCCGTGTTCCATCGTTTCATCAGTCGTTCGTACCGCAATGCCAATAAGCGCCCATACGATAACGAGCACAAAATAAATATCTTTTGAATAAGCGATTGCCGCGTAGCCTATGATTACTGCCACAGCAACGAGTACGAGTGAGCCAAGCACCTCTGAAATACCTAAATCCACCTCATAATACTTCAGGACGTAGCTAACATTGGCAATCGTCGCTACTGTAATCCACCCTAAATAAAATGAAAACGGGAAACGCTCTGAAAAGCTAGTTTGCTTTGGACTGTATTGTAAATAAATCATAATCAAAGAGCCTAATAATAAAAACATCACAAGAACTGATAACGCAAATTGTTCATAGTGCCAACTTAATAACCATCCGATATTGAATACGCAACTTGCAATAAAAAGAATGCCGATTTTTGACTCGAAACGATTTTCTTTCACCTTTCGATAGACGAGTATTAGCCAAACAACTAATAAAAAATAAATGAGCCCCCAAATCGAAAATACATAGCCCGCCGGAGTAAAAACAACGTCTAAGCGATTCGAAATTTCCGCAGTCGTTTGCCCATTAATTGGTAGCGCATCCGCTAAAATATTAACTGCAATCGTCGCGATAAGGGCAATCCACATGACAATATATAATGCCACCTTGTCCTCTCCCTTCCATTTACATCTAGTAGCCTTTACCCAAACAAGCAAATAGTTACGAAAATTGAATGATTTTACGGAGAAAAAGATAATAATAGAATTGTCTCTTATCTGGAAATGTTAGTGCTCATTTATTATTCTATTCGTTTAATTGGATATTATCATTAATGATAGTACAAGATTCGAAATGATAAAAATCACTTGAATAATGCCAATAATTATAATGAATACTCGATTGTCCAATGTTTTTTTATTCCCAAACATCCATGGATATAATAATATTATTGAAATAAGTGGGATTATACTTAGTATAGACATGGCTAAACCACGTTCTCCTACAAAGAAGAAATATAAAAGTATATAGTAGACAATCTGTAATGCAAAGATAAGTATAATGGTTCTTAACTGTCCTTTTAAGAACAAATGTCTATAAGCAACTATCCAAAGAACTAATAAAATAAATGCAACGCCTTCTATAACTAAAAAAAGCGATGAGTTGATAGTTAAAATTCCTAGTACTAAGAAAGTAAAAATACCGACTAATTGAGCTTTAGCCGTATTTTTCATATGTAGAGATGCCCAACATATTACTAAGATTATAGATATAAGCGGCAATAATACTACTGAATAAAATATACTTGCCTCAAATAGTGATAGACCATCCATAAGAATGCCTCCCTCCTGGTTAATTAAATAAGCAAAGCATTCTAAATTTTGTAAGCATAACTATTATTTTATATATTTTACATTGTAATGTATAGTAGTTTTTGATTTTAATACTTTTTAAGCAGTAAAATTAATCATTCTTTAAATTTATATTATTCAAATGCCAATTTAATTCCAAAGCCAATTAATACGACCCCCGTCAACACTTCGATAACCGATTGTGTAGCTGGACGCTTCATAAAATTGCGGATTTTATCAAGCAAGAACACGTAAAACGCAAACCATAAAAACGTGAGCACCGTATAAATGATACCCATAATTAAAAACGACCAAAATGGCTCACTCGTTGGTGCTAAAAACTGTGGTAAAAAGGTTAAGAAAAACACTGCAACTTTTGGATTTGTAATATTGGTGATAAAGCCTTGTTTAAAATAAGAGTTTCCCTTTGCCTCGACAAGTACTTCTTCATCGATTTGATCTTTTTTAGCACGCATCGCCATGAATGTCTTTACACCTAAATAGCAAAGATACGCCGCGCCCACATATTTTAAAATAGTAAATGCTACTGCAGACTTCACGATAATCGCAGAAAGCCCCGCAACAGCAGCAATCGTATGTAGTGATAACCCGATACATGAACCTACCATCGTTTGAAATCCGCCCTTTTTCTCCCCAACAATCGTATTTTTCGTCACAATCGCCGTATCCGGGCCAGGTAAGAT
>JAZUES010000143.1:0-4160 GCA_045640265.1 Solibacillus sp.
ACCAGATGTTCGTGATGGCTTAAAACCAGTACATCGCCGTATTTTATTTGGGATGCAAGAGTTAGGGAATACTTCAGATAAAGCTTATAAAAAAAGTGCCCGTATCGTTGGGGACGTAATGGGTAAGTTTCACCCACATGGGGACTCATCAATTTATGAAGCAATGGTACGTATGGCACAAGATTTCAGCTATCGTTATATGCTAGTTGACGGTCATGGGAACTTCGGTTCAGTTGATGGCGACGGTGCAGCAGCAATGCGTTATACAGAATCACGTATGTCAAAAATTGCGATGGAAATGCTACGTGACATTAACAAAGATACAGTCGATTTTGGACCAAACTATGATGGTAGTGAAAATGAGCCGTTAGTTTTACCAGCAAGATATCCTAACCTTTTAGTGAACGGGGCATCAGGTATCGCAGTAGGGATGGCAACAAATATTCCACCGCACCAGCTTGGTGAAACAATTGATGGAGTATTAGCAGTGGCTGATAATCCAAGTATCACAACTGAAGAGCTAATGGAAATCATTCCAGGTCCAGACTTCCCGACAGGCGGAATTATTCTAGGCCGTAGTGGTATTCGTCGTGCATATGAAACAGGGCGCGGCTCACTGACAATTCGTGCAAAAGTTGAAATTGAGCAAGCTTCAAACGGTAAGGAAACCATTTTAGTACATGAACTTCCATACCAAGTAAACAAAGCAAAATTAATCGAAAAAATTGCTGAGTTAGTACGTGATAAAAAAATTGATGGCATTACAAACTTACGCGATGAATCCGACCGTAACGGTATGCGTATCGTTATTGAAGTTCGTCGAGACGCGAATGCCAATGTCGTACTAAATAACCTGTATAAACAAACGGCGATGCAATCAAGCTTCGGTGTTAATATGCTGGCATTAGTAGATGGCCAACCAAAAGTATTAAGTTTAAAAGAAGTGCTCTATCATTACTTAGAACACCAAAAAGTAATTATTAAACGTCGTACTGCATTCGAACTTCGAAAAGCAGAGGAACGTGCACATATTTTAGAAGGTTTACGAATTGCACTTGATCATATTGATGAAATTATTTCAATTATTCGTGCCTCTCGAAGTGGAGAAGAGGCTAAACCGCAATTGATGGAGCGCTTTAATTTATCTGAACGCCAGGCACAAGCTATTTTAGATATGCGACTTGTTCGTTTAAGCGGATTAGAACGTGAAAAAATTGAAAATGAATACAATGAATTAATTAAATTAATTGCAGAATTAAAGGCAATTTTAGCGGATGAAACAAAAGTAATCGAGATCATTCGTACCGAAATGGTAGAAATTAAAGAACGTTACAATGATGAGCGCCGTACAGAAATTACTGCGGGTGGCTTAGAAATGATTGAAGACGAAGATTTAATTCCTCGTGAAAATTCAGTACTTACATTAACACATAACGGTTATATTAAACGTTTAGCAGCCAATACGTATCGTTCACAAAAACGTGGTGGTCGTGGTGTTCAAGGAATGGGCACAAATCAAGATGACTTTGTTGAACATTTATTATTCACATCGACACATGATACGATTTTATTCTTTACATCTAAAGGGAAAGTATTCCGAGCAAAAGGTTATGAAATCCCTGAATTTGGACGCCAAGCAAAAGGATTACCAATTGTAAACCTATTAAATATTGATAAAGGTGAAAAAGTAACAGCAATGATCCGTGTAGCGGAATTTAAAGAAGATGCTTACTTTATCTTTACGACAAAAACAGGGGTTACAAAACGTACACCAGTTATTCAATTCGCAAACATCCGTACAAATGGTTTAATCGCCATTACATTACGTGAAGATGATGATTTAATTTCAGTACATTTAACAGATGGTACAAAAGAAATTATTATTGGTACACGTGAAGGTATGCTTGTTCGTTTCAAAGAAGAAGATATTCGTTCAATGGGACGTACAGCAGCAGGAGTGCGCGGTATAAAATTACGCGAAGGTGATCATGTAGTCGGCATGGAAATTTTAGAGCCGGGTCAAGAAATTCTAGTCGTAACAGAAAAAGGGTACGGGAAACGTACGCCAGAAGCCGAATATCGTTTACAAAGTCGTGGTGGTTTAGGACTTAAAACAATGCAGATTACCGATAAAAACGGTAAGATGTGTGCAGTTAAAGCTGTAGATGGTTCCGAAGATATTATGTTAATTACAATTAACGGCATGTTAATTCGTATGGACATAAATGATATTTCTGTCATTGGTCGTAGCACACAGGGTGTTCGTTTAATTCGTCTTTCTGATGATGAGTTAGTAGCAACGGTCGCACGTGTGAAAAAAGACGACGATGATGTGGAAGAGTTAGAAGAAGAAATAGAAGACAACGAAGAATAATTTACTAAAAGGTAATTTGGGTAATTTAAACTACTTAAATTACCTTTTTTCTGTTTATTTTTATCTACTTTTAAAATATAATAGTATAAAGGTCACGACGAGGAGACTGATAGTGAAAATGATAATATAATGGGTGTCGAAATGTCTTCTCAATATTTAAAAAATTCGATACAATGGTAAATAAGTAACTAATGTAAGGGGTTGTGAAGTTGGAAGCAGTATTTATGAAAGTAGAAGAATTGCGATTAGGAAAGGTTATCGCAGAAGATATTTTTGCCAATACACAATATCCAATTATTTATAAAGACACAAAAGTTAAACCGGAACTCATTCGTGTTTTTGAATTATTTAATTTAAAAAATGTATTAGTATACCAGGATATTGAAGTGGAAGAGCAAAATGAAGATAATTCAATTCAAACAATTCCAGTTTCGTTGCCAAAATACATAAGTTTTGAAACATACTATAATGATGCCATAACACAATTAAAGAAAGAGTTTTCTAACTGGGAAGCTGGTGGAAAAATTGATATTACAAAAGTACGTGGGATGATTATTCCGCTAATTGAAAAGGTATTAGAAGATCGTTCTTATATATTCGATTTAAATAGTTATTCAAATCCAAAAGATTATTTATTCCATCACTGTATTGCTACAGGTTTAATTGCATCAATAATGGGCAAGAAATTAGGATTTGAACGCGGAATTACAATTCAATTAGCAATTGCAGGTATGTTAGCGGATTGTGGTATGTCAAAAATTCCAGCACGAATCCGTGAAAAGAAGAGTTCATTAACAGAATCAGAATTCATGGAAGTTCGAAAGCACCCACAGTACAGTTATACGCTTGTGAAAAATTTACCTGCCATTAAAGAAGTAATGAAAGAAGCCATTTATCAGCATCACGAACGATTAGATGGTAGTGGCTATCCAAAAGGGGAGCGAATTGGTTCCATATCAAACTTTGCACAAATTATTGCAGTGGCAGACGTTTTCCATGCCATGACAAGCGAACGACTATATCGATCAAAGCAATCACCATTTAAAGTAATTGAAATGATTAAAGAAGAAGAGTTCGGAAAGTTTGAAGCCAATGTTGTACAAGCATTAGTTGATATTGTCGTAGATTTACCGATTGGAACTCAAATTGAGCTATCAAATTTAGAATTAGGTAAAGTAATGTATATCAATAAATATTCTCCGACACGTCCATTGGTGAAACTAACAAGAACGGGTGAGATTATTGACCTTTCTTCCAAAAGAAGCTTCTATATTTCACGCGTTATTACAAAAAAATATTAATTCATTAGAAATACGCGATTGTTTTGTTTTTATAAACAGTCGCGTATTTCCTTTGTTTTTCTAGTTGATATTAAATTAAGTGCATGAAATGTATTTAAAAAGTTTCTTCAAATATTGTATTGACGTTATAAATAAATAGTGATATTATAGTTGAAGTCCTTTAGAAAACTTAACATTACGAAATGCATGTAAGCATTAAAATAATGTTGATTATATGAAGGAAATATAGTATAATAATTAAAGTTATTAACTTACAAGTTAATAAGCAATGAAATATAACTTATTAAAAAAGTGTTGACAAAACATTTTAAAAATGATAAGATATATAAGTTGTCACTTAAGACAACGACATGAACCTTGAAAACTGAACAAGCAACGTTAATGAAACAAAGCTTCTTAAATGAAGCAAAAATAGATATCAACTTTTAGTTGATACGCTAGCAAAGCAAATGAGCTTTCAAACTAACTTTTATGGAGAGTTTGAT
>JAZUES010000144.1:0-16082 GCA_045640265.1 Solibacillus sp.
CACACCTGTTCCCATACCGAACACAGAAGTTAAGCTCTTTAGCGCCGATGGTAGTTGGGGGTTTCCCCCTGTGAGAGTAGGACGTCGCTTCGCAAAAGTAAAACCACTGAGAAATCAGTGGTTTTTTTGTGTTTAAAATTATTTGTGCTATTGGAAATAGTATAATGAAGAAGATAACGGCTAATAAAATTTTGATAAATTGAAAATATATTCTTTAATAAATCATATTTTTTTATTGTTACAAAAAAATGTAGTATGATAAAAGAATACACTATAAAAGGTAAAATATTATATTCCGAATTTTTTTACTTTTCTAAGATTCTTGACAGTCAAGGTTCACGTTGTTAACCTTACAATAATATTTATTTATAATAGGAGGAAATCTCAAAATGTGGGAAACAAAATTTGCTAAAGAAGGTTTAACATTTGATGATGTATTACTAGTGCCAGCACACTCAGAAGTATTACCAAAAGATGTTAATTTATCTGTACAATTAACAAAAAATATTAAGTTAAACATTCCAATGATTTCTGCAGGTATGGATACTGTAACAGAATCAAAAATGGCGATTGCAATGGCTCGCCAAGGTGGATTAGGTATTATTCATAAAAATATGAGTATTGATGAGCAAGCAGAAGAAGTCGAAAAGGTAAAACGTTCTGAAAATGGCGTTATTACAAATCCATTCTTCTTAACTCCAGAACATCAAGTATTCGATGCAGAACATTTAATGGGTAAATATCGCATTTCAGGTGTTCCTATTGTAAATAACATGGAAGATCAAAAATTAGTAGGGATCATTACAAATCGTGACCTACGCTTTATCTCAGATTACTCATTAAAAATTGATGAAGTAATGACAAAAGAAGATTTAATCACAGCTTCAGTGGGAACGACTTTAGGAGATGCCGAAAAAATTCTCCAACAATACAAAATCGAAAAGTTACCAATTGTTGATGAAGACGGTAAATTAACAGGCTTAATTACAATTAAAGATATTGAAAAAGTAATTGAATTTCCAAATGCTGCGAAAGATAAACATGGACGACTTGTTGCTGGTGCAGCTGTAGGGGTTTCTAAAGACACAATGATGCGTATTTCGAAACTTGTAGAAGCACAAGTAGATATTATCGTAATCGATACAGCACACGGCCATTCTCAAGGTGTTTTAAATACAATTAAAGATATTCGTGCGGCATACCCAGATTTAGATATTATTGCAGGTAACGTAGCGACTGCAGAAGGTACTCGTGCATTATTTGAAGCAGGTGTTGATGTAGTTAAAGTAGGTATTGGACCAGGTTCTATTTGTACAACTCGTGTTGTTGCGGGTGTTGGTGTACCTCAAATTACAGCTGTTTATGATGCAGCTACAGTTGCTCGTGAATATGGCAAAGCAATTATCGCTGATGGAGGTATTAAGTATTCTGGTGACATCGTAAAAGCACTTGCTGCAGGTGGGCACATTGTAATGCTTGGTTCATTATTAGCAGGTACTTCTGAATCTCCTGGGGATACAGAGATTTTCCAAGGTCGTCGTTTCAAAGTTTACCGTGGTATGGGTTCACTTGGCGCAATGGAAAAAGGTTCTAAAGACCGTTACTTCCAAGAAGATGCGAAAAAATTAGTTCCAGAAGGTATTGAAGGTCGTCTTCCTTATAAAGGACCTTTAGCTGATACAATTCATCAACTAGTTGGTGGTATCCGTGCCGGCATGGGTTATTGCGGTGCTCCAGATTTAGAGCACTTACGTGAAAAATCACAATTTATCAAAATGACTGGTGCAGGTCTACGTGAATCACATCCACATGATGTCCAAATCACAAAAGAGGCACCAAACTATTCTATCCAATAATTACTATGAAACTTTCAAACGCTACTATCGTCAAATTGACATAGTAGCGTTTTTTTATTAATATGAAGCACATTCGAACACACTTGTATGATAAAATGACGTAGATAAGAAAACATAAATTTGGAGGTAGCTTTGTGAAAAAAGTGAACAAACAATCAATCATGAGTCTTTTACTGATTCCAATGTTATTACTTAGCATGTTGGCGATGGCACCTGCTACGACAAATGCAGCGGAAACAGATCTGGGCTTAACAGTAGATGCTTCGATTTTAATTGATGCAGATTCAGGAAAAATTTTATATGAACAAAATGCTAGTGCGCCGCTAGGGATTGCTAGTATGACAAAAATGATGACCGAGTACTTACTATTAGACGCGATTGATGAAGGTACTATAACATGGGATCAAGAATACCGCGTTACAGAGTACACACATAAAATTTCACATAATCGTTCTTTAAGTAATGTGCCACTACGTGCAGATGGTACATATACGATTAGAGAGTTATATGAAGCAATGGCGATTTATTCAGCGAACGCAGCGACAATTGCGATTGCTGAAACAATTGCAGGTACTGAAAAAGAGTTTTTAAAACTGATGGATAAAAAGGCAGAAGAGCTTGGCTTAAAAGATTATAAATTTGTCAACTCAACTGGTTTAAATAATGCAGACTTACAAGGTATGCATCCTGCTGGTACAGGTGAGAGTGATGAAAATGTTATGCCTGCGCGTTCAGTTGCCAAACTAGCATATCACTTATTAAAAGATCACCCTGAAATGTTGGAAACAGCAAAAATTTCGAAAAAAGTTTTCCGTGAAGGTACAGATGATGCTATTAATATGTCAAACTGGAACTTCATGTTACCTGGACTTGTCTATGGATATGAAGGTGTAGACGGATTAAAAACAGGTACAACTGATTTTGCTGGGCATTCATTTACTGGTACAGCAAAACGTGGAGATACACGTTTAATTGCGGTTGTTATGAAAGCCGTTGACTCAAAAGGTGTAGGTTCATATAAAGCACGCTTTGATGCAGCAGCAAAATTATTTGATTATGGTTTTGGACAATTTACGAAGCAAGAAATTATACCTGCAAACTATACATTTAAAGAGCAAAAAACAGTTGATGTCAAAAAGGGTAAAGAAGATGCAGTGAAAATTGCAGCAAAAGAACCCATTTCAATTATGGTGAAATCAAGTGAAAAAGAATTATACATTCCGAAATTGGTTTTAGATGTAGATGAACTTGAAGCAGGTGTAAAAGCCGATCAAGTAGTCGGAAAAGTAATTGTTGAACGTACTGAGGGTACAGATCACGGTTATATCGATGGTTCAGATATTTCAACAGATGTTGTTACTACTGAAGCAGTAGAACGTGCCGGAAAGATGTCTTTATTCTTCCAAGCTATTGGAAATTTCTTCGGTAACTTATGGAACGGTGTATTCGGCTTTGTAGGCGGCGTACTTTAATAATGAGAAGCACTTCTTTTAAGTATTTTCTTAAAAGAAATGCTTCTTTTTTTATGGACAAATTTTAACATATCCATTCCTAACATATAGTATGGCTATGGAGGGATAACGATGTGTGGTTTTGTTGGTTGGATTGATTTTCTGAAAGATTTATCGGATGATATCAAGGTTATTGAAAAAATGAATCGTACATTAACGCATCGAGGTCCAGATGCAGAAGAGTATTATAAAAATAAACACGTATTACTTGGTCATCAACGGTTAGCAATCATTGATTTACAAGGTGGTAATCAACCGATGACAAAGCAAGGGAATACGATTGTTTACAATGGAGAAATTTATAACGCTAGTGAAATTCGCGAAAAATTAATGGCATATGGACATTCATTTAATACGACATCCGATACCGAGGTGTTATTAACGGCGTATATACAATGGAAAGAAAAATGTGTGGATTTCTTAAATGGAATTTTTGCATTTGCCATTTGGAATGAGCAGGACGAAACCTTCTTTTTATGTCGTGACCGACTAGGGGTAAAGCCGTTATTTTATCAACAGTTAGCAAGTGGAATTTTAGTTAGCTCTGAAATCAAAGGATTGTTAGCGCATCCTTTAGTAAAATCAAGCGTTGATACAGATGGAATTGCGGCATTATTAAGTTTAGGACCTTCACGAATAACAGGTCATGCTATTTTTAAAGGTATTAAAGAGCTAAAGCCAGCTCATGCCATGATTGTCACGAAGCAGGGAACGAAAATGTGGCGTTATTGGGAAGTTGAAAGTAAAGAACATGTTCATACATTGGAAGAAACGCGTGCCCATGTAAGAGAATTGGTTGAGAATGCCATCATTCGTCAGTTAATAAGTGATGTACCGATTTGTACGATGCTCTCAGGTGGTCTTGATTCGAGTATTATCACTGCTATAGCAGCAAAACAACTTTCTTATCATAATCAAACGTTGGCAACATATTCGGTTTCATATGAAGATAATGATACTTATTTTGAAGGAAACGCCTTTCAAACGACTCAAGATGGGTACTGGATTGATCAAATGAGGCAACGCTATAAAACAGATCATCGTACGGTTACTTTAACGCAGGACGCATTAGTAGAGGCATTGAAAGATGCCATGTTGTTAAAAGATATGCCCAGTATGGCAGATATCGATAGCTCACTTTATTTATTTTGTAAGGAAATGAAAAACAACTTTTCGGTAGGTCTGTCTGGGGAATGTGCAGATGAAGTGTTTGGTGGCTATCCTTGGTTTTATGAACAACAGCATGCCTCTGTATTTCCATGGTTACGTTCTACTAGCGAGCGTGAGGCTATGTTAAACCCAACTTGGCAACAGCGACTGCAATTACCTGCATTTTTGCACGCAACGTATGAGCAAGCGTTAACAGAAATGCCAGCATTTATAGGGAATGAGGTAGAGCAGGAACGGCAAAAATTATTCTACTTAAATAATCAATTCTTTATGCAAACTTTATTAGAGCGAAATGACCGCATGACGATGGGGGCAAGTATGGAAGTAAGAGTACCGTTTGCGGATCATACTGTTATTGAATATGTATGGAATATTCCATGGGAAATGAAAAATAGCGGAGGAATGGAAAAGGGAATTTTACGACAAGCATTTTCTGATGTATTGCCAAAAGAAGTGGCGTATCGCAAAAAAAATCCATATCCAAAAACCTATCATCCTCGATATACAGCACTTGTTCAAAACCAACTACAACAAATTTTATTGAATAAAGAATCAGTTTTATATGAGCTATTCGATAAAGAAAAATTACAACAGTTAATAAAGAGTGGGGGCAAATCGTTTCATATTCCGTGGTTTGGTCAGTTAATGGCAGGACCACAGTTACTTGCGTATTTGATTCAGCTACACGAATGGGTGGAACATTATAATATTGATATTGTGTCTTAAAAGCTGGTGCCAAAAAATTAGACACCAGTTATTGGATTTAAGCTTGCTTTTGAATGGTCCAAATTTGCATGAGTTGATGAATCATCACATCAATTTCATCAAGCGGTAGATTTCCAAAGCCGAGAGAAAAAACACGTTTTTTGAATTGTTGAGGCGTTAAGTAATAATTGGATAGTGGAATAATATGAATATTATTTTCTAATGCTAATTTATATAGCTGTTGTTCGGTCTGATTATGTGACATTGCAATTAAAATGTTCGTTCCTGCAGCGTCTCCTGAAATTTCAATTTGAGGGTAATAAGTGGAGAAAATCTCGATGCACTTATCATGTTTTTTTCGGTAAATTTTACGCATGCGATTTAGATGCTTTGAAAAATGCCCGTCCTTCATAAAATTCGCTAGAATATGCTGTTCAAAGCGAGGGACGGTAGATGAATAGTAATTAAAATTGTCTTGGTAGAGGTTCACTAATGTTGGTGGCAACACAAAAAATGCAACGCGCAGGGATGGCATGAGTGATTTTGTGAATGTGCTTAAATAAATCACGCGGTCATTTTGATCTAAGCCCTGTAGAGCGGGAATTGGCTTTCCGATATAACGAAATTCACTGTCGTAATCATCTTCTATAATATAGCGATTCGATGCCTGTGCTGCCCATTTTAAGAGCTGTGTTCGTCGATTTGCTGAGAGTACAGCGCCAGTTGGAAACTGGTGTGAAGGTGTAACATATACGATATTAGCAGCCGTCTTTTGTAATTGTTCAACAATGAGACCGTCTGCGTCAACATCGATTGGTATCGCTAAAGTCTCTAACTGATTACGCGGAATAGGTGAGTAACCTGGATTTTCAAGTGCCAGCATAGCATGATCACCGAATAACTTTAAAATCATCGGTAATAGCTGTTCGGTACCAGAGCCGATGACAATTTGCTCAGGGTTACAATCAATGCCACGGGATTGCTGCAAGTAATTGGCGATTTCAATTCGTAAAGTAAGTTCGCCTTGACGCTCCCCAGTTTGTAGTAGTTGCTTAAATGGTGTATCAAGTACATCCTTTGCATATTTACGCCATGTTGAAAAGGGAAAGGCATCTTCATCAATTTTTGCGGACGAAAAATCAATGGCATACGATTTTTCAGGGGGAGCTTCGGCCTGCTTGATTGGAATCGATTTTTTAGCTGTTATAAACGGTAATTCATCGATTTCCTCTACAAAGTAACCAATCCGTGGTTTTGATGTAATATAACCTTCTGCGACAAGCTGAGCATAGGCGAGTTCAACTGTCGTTTGGCTAATGTTAAAGAATTCAACGAGTTCACGCTTAGAAGGAAGACGGGATCCAACTTTGAGCTGCTGAGAAATGATTGCATTTTTTATTCCAATATAAAGTTGTTCATATAGTGGAATTGTATTTTCTTTTTGTAATTGGAAAAATAACATTCATATACCTCCCTTTTGACCTTAAAGAGTAATTGTTTTTTATATTAATTGATAAGGTCAGAAAAGTATAGCATGTTAAATGTTATAGCAAATTCTGTTAGTGAGAACTTGCAAAAAGGTAACGTATATAGTACAGTAAATTTAAATTTATAAATGAATTCGATGATAGGAAGTAGTAACAAGCACGTTTTTTAAAGAGAGTCAGCGGGTGGTGGAAGCTGATAAAAACACTTGTGAATCCGTCCTTGAGATGCTTTTGCTGAAAATTTAGTAGGCTTAAGCCGGCTTACCAGAGTCGTTAAATGATAAGTGGAATAGATTTTTCTATTCAATTAGGGTGGCAACGCGGGTAGCTCTCGTCCCTTTCATGGGGATTGAGGGCTTTTTTGTATTTATTTTGCTAATACATTAACGCGTGAAAGCGCTCAAGATCATCATTTCATAAACACTAGGAGGAATCAACATGTTAGATATTAAACGTGTACGCGATAATTTTGAAGAAGTAAAAAAAATACTTTTAACGCGTAATGAAGACTTAGGAAACTTAGATAACTTCGAAAACTTAGACACAAAACGTCGTGAGTTAATCGCAAGAACAGAGGAATTAAAAGCAGAGCGTAACAAAGTATCAGAGCAAATTTCTGTGATGAAACGCAACAAAGAGGATGCAAGTGGCGTTATCGCACGTATGCGTGAAGTAGGCGATGAAATTAAAGTATTAGACGCTGAACTGAACACGATCGAAGAAGAATTCAAAGATATGATGATGCGCTTACCAAACATTCCACATGAATCTGTGCCAGTTGGTATGGAAGAAGACGACAACGTAGAAGAGTATACTTGGGGCGATGTACCGACATTTGAATTTGAAGCAAAACCACACTGGGATATCGCAAAAGAGTTAGATATCGTAGACTTTGAGCGCGGCGCAAAAGTAACAGGTAGCCGTTTCTTATTTTATAAAGGCTTAGGTGCTCGTTTAGAACGTGCATTGATTAGCTTCATGATGGATTTACATTCTGACAAACATGGCTATACAGAAATGATGCCTCCACAAATCGTTAACCGCGATTCACTTATTGGCACAGGTCAATTACCGAAGTTTGAAGAAGACGTATTTAAATTAGTACGTGAAGAAGATGAAGTGGATTACTTCTTAATTCCAACAGCAGAAGTACCCGTGACAAACTATTACCGTGATGAAATTTTATCAGCAGATATGCTACCACAAGCATTTACAGCTTACAGCGCTAACTTCCGTTCAGAAGCCGGTTCTGCAGGTCGTGATACACGTGGTTTAATCCGTCAGCACCAATTTAACAAGGTCGAATTAGTACGCTTTGTGAAACCAGAAGATTCTTATGAGCAATTAGAACTTTTAACTGGACATGCTGAAAAAGTATTACAACTTTTAGGCTTACCATACCGTAAATTAAAAATGTGTACAGCGGACTTAGGTTTTACTGCTGCGAAAAAATACGATTTAGAAGTATGGATTCCAGCACAAGATATGTACCGTGAAATTTCTTCTTGTTCAAACTTTGAAGATTTCCAAGCGCGTCGTGCTAACATCCGTTTCCGTCGTGAAGCAAACGCAAAACCAGAATACGTACACACATTAAATGGTTCAGGCCTTGCAATCGGTCGTACAGTAGCAGCTATTTTAGAAAATTTCCAACAAGCGGATGGATCAGTTGTGATTCCAGAAGTATTACGTCCATACATGGGCGGCGTAGAAGTTATTTCTGCAAAATAATTGATTGATGCATACACCAACTTGTTTTTATTAAAGACGAGTTGGTGTTTTTTCTAAATTTGGAGGTGAATGTATGGATATTTTAATATTTGAGCAAACGATTCCAAAGAAGTGGCTAGCAGGTATTCAAGAAGTGCACAAAGCAGTATTTGACGGAGATGTATTCAAAGAACAAAAACTGCAAAATAAGAAGAACTTTATAGCAGTACTTGCGGTGGAAGAACAGAAAGTGATGGGCTTTAAATTTGGCTACGAGCATCCAGATGGTGTGTTTTATAGTTGGCTAGGCGGAGTACATCCAAAGTTCCAACGACGAGGTATTGCGTTAAAATGTATGAACACGCAGCATGAATGGTGTAAAGAGCAAGGTTACAAACGGGTTCGTACATATGGGCGCAATGGGAAAAAGGCCATGCTCATTGTTAATTTAAAGGCAGGCTTTGCTATTACAGAGACATTTATAGATGAAAAGGGTCGTCATAAAATTGTATTTGAAAAAGATTTATAGAGGTTGTGTGCTTAGTTTACTTGCACACTAAAATTTGTTATATTTTAGGAAATTCATATAACTTAAACGGTTACTAGACGAAGGGGTGAGCGAACATGTATTTTCCAAGCGAAGTAGAAATCATTGAAGTTGGTCCACGGGATGGGTTACAAAATGAAACAAACTTTGTGCCAACTGAGCAAAAAAAGCAGCTTATTAAACAGCTATCTGAAGCAGGGTTTCAGCGGATTGAAACGGCTTCCTTTGTGCATCCAAAAGTGGTGCCACAAATGGCTGATGCAACTGAAATTGCGGCATATTGTAAGGAACTTGGGATGACATTTATTGCTTTAACACCAAATGTAAAGGCATTGACGCGCGCAATTGAAGCCGGTGCACCACAAGTCGCTGTATTTGTGGGTGCTAGTGAAACGTTTAATCAAAAAAATATTAATCGAACGATCGCCGAGTCATTAACAGAATGTGAGGCATTGTTTGAACAAGCAAAGGCCAGTAAGCTTTTTATTCGTGGGTACGTGTCGATGTGTTTCAGCTGTCCATATGAAGGTGACGTGAGTTATGAGCAAGTGAAGCGCGTTGTGAGTCATTTTATCTCGCATGGAGTCGATGAAGTTTCGATTGGAGATACCAATGGACAGGCAAATCCCCGTATCGTCTATGAACGTTTTACTAAGTTAAAAGAAGATTTCCCACATACAACTTTTGTAGCGCATTTCCACGACACAAATGGCTTTGCTTATGCAAATATAGTAGCGGCTCTACAAGCAGGCATCACAAAGTTTGATAGCTCCATTGCAGGGTTAGGGGGCTGTCCATTTTCACCAGGGGCAACTGGAAACGTCGCAACAGAAAAAGTAGTGGAGCTTTTGGAGGCGATGCACATAACAACCTCTACGAATCTTGAAAAACTAAAGCAAGTGTCAAAGTTTGCACATACACTTATTTAATAAAGAGAGCTAAAGCGATGAAATCATCCTTTTAGCTCTCTTCGTTTTATCGGCAAATATAAAAGTATCCAGAGTATGACGATTACCCCTGTTAGACTCACTAAATAACCTGATGCACCAAATGCATCAAACAACCATTGTAGAGGTGTGCCTTTTACGGGACGATTTAAAAACATAAAATTTGTCTTAAAGTACGCATTATAAAAATAAATGGGTGGTACGGTGATAAGTAAAAACACGGCTGCACGCCATAAGTCATGTCGATAGAGTTCCAATTGCTTTGTCACGATAAGCGAACAGACGAAGGCAATAAGAAGCGCATGAAAAACAAAACTATGAATATGTAAAAAGCCCCCGACTGGATCATTTGTCCAACCTGGAAATAAGAGTGCAATTGCAGCACCAGGTAAGGTTAGGGCGTACAGTAGTGTAGCGGTGGTACGGCCGGGTGTATACGCATGCCATCCTGCAATAAATATCCCTAAGCCACACAAATGAAGCGGAGGACTCCAATAAGAATACTGATTCGTTTTTAGCAAATACAGCTGCTTTGCCAGTTCTAACATTAGTAATACCCAGAAAATGACACGTTGGTATAGTCGTCTATTTTTGTTTGATAAATAACGATAAAAATATATTGAAATAATTAAAAACAAACCAATACTAATAAGCCAAGTAACATGAGTTGTATCAAATGTTGAAAACCCGTCCACTCCTTCACCTACTCTTCAGCTAGTTTTTTTCGCGCTAATTTCTCCATTTTTTTTCGTTCGCGTAGTGCGCGGAAAAAATCCGTTAAAATTTGTCCGCATTCATCTGCTAATACACCTTCTGTCACTTCACATTCGTGATTGAAACGTGCGTCATTAAGTAATCGATATAAAGAGTCCACACAACCAGCCTTCACATCACGTGCTCCGTACACAACGCGTGGAATACGAGATTGTAAAATTGCCCCTGCACACATTGGACAAGGTTCTAATGTTACATAAAGGGTTGTTTCCTCTAAACGCCAACTGCCGACTTTTTTACAAGCTTGTTGAATGGCCATACTTTCGGCATGTGTTAGTGCGTTTTGTGTCGTTTCACGTAAATTATGGGCACGTCCAATAATTTCATCTTGATAGACGATTACAGCACCAATTGGTACTTCACCAAGTGCTGCCGCTTTTTGTGCTTCTACGAGTGCTTCTTGCATGTAAAAGTGATCTTTGTTTGTCATAGTCATAATAAATCGCTCCTTAGATAGTAGTGTAGCACGACTTGAAATGTTCAAGCGATAGGTGAATAATCCGTGTTATGATGAAAAATTGTTTGAAGATGGACAAAGTTACTTTTAAAGAGCAATATGACATGCTAGAACAACAATTTGAACCGAAACAACAAATGATTGAAAAAAGTGAAATCCAAATAAAAGAAACCTTACATAAACAATATGACCAGCAAGTAATTGAACTGCAAAAACAAATGGAATATGAGGAAAAAGCATTCGAAGTGAATAGGGAACAGGCCATTCATAAAATCAAAAAGCTATACGAAAATAGAAAGGAAATTATTTCAGGGAAATATAAAAAGAACCTTGTTGAGTTAAAGAGAACCTATATAGATAATTCACAGGCTATGCGGTAGAAAAAAATGAAAGATCAGCAGTGCTTTGATAAGTATATTCAAGCTCAAAAAAGTATAGCACTCGGAGTTGTTTCAAGTATGGAGTTAGTAGACATTAAATGAATCCCAGGATGTATTAATTATAGTAAGAGAACAATATGAAACGCAGTTTGAGCAATTAGAGCAGCAATATGAAGAATAACTTGAGCAACTGGAAGAAACCCATGAAAAGCTAGCAGACAGTGAGGAAGCGTCATAAACTCAATTAGAGGATCAACTATTTGAAGTGCTTCATAGCTTAGGGCAACAACAAGACGTCAGTCAAACAATAATAGATAATGTTTTTGCAGAAAAAGAACAAGCGATAGAAGAAGAGGAAAATCAGAAAGAATAGAGGCAGCGTATGAAGCAGAACGCGATTATTTAGAGCAGCTGAAAGAACATGCATACACACAATTTGACTAAAAGATGACAGTTGTTCGACATTGCGTGTCGTTTTCGCTTAAATGGAATTGTTTGTTTTGTTGTCTATAAACCGTTGTGATAAAATGAAAGGCACTGACTATAAAGAGAGAAGGGGGACTTCCAGTGTCTGTGCCATTTATAACAGTAGAAGGTCCGATTGGTGTAGGGAAGACCTCATTATCTAAGGCCGTTTCACAAACGTTTGACTTTCATTTATTAAAAGAGATTGTAGATGAAAATCCATTTTTGGGGAAATTCTATCAAAATATTGACGAATGGAGCTTCCAAACAGAGATGTTCTTCCTGTGCAATCGCTATAAGCAATTGGCAGATATCAATCAAATTCTTGAACAACAAGGTTCGGTTGTGGCGGATTATCATATTTTCAAAAATTTAATTTTTGCGAAGCGTACGCTAAAGCCTTCAGAATATGAAAAATACGAAGCCATTTATCAAATTTTAACGGCAGATATGCCAAAGCCAAATATGGTTATATATTTACATGCAAGTTTAGATACATTAATGAAGCGAATCGCCATGCGCGGTCGTGAATTTGAAAAAAATATTACACGCGACTATATGGAACAGCTTGCGAGCGATTACCATACGTTTATTGGTCATTTTGAAAAGATGCATCCAGAGATCCCGGTTATTCAGCTAAATGGGGACGAGCTCGATTTCGTGAAAAATGAAGACGATCTACAGTACGTGTTAAAAGTAGTAGAAGAAAAGTTACAACAAAGGAGTTTGCATCAAAAATGAATTTAAGAGAAAAATACAATATTCCTGCCAATGCTGTGATTACAATTGCAGGAACAGTTGGTGTCGGTAAGTCGACAATGACTAAAGCGCTAGCACAAAGCCTAAACTTCCGTACATCATATGAAAAGGTTGATACAAACCCTTATTTAGATAAATTTTATGATGACTTTGAAAAGTGGAGCTTTCATTTACAAGTGTACTTTTTAGCAGAGCGCTTTAAAGAACAAAAGCGTATTTTTGAATACGGTGGTGGCTTTATTCAAGATCGTTCGATTTATGAAGATACAGGCATCTTCGCAAAAATGCATTTCGATAAAGGCACAATGACACCAACAGATTACGAAACATATACGAATTTATTTGATGCAATGGTGATGACACCATACTTCCCACACCCAGATTTACTTGTCTATTTGGAAGGTTCAATTGATGACGTAATTGGTCGTATTCATGAGCGTGGTCGTGAGATGGAGCAACAAACACCTCATACGTATTGGGAGGAAATGCACGGACGTTATGAAAATTGGATTAATAACTTCAATGCATGCCCAGTATTACGTGTTGATATTAATGATTACGATTTAATGAAAAATCCAGCGCAAGTAGAAGATGTGGTATCACGCATCGGACATATGCTAGAACAAACTAGTCATTTACGTAAATAAAATGAAGGACTTATTGTATGAGGAACATACCTCTACAATAAGTCCTTTTTAATTGATTAGTAAAATAACAAAAAGTGGGAGCATCACAAGTAAAAAAACAAAAAAGCTCCATAAAATTTGCTTGCCAGTCGACATATTTTTGGGCTTTAGACTAATGGATTCATACAATTCATTGACAGCACGCTGTTCTTTTTCAAATAGCATCGACTGGAATGTAGCATAGTCTTCGATATAAGAAGCAGGATTGTCAAAGTGAAAACGTATTGCGCGAATGTCATCTGTTACATCTTTATCATTATGCATATAAGATATGGTCGGTGCAATGCCACCAGTTAACCGAGCAACGACATCAATATCAAAGGTTTTGATTTTATAGATGGTCCCTTTAATATCATTCTCAACTTTTTCAATGAGTGGATTGTCCATAATACGTCCCCCTTTTATTGTAACTAGTGTTCCCAAAATGGATAAGATTACAACACGTATTTGAAACATATTGCTATGGAAAAGTGATATCGATTATGCTAAATATGTTTACAATTTGTAACAGTATAAGTCAAGGGGGATGGAATTATGACAATGATGACGATCGAGCAGCGATTACGGGCATTGCCGACAACGGCACTTTCCGATGCGACGGGGGGCCATACGAATATTGCAGCTCAAATTAAGCCACTAGCCAATCATTTTAAAATTGCAGGTCGTGCATTAACGGTACGCTTACCAGATGGGGAAAATAGAGCGGTACTAGAAGCAATTAGTAAAGCAAAAAAGGGGGATATTTTAGTTATTGACGCAAAAGGCAATACCAATCGCGCAGTCGCAGGAGATTTTGTTATGCAACTAGCACAAGGTGTTGGTGTGCAAGGGTTTGTTGTAGACGGCGTCATTCGTGATTTAGAGGCTGTGAAAGCAATCAATTTCCCGGTGTTTGCATTAGGTACAACGGTTGCTGCAGGCAATAAACATGGCGGTGGGTTTGTTGGCGTATCTGTATCTGTAGGAAATGTCGTTGTGGAGTCCGGTGATTATATTGTCGGAGATAGCGATGGTGTTATCGTCGTACCACAAGCGCAAGTGGAAGCCATTATTGAAAAGGCAGAAGAAAAAATCATGATGGATGAGGCACGTCAACAAGAAGCTTTGCAGAATGGCGAAGAGTCAATTCGTGCTTATTTAGCAAAAGTCATAAAATAAAAAAAGTCTCCGCAACGATTGGTGATCCAAACGTGCGGAGATTTTTATTTTACTTTAAGTTTTCTTTTTGGTATTCAGCAAATTTCTTATCGTCAAAACGTTTTTCCCATTTTGCCATAACAAGTGCTGCTAATGTGTTACCAACTACATTTACAACAGTGCGTGCCATATCTAAAATACGGTCAATCCCGGCGATGAACGCTAAGCCTTCAACTGGAATGCCGACAGAGCCTAGTGTTGCAAGAAGTACAACGAATGATACCCCAGGAACACCTGCAATCCCTTTCGACGTAACCATTAATACAAGCATTAATGTAATTTGTTGTATAATCGAAAGATCAATCCCGTACATTTGCGCAATGAAAAGCGCTGCGATAGCTTGGTAAAGCGTTGAACCATCTAAGTTGAAGGAATAACCTGTTGGAATAACGAATGAAACGATATCCTTAGGCGCACCCATCTTTTCCGTTTTTTGCATAATACGAGGTAATACAGATTCTGATGATGAAGTAGAGTAAGCTAAAATTAGCTCATCTTTAATTAATCGAATTAAATTGAAAATGTTAATACCAAATATACGTGCTGTTAATCCTAAGACAACGATAATGAAGAAAAACATTGTTGCGTATACCAAAATAGCTAATTTGCCCAATGGAACAAGAGAGGATAATCCAAATTTGGAAACGGTTACACCGATAAGTCCAAATACCCCAATTGGAGCAAATTTCATAACTAAGTTTGTAACCCAGAACATGGCATCTGCAACACCTTGGAAAAATGCGAGCACAGGTTTACCGCGTTCACCAATAGCTGCTACCCCTAAACCGAACAATACAGAGAAGAAGATAATTGCGAGCATATCGCCTTCAGCCATTGCATTGATAATGTTCTTCGGCACGATATCTACAATAACGTGGAAGGGTCCTTGGTCTTCTTGAGCTTCTGTTGTTTCTACATAAGAAGAAATATCCGTCTGCTGAAGACTGCTCATATCAATACCGGCACCTGGTTGGAATAGGTTCGCTGCTAATAAACCAACAACAATTGCGATTGTTGTAATAACTTCAAAATAAATAAGTGTTTTACCGCCAAGACGCCCTAATTGTTTAATGTCACCAGTTCCAGCAACACCAACGATTAATGTCGAAATAATAATCGGTACAACGATCATCTTAATTAAGTTTAAGAAAATATCACCAAGTGGTTGTAAGTATGTTTGAACGTTAGTATTGCCATAATATATGGCGCCAACGATTACCCCTAATACAAGGCCGATTAAAATTTGCGCGGCTAAACTAATTTTAAACTTTTTCAAAATATAGTTCCTCCTAAAAATATAATTCAGGACTAGCCTAAAATTAATAGTAATCGATGGTTACAAAATCCGACAAAATCCGACTAATTTACCTTACTAATAATTTCTGAATATAAGACTTGAATGAATTTTTTAATATTTACTTTTGCTTTTCG
>JAZUES010000145.1:0-6719 GCA_045640265.1 Solibacillus sp.
CCCTCCCAATATCCATATTTCAAAAATATTCAGTATATTTAAAAAAACTAAATTCAATAAGGTCCACTTTATTTCATTTAAGCCCTTTTGGCTGAATGAAGAAGCTGTGAAATAAAAAAGTACCTCCAAAATTACCTATATATGTAAGTATTTTATTATACCTTTCGACAATTAACACTGTAAATCCTTCAAAGTTACCACAGCTACATTGGTGCCTTGATGGTTATAAGCTTCTCCATATGGTTCTTTCGTACACCGAGGTTTGGGCTTAAATCTCTTGAGTTCGGCTAGTTTAATTTCTTGCATTTCTGCCTAAATAACCCCTCCTAAGATTTCTCTTAAGAAGGGTTTCTATATTTTTTAAATTCTAGCGTAATAGGTATTAACGTGACGCTATTCCATATTTCATTAAATTATTTTGGTTGATAACGGAAGTATTCGAAATCAGCAGGAAGGGATTGCTTCACTAAATCTACGCAATGCATACCAACAAAGGCCCCTGTAAAGAAACCTCCACCTTGCACATAATCATCTGACAACTTATAGCTTTCAAATTTCGGGCCTACTTCTTCCCAGTCCGTCCCATTTAGTGAATAACTATACTGATAAACATTTGCTTCAACACATACCTTCAAATAAACTTCACCCTTTTCAGGAAGGGCGACTGGCTTTTCTAAAGGCTCGCTAAAAGCCGTATTGTCATTACTTAAAATTGTCAGAACACGCCCTAGTTCTTCATCGAATGTAATATCAAGAGCAGTCCAATTTTCTGTATTATAGTAATTTACAAGCCCTGCATATTGTTGGAATGTTGTTGGCGATACATCTACCTTTGTTTCTGCTTCAAATTCGAAATCCTGCCAACGCCTTGCAACGAATGCTTGCTTAAATTTTGATGTTAAGGATTCTTTTCCAATTAAACGTAAATAGCCAGGACGTTCTAGCAATGTTGCAAAACTGTCCATCGGTTGACGCAATGTTTGAAAATCCAAAGGCAGTTCACTATTAAAATACGTGGTAGTTGGTGCTGGATTACCTATGGGTTGCGGCGTAATAGCAGGCGCCTCAACTTGTAGTTGTGGATAATTACCCCCAACTACAACTGGCCACCCGTCTTTCCATTCAATTTTGCTAATTGCAGTTTCACGTCCTAATGGGCAATAGCCGCGTGGATCAAGTATTGGTTTATTTTCATCTTGCAGTGGACGACCAACTAAATAGGCCAAATACCATTCATCTGTATGCGTTTGAACGAGTGAAGCATGCCCAGCTTTCTGTAATGTTTCCTCCGGTGTAAAGAATCCCGTAATCAACGGATTATGTGGCGACAATTCATACGGTCCCTCAATAGATGATGCACGCGCAATTGTTGCACGGTGATCATAGCGTGTGCCCCCTTCCGCCGTTAATAAATAATAATAGCCGTCTATTTTATAAAGATGTGGTGCCTCTGTCAGCTTAGCGCTTGTTCCTTTGAAAATGATTTTACGTTCCCCGACAAGAGATTTTTTTTCGTGATTATACTCTTGAATACTAATTCCATAAAACGAATGATTTTTATATCTGGCATCCCAAACCATATTTAAAAGATATTTTTTCCCATCCTCATCATGGTATAAAGATGGGTCAAATCCTGCGCTATTTAAATAAATTGGCTCTGACCATTCATCTTCAATATTTGTAGCAGTT
Organism: Solibacillus sp.; assembly: GCA_045640265.1. Lineage (GTDB taxonomy): Bacteria > Bacillota > Bacilli > Bacillales_A > Planococcaceae > Solibacillus. Next base: position 1,690 of record JAZUES010000145.1, read on the forward strand.
ACTAAGTAATTATGTCCGTCTTTCCATTGCCCCTCAACCACTTTAATATCACTATAAATAAGCCAAAATTGTCCATCACTGTATGTAAGACAAGGTGCCCAAACGCCACCAGAATTTGGATTACCGATCATATTCAATTGAGAAAGGCGCTCTAATGGTCTACGTACAAGTGTCCAATTCGCTAAATCTTTTGAATGGTAAATGCCTACACCTGGAAACCATTCAAATGTAGATACTGCAATATAATAATCATCGCCAACGCGGCAAATCGAAGGATCTGGATTAAAGCCTGTTAAAATCGGATTTTGAATCATATTAACACTCCTTAAGTTGTATAAGTTATTTTTTGAATACATGGTTGACTCGTTAGCGTCGTAATCGCACAAATACTACTGAACCCCATTAGAAAAATAAGAATTGGTTGATAAAAACAAATAACAGCCACTGCAAAAATTAAAATGAGTGTAAAAATTGTACGTGGTAAAAAGGCGATTGCTAAAAGTAAGCTATTTTTAATCAGTAACCAAACGGTAGACTCAAACTTCATATACAACGGAAAGATGTATAAACTACTCCCTAACACAAGTATAGTAAGTACAATGAGTACTAGCATCGCTGCTGTTTGAATCGTTGCTGGTAACGTTTGAATAAACAAAAAATTAATAAATAAGAGCATAAACATATAGCCATATAAAAGACCAAATTTATTGCTCTTAATAAGTTCACTTTTAAAAATTGTATAAAAGCTACGAATAACTCGTACATCTTCTCCCTCATAGAGCTGTTTAAAAACAAGACTCATTGCTGTATACGCCGGTGCAAATCCAAATAGAATAAGCCCTGCGCAACTAAAAAATATAAACAGCAAATTCAGTAGCAACAGATTCATTATCCATTCGCAAACGATAAATAGTTTTGAAAATGTTTGTTGTAACATAATAATTCCTCCTTAGCCTTTTACAGAACCTGCAGCAATCCCTTCAACGATACGATCACTTAAAATAAGGAAGATAATCAATATTGGAATGATACTAAACATTAGCGTTGCACCTATAGCACCCCAATCTGTCGAGTACTGTCCAATAAAGTTTTGAATCCCTACTGTCAGGGTTTTCAGTTCATCTGAGCTAATAAATGTGTTTACGAAAACAAATTCATTCCAGTTGTAAATCATATTAATGATTGATGCGGTAGCAATTACTGGAGCTGTCATTGGCAATGTAATTCGGAAAAATATTTGATGGATAGACGCACCATCAATAATGGCTGCTTCCTCAATTTCATGTGATAATGCTTCGTAAAATCCTAGTAAAATCATTATCGTAACGGGCATATTAAATGCCGTATAAGACAAGATCAGTGAAAGTGGATGATTAATCAACCCAATGGCCGTGTACGTATTAAACAATGGAATAAGCGTAGAGTGGATAGGAATCATCAGCCCTAGCATAAAAAGACCGAGTACAAGCTTATGTCCTCTCCATTGCAAACGCGTAATCGCAAAGGTAACCATACTTGCAAATAAAATTGTTAAAATAACCGCTGAAATTGTGTAAAAAATACTGTTAAAAAAGTATGTTGCTATATTGCCTTCTGTCCATACTTTAACGTAGTTTTCAAAGCGTAATTCTTCCGGTAATGCAAGTGGTGATAAATTAAAGATTTCATAGTTGTTTTTCAAAGAAAATAGTGAAAGCCAATATATAGGGAATAACTGTATAATCGCAATGCCAATCAATACGACATAAAGTGCAGCTTTTCCAATGCGTTGCATAAAGCTGCGCTCAGATGTCTTCTTCGTTATTACTTCTGGCATTTTTAATTTTTCATTTAACGTATCCATAGCTGTTCCATCCTTTCTAGTAAAGATCCTTGTCAGCGATAGTCAAACGTTGGATTATGAATGTCGCCACGAGGCAAATGACTAATAAGAAGAAACCAATCGCACTACCATAGCCAAAATCAAATTTATTAAAGGCCGTATTGTACATATACGAGGCCATTACTTCGCTTGAACCACTTGGCCCACCGCCAGTCATAATGTAAATTAAATCGAAATATTTTAATGATCCAACTGCTGCAAGTATGATTGTTACCTTCACAACGTTCATAATTAACGGCAATTTAATTTTAAGTGCAATTTGGAATGAAGATGCGCCATCAATACGCGCTGCCTCAACAAGAGATTCCGGAACATTTTTTAATGCTGCATAATAAATAAGAATATAAAAACCCGCATATTGCCAAATTGTTGGCACAATAATTGCATAGAGCGCTAAATTTGCATCTCCAAGCCATGCAGGTGGATTTTCGAAACCAAGTTTCATTAAAAACATATTAAGCATCCCGTTCGATGGATTGTAAATTTTCATCCAAAGTTGTGCAATTGCAACAGAAGCTAGTAACATAGGAATCAAATAAATTTTACGTAGTAGATTCGCACCCTTAATGCGGCTTGCTAAAATGAATGAAATCGTTAAGTAAAAAATAAGGCTAATAATTGAAGCCGCTGCTAAAATAAGCGAATGGTAAGCACTACTCCAAAATTTCGAATCTTGTAGCAATGTTAAATAGTTTTCAAGCCCAACAAATGTTTTCTGACCAATCCCATTCCATTCCATTAAGCCAAAATAGCCTGTTTGTACGATAGGTATATAAACAATTCCCAATAGTAAAAGCAACGCTGGTCCGACATAAATCAATAGATCAAGTTTCGAAGCTTTCAATCGATTCATAGGTATCACTCCTTTTGAAAATAGGACATATCAATAATTGATATGTCCTAATAAATTTATCCCACATTAACGGGCAGTAAGACTCCCACCTTAGTTCTTAAGAAGAACGAAAAGCATAGGTGGGAGGGAGATCAACTGCCCATAAAAGCCCGATTGGTTCAACTAACTATCCGTGGGGATGAGGCAAAACCCCCACTGATTGAAGTTTCACTTTATTTAGCAGCCTTTAATGATTCTGCTGTTTGCTTCGTAAAGTCAGCAGGTGTTATATCTCCACTAACTAAAGACTGCAATAAATTATAATGTGTGTCTGCTGCTGAAGCAGGCATTTGTACATCAGCAAATAGTGTAATATTTTTCGCTTTGTTTAAATCATTTAAAACGTCAATATTCATCTGCGGTAAATCAAGTGAAGACGTGTCTACCTTTGTAGCTGGAATTACGCCCGCTTTAGTGAACGATTGTTTACCCCATTCTTCGATAAAGTAACGAACGAATTCTTTTGATTCATCTTTTACTTTCGAATTTTCAGAAACGAATAGGCCGACACCTGGTCCACCGATCCAGCTTTCAGGTGCACCCGCGCCACTCTCGTAATTAGGGAAGTTAAAGTACCCAATTTTGTCTTTAAATTCTTGTGTTGTTTCATCACTCGTTGTGAAATTTGGTAATTCCCAACTACCCATTAGGTACATTGCTGCTGTTTCATTTAAAAATTCAACTTTTGCTTCGTCATTTGATAAACCATTTGTTCCTTTACTAAAAGCACCTAACGAAGCTAATTCTTTGAAATCTGCCGCTGCTTGTTCTAAATCAGCGTTTTCAAATGAGACTTCTTGTGCAATCGCTTCAGAAATAAGTGTTGACCCGCCAAGACGATCCGCTAAGTACATATACCATAGTGAACCTGTCCAACCTTCTTTATTTCCAAGTGCAATTGGTGTTACACCACTTGATTTTAATACTTTTACAACATTTACAAATTCAGCATATGTTGTCGGTACTTCTAAGCCATTCTTTTTGAAAATCTCTTTGTTGTAATAAACTGGTGCAATATTTAACTCGATTGGTAGACCATATGTCTTGTCATCAAAGGCATATGCTTCTGTTGTACCACCAACGAATTGGTCTTTTAAATTATCTTTTGCTAATACATCCGATAAATCGGCCATTAATCCACCTTCAACGAATGGTTTTAAATAACCAGCTGCCCATGTTACCCCTACATCAGGCAATTCGTTTGATGAAGAAAGAACTTTGATTTTATCTTTGTATTGCTCATTTTCTAAATACTCTACTTGAATTTTCACACCTGGATTGTCACTCTCATACTTATCAACAACCGATTCAACAATTTGATTTTGCGTTTTTGAACTACCCGGCGGCCAAATGTGCATGAATTTTACAACTTTGTTTCCATCACCATCGACTGAACTATCACTACTCGAAGAACTACATCCGCCTAAGACTAATAACGCCCCAACGATACTAGCCAAGAAAAATGTATGCGCTTTCTTAAATCTTTTCATTTAAAATCTCCCCCCTATGTTATTACGTTAATAATAACAAAAACAAATGACTAAAAATTCCAAATTATTCAGAATAAACACCATTATCTTTGGAATGTCTTTGTTTTCGGTATTGATTTGGTGTAATCTTCTCATACTCTTTGAAAATTTGAATGAAATACTTAGAAGTTTTGTACCCTACTCGATTGGAAACTTCCTCAATGGAGTAATGGTGCTCTAATAATAGTTTTTTGGCTTCTTTCATTCGATAGTTTGTAAGATATTGCAAAAAATTCACGCCAACAGATTGTTTGAAAAGAGAGCTAAAATAACTTGTATTAAGGTGCACAATCTCAGATAATTCTTGTAAAGTTAGTGGTTCATTAAAATGTGAATGAATATAATTCAATGCTTGTTGAATACTAGCGTGATCCGCGCTTGGTATAATCTTGACCTGCTTTATACTTTGATCAATCACATCTAATAATGCTTCTCTTGAAACGGGCTTTACCAAATATTTTTCGACATGTAAATCGATTGCCTGCTGTGCATACGTGAATTCAGCATGCGCCGATAAAATAATCACAAGTAAATCCGGGTATTTTTTTCGTAGCTGTTTTAAGAATGTTAGGCCGTCAATTTCAGGAAGTTGAATATCAAGTATTAATACATGTATAGGCGCTAACTGAAAATACTCATTGGCTTCATAAACATCGGCTGCTGTATAAACCGTAATGGCATGTCTATTTTTTTCAATCATATTTTTTAGACTCTTTCGAACAATCGC
>JAZUES010000146.1:0-1528 GCA_045640265.1 Solibacillus sp.
ATACTTGTACTGCGTAATATAAAATTATAGCAATTTCGACAAATTTAACTTAAAATTGTAGTTTGAGTGCTTGTATAAAAGCGCTAGACGTTGTAACATGGACTTTGTGTGTGAAAATCTGAAGTCAAATGAAATTTAAAATAAATTGAACTGATTAATTAGAATAGATGAATCGAATTCGGAGGGACGAATTGTGGAGAGAATTATTGTTACTGGGGGCAAAAAGCTGAAAGGTACTGTACGTGTTGAGGGTGCCAAAAATGCTGTGTTACCTATTTTAGCTGCATCTCTATTAGCTTCAAGAGATAAAAATATTATTAAAGATGTGCCCAATTTAGCAGATGTAAAAACAATTAGTGAAGTATTAAAAAGCTTAAATGCAATTATTGAATATAATGTAGAACAAAATGAAATGATTATTGATACGTCAATGGAACTTTCAAGTGAGGCGCAATTCGAATTTGTAAGTAAAATGCGTGCATCGATTTTAGTTATGGGTTCATTACTTGCACGAAATGGTTTTGCTCGCGTCGCTTTACCAGGTGGTTGTGCAATTGGATCACGTCCAATTGAATTACACTTAAAAGGTTTTGAAGCAATGGGTGCAGAAATTTCATTTGGCCATGGCTATGTTGAGGCAAAAGTAAAAGGCGAGCTTAAAGGTGCTGAAATTTACTTAGACTTCCCAAGTGTTGGCGCTACAGAAAATATTATGACAGCAGCTGCTCTTGCAAAAGGTACAACGGTTATTGAAAATGCAGCAAAAGAACCTGAAATTGTGGATTTAGCAAACTTCATCAATGCAATGGGTGGTCGTGTAATCGGAGCCGGTACAGATACGGTTCGTATTGAAGGTGTAAAAGAATTAAAAGGTTGCGAGCATTATATTATTCCAGACCGTATCGAAGCAGGTACGTTTATGGTAGCAGCAGCGATTACACGTGGCGATGTGTTTATTGAAAATGCAGTACCTGAACATATGACAGCATTAATCGCTAAAATGCGCGAAATGGGCGTTGAAGTGATTGAAGAAGGCGAAGGCGTTCGTGTGCGTGCAAACGACCCATTAAAAGCAGTTGATATTAAAACGATGCCTCATCCAGGTTTCCCGACAGATATGCAATCTCAAATGATGGCATTAATGTTAACGGCTGAAGGAACAAGTATCATCACAGAAACAGTATTTGAAAATCGTTTTATGCATGTTGAAGAATTCCGTCGTATGAATGCCGATGCAAAAATCGAAGGACGCTCTGTTTTCATTGAAGGCCGTAAAGCATTACAAGGTGCAGAAGTATCTGCAACAGACTTACGCGCAGCAGCAGCACTTATTCTTACTGGTTTAGTATCAAAAGGTATAACACGTGTAACAAAACTTCATCACTTAGATCGTGGCTATGTAGACTTCCATAAAAAACTAGCTTCTCTAGGTGCAACAATTGAACGTATTGATACAGAAAAAACAGTAGTTCAAGAAAGTACAGTTACAGCTTAATAGATTTGTTTACCAGCATCCGAGAAGAGTTTA
>JAZUES010000147.1:0-6703 GCA_045640265.1 Solibacillus sp.
CTAGCATACCGCAACAGTATCAGTAGTAGGGACACGTACCACGTGACCCTGCTGCTGATATGCGGTAGCTCGCCAAAACCACATACACCTCCATAGCCTCTATTTAAAACGACTAGCTTTGACAATTCCCTTGCCTCACTATATTTAGCAAATCTACTTTATTTAAAAGAACGGCGCCTTTGCTTGCAATAGCGCCTTACCTCTTTAAATATAATTTAATAGACTATACCTTATTTGGCGAGCCTAGCATACCGCAACAGTATCAGTAGTAGGGACACGTACCACGTGACCCTGCTGCTGATATGCGGTAGCTCGCCAAAACCACATACACCTTCCCATGGCCTCTATTCAAAACGACTAGCTATGACAATTCCTCACCACTAATCATTTCAGCCTATTTTATTTAGTACTTTTTGTATAATTACTGAGATCATCCTCTAATGTGATATGATGAATTCATCCTTTATACCTTGAGACTTTCTTTACAAAATTTGATAAAATTAGACTAGATTATTCGATGGGAGGATACTCATATGGCTGCTAATTTTGTAGCAAAATCTTTAGAACGTCAGCATTTAAAAACGGCCCGTAAATATACTTTGCAACTTGTTGACATTAACATGGCCTTATCCAACATCCACCATCAAATTGCACCACATATCGATCATTCGAAATACGAAGCTGCAACAACATACGTAAATCAATATGTAGCACATACAGATATTTGGAATATTAAATTTGTTAGCAATTTGGAAAACCCTGAAGTCGTTTTAATGCAACTGTTTCACTTAATGCATATTTTAGAAAACGAACAAGTGGATAGTTTTAAAAAAGCGCGTGAGATTATTGAAGAACAACATCTAAAATTCCGAGATATCACGCTTTACTCAGACGAACATATTGAAAAACGTCGTCAAAAAATGAATGCCTATATTAAGGCATACTAAAAAAGAAGCGGGTTATCCGAAATGGATACCCGCTTCTTTTATTGTTTATTGCAGACCTTGAATTTCTAATGCTTTTACAGGTTGGAATGCTTCTCCTGTTTTTGAATACGTAATGGCCACTTGATCGCCGGCTTGCATATAAATTGCATATGGTGCAGATTCTGAGCTGACAATAAAGTTTTCACCTGTTGTCGTAAAGAACGATACAATCGTAAAGTCCCCCACACGCTCTTTGTACACACGTACAACTTTGACTACCGCTTTTGCTTCTTCTACATTTGAAGAGCCATCTACTGTACTACCACCACGACTAAGTGCCGTTTTATAAAGCTTTAATGCTTCATTTGGCGTCGAAGCATAAGCGGAAATTTCAGGATTTGCTGCTGAAACGATGAAGTAGTTTTGCAAGAAACCATTAGCATCTAACACAGCGGATAACCAACTTGCTTCGCCATAGAAGTTATAAAGAATTGGCATTTCGCCTTCCCATTCTTTTTCAACGAATTTTTTTTCGATAATTTGTAGGGCTCCTTGTGAATCCATATACGACTCTTCTAAGTTCCCCGTATAATAAGTTGCCTCGCCTGTACGCGCATTCGTTAACGCATAACCAAGCATAGAATCCACGCCTTCTTTTGGACTTGTGAAATCTGTGAAGTAATACATCTCGCCATCTTCCATGAAAATTGGACTTACATTGGCTTCTGTCCCTTCATCACTTGGTAGCTTCACGTCTTTTTTGCCTACAACACTATTCCAAAAGCCGTGTACATAATTACCGTAATAACTATTTTGTAAACTAACCGTTTCAGGTGACACTGCACCGTCGATAAATTCTGGTACATCACTCGTTACAAGTTTTTCTGTTTTACCTGTATTTGCATCGACTAACACAATCCCTTTTACATCAAAACCGTTACGTGCGGAAACAAATTGCCCATATGATCGAATGTAATAAGGTTTTCCATTCTCATCAATTTCTAGCTGCGAGTCCCCGTAGAAAATTAATGACGGATATTGCATTCGAATATGGCGTTCTAAATTTTTATTTAAAAACGCTGATGGCACATAACGCATTTCAGTTTTTATGAATTTCGGATTATCGCTTGAATCTGTCGCGCTCATTGTGAAGTAACCTGGTGTTGTTTTACCATTAACCCATTTGAAAAATCCAGAAAATTCAACGGGTGCGATATAAACATACTCACCTTTTACCTTTTGAATTTGTAAATTTCCTAGCTCATAATAACTTGTATTGGGTACTTGCCCAAATGCTTTTTTCATTTTATTTTTTGCAAATCGTGGTGGTACGCTTGCTGGTGTTTTCGTTTCATCGAATGATGCAATTTCCACCTTTTCTTTCATTTGTGCAGAATCATATTTTTCATCTGCATTTAAAAGTGGTGCACTTAGTAAATACGCTACCCCAATAATTCCCACTAAAACGAGTACCGATTTAATTTTTTGTTCGACTCCTACCGTTAAAACTGCACCAATTACAGCTAATACGGGGAATACATATAAAAATATTGTCCAATTTAAATCAATTTTCGATACATAAACGGTACTAAATACCGAAATAAAACTTACAACAAATGTAAGTGTTATAATTGATGAAAATTGTTTCATCGTTAACTCTCGATTTCGAACCTTGCGCGTTAACGGTACTAATAACAATGTCACTATAAGTGAGCTGATTGCTGTAATGAATAATAATTGTCCCATATCACTCATCCTCTCTATGTACTATTTACGAATAACCATTCAAAAAGATTCATAAACAATAGAAAACTATTATCTTTGGAGGCTATTACATGACACGTAAAGTTTTAACATTATTATTCTTTGGGCTAGGCATCTATTATGTTTTCTTTTTTCAGACCATTGACCCTTCGTTAAAAATGGTATTTAAATTACTGCCGATGCTTCTATTAATTGTGCTCGCTTTTACAACGAAAGTACAGCTGAAAGCCCCATATTATTGGCTCGTTTCAATCGGTTTAATTTTTTGTTCAATTGGAGATTACTCACTGCAATGGTTCATCGTCGGTCTTAGCTTCTTTTTAACAGGCCATATATTTTATATTTTCGCATTCCGTTCTACTAATGTTGCAAAAACACCACTTTATGCAAAAATCGTACTTATTGTATACGGTTTATTTATGCTTGTTTGGATTGTAGGTAGTCTGTTCCAAAAAGGCGATACGATTTTAGCCATTGCGGTTGTCGCTTACATTTCAGTCATTTTAACGATGGGCTGGACATCTTTTCGTACAGGAAGTAATTATGCCATTATTGGTGCTGTGCTCTTTATTACTTCAGACTCTATCCTTGCAACTAACCGTTTTATGTTCGATGTTCCGTATGCGCACGAACTAATCATGTTCACGTATTATGGCGCCCAATTTTTCTTAATGCTTAGTATTGCGCAATACTTCAAAATAGTTCAAAATCCGAATTAAAAAGTGATACAATAAGAGCAACTTATTTTTAGGAGGCCTTTCTTATGAAAGAAAAAGTAATCGAACGTTTAGTTCGTTATGCAAAAATCGACACACAATCAGATTTCAACTCAGATACAACACCTTCAACAATGAAGCAATTTGATCTTTTAAATGTTTTAAAAGAAGAATTAGCTGAAGTTGGTTTAACAGAGATTACATTAGATGAGAATGGATACCTTTTCGCAACACTTGAATCAAATACAGACAAGGAAGTACCAACAATTGGCTTTTTAGCACATGTTGATACAACAACAGATTACACTGGCACGAATGTTCAGCCACAACGTATCGATAACTATGACGGCAAAGCAATTACTCTTAAAAACGGCTTAGTCATGGCACCGGACTACTTCCCAAATTTAAAAAATTACGTTGGCCAAACACTAATTACAACTGACGGCAATACACTACTAGGTGCAGATGACAAAGCAGGTATCGCTGAGATTATGACTGCAATGGAATTTTTAGTGAACAACCCTAAAATTAAACACGGCAAAATCCGCATTGCCTTCACACCAGATGAAGAAATCGGCCGTGGCCCACATAAATTCGATGTAGAAAAATTTGGTGCAGATTACGCCTACACAATGGATGGCGGTCCACTTGGAGAATTACAATTTGAAAGCTTCAATGCTGCTGGTGTTAAAGTAACAACTCGTGGTACGAATATTCACCCAGGTTCAGCAAAGGATAAAATGGTGAACTCAATCACTATAGCCATCGCTTTCCAAAACGAAATGCCTAAAGATGCTGTACCCGAAAAAACTGATGGCTACGAAGGCTTCATCCACTTAATGCATTTTGACGGTGGCATCGAAGAAACAAAAATGTCTTACATTATCCGCGACCATGATCGTGCGAAATTCGAAGAGAAAAAAGCATTCATGGCAAAAGTCGGAAAAGACATGCAAGCGAAATACGGTGAAGATGCGATTACAGTCCAAATCGATGACCAATATTACAACATGGGTGAAAAAATTGAACCCGTTATGGAAATCGTAGATATTGTAAAAGAAGCATTCACAAAATTTAATATTGCACCAATCGTTGAACCAATTCGTGGTGGTACAGATGGATCTCAACTTTCTTACATGGGCTTGCCAACACCAAACATCTTCGCTGGTGGCGAAAATATGCATGGTAAATTTGAATTCGTATCAGGCGAAACAATGGAAAAAGCAACAGAAGTAATCATCGAAATCGTTCAGCTTTTCGAACAACGTAACTAACAACAAAAACGTTAAAATAAGGGACTAGCTTTTAGCCTAGAAGAAATTTTTTTCGGAGTGATTCCATTCACTCCGTTTTTTTCATAAAATGATATCAGAAAATTCTTTTAATTAAAAGGAGTGCGCGATGAAAGAGATTTGTATTGGTATTTTAGCTGCGCTTTTTTTCGCCGTTACCTTCATTTTAAATCATTCGATGGAATTAGAAGGTGGTAGCTGGCTTTGGAGTTCTTCTCTTCGTTACTTCTTTATGTTACCCTTTTTAATCATCATCGTGGCTATCCGCGGAAAGAACGGCTTTCTTAATATGACAAATGAAATGAAGGCAAAACCTTATTCATGGCTACTTTGGAGCTTTGTTGGCTTCGTATTATTTTACGGACCGCTAACATTTGCAGCAGCATTCGGACCAGGATGGCTCGTTTCTGGAACTTGGCAATTTACGATTATCGCAGGGGTATTACTCGCACCACTTTTCATTACAGTTATTGCAGGAAAACCTACACGTGCAAAAATCCCACGTATTTCACTCGCAATTTCAAGTATCATTTTAGTTGGAATTTTGCTCATTCAAATTCCACAAGCAAAAAGCGTTTCTACAGAAAGTTTGTTACTTGGTATTTTACCCGTTATAGTTGCTGCCTTTGCCTATCCACTCGGCAATCGTAAAATGATGGAAATTTGTGGTGGACGTGTCGATCCATTTCAACGTGTTCTTGGAATGACCATCGCCTCCCTACCTGTTTGGATACTACTTGCAATTTATGCCTTAGTGACTGTCGGACTACCATCAACTAGCCAACTATTTCAGTCACTACTTGTTGCGGTGTCTTCCGGTGTTATCGCAACAACACTCTTTTTTATCGCAACTGACCGCGTACGAACAGATCAAGGTAAACTTGCAGCAGTCGAAGCAACACAGTCAACTGAAGTATTCTTTGCGATGATTGGTGAAATGATTTTATTAAATGTCGCTTTACCACAACCAATGGCATTAGTCGGGCTAGGCATCATCATCATTGGCATGTTATTACATAGCCATCACACCAGTTTAATGAGTAAAAAACTAAAGGTTTCGTCTACATAATCATGAGACGAAACCTTTTCAGCAAAAAAACACCCGCATCTCAGTTAGACACGGGCAACAGGTCTTCCAAAAAAGGAAGAATATAAAGGGCGAAAAATTTATAAACTTACATTCTAAATGAGGGGGTTTAGAACGCTGTATAAGCTAACAAACTCCTGGAGAAAAGGTTGCTAACTTCTCTTACTTGTACTGAATTACAAATAAGCTCTCACTACACTTAAATGATAATGATTATCAATGTCATTGTCAATAGATTTCCAAAAACTTTATTAAGAATTTTTTAGAGACCGTCGATACATGAATTGGTTCCATTGAAAATGAATAAAGCAGCCAACGCAAAACCCTAATATCGCTACAAATGAAGCACCCGCCACCATAATTGTAAAAGTATAAGCAATGGCTGGCATATCAAGTACAAATCCGATGAATCCACCAGCTAAGCAAATGCATGCTATCGTTGCATTAAATTTTTGTTGCTGTACATCTTCTGGAATATAAGCCTTTAAGTCCTTTTTCAAAAATAATTTTGCAAAACGCATAACTGGGTTAAATCCAGTGAAAATCCCCAAAAGATTCGCAACAAGTGGAATTGCTAAAATCCAGTAATGCCCTGTAATCCATGTTAAAATGACGGAAACAAAAATCGTCCATTGATTCACACGTACAAGTGGACGCGGAATAGAAATCGGATTTGCCATACTAAAACCAACCTTTCTTATCTGTTTTGTTCATTTTAGCGTTTTTCCACTCGTTTGTATAGAGAAATGTTATAGTTAAGGTACAAATTATTTTTATAGAAAAGGTGATCCTAATGCCTGCACTTTCATATGATCAGGTTCGTCAATTAAATTCCTACAGCATTTTTACAGAAGAACCGGAGCGTCCATTGTTTACGCTCGCGAATTTGCATAAAGATTTTTATTTAACCGATTTTCG
>JAZUES010000148.1:0-3882 GCA_045640265.1 Solibacillus sp.
TGAAGTTGTAGAAAAAGCGGTTATTATTTAATAACACATTTCGGGATTAAAATATAATTTCCGAGGGGAGGTAACCTAAGTGATTCAACAAGAAAGTCGTATGAAAGTTGCTGACAACTCAGGTGCACGCGAAGTTTTAACAATTAAAGTACTTGGTGGTTCTGGACGTAAAACTGCTAACATCGGTGATGTCGTTGTTTGTACCGTTAAGAAAGCAACACCAGGTGGCGTTGTCAAAAAAGGTGACGTTGTTAAGGCTGTTATCGTTCGCACTAAAACAGGTGCTCGTCGTAAAGACGGTACTTACATCAAATTTGACGAAAACGCTTGCGTAATCATCAAAGATGACAAATCACCACGCGGAACTCGTATTTTCGGACCAGTTGCACGTGAATTACGTGATGGCAACTTCATGAAAATCGTTTCTCTAGCTCCAGAAGTTCTTTAATTTCATGACAGTACCAATCAAGGAGGTGCGACACAAAATGCATGTTAAAAAGGGCGATAAAGTAAAAGTAATTACTGGTAAAGACAAAGGTAAAGAAGGCGTAATCTTAGCTGCTTTCCCAAAACAAGACCGCGTTCTTGTTGAAGGTGTAAACATCGTTAAGAAACACGTTAAACCTAACCAATTGAACCCACAAGGTGGTATTGTATCTCAAGAAGCTGCAATCCACATTTCGAACGTAATGCTAATTGATCCTAAATCTGGCGAGCCGACTCGTGTAGGTTATGAAATCAAAGATGGCGAAAAAGTTCGTGTTGCAAAAAAATCCGGTGTAGTAATCGACTAACAAGTAAACTAAGAAGGGAGGTACACACATGAGCCGCCTAAAAGAAAAATATTTAAACGAAGTATCATCTGCTCTTATGAGCAAGTTCGAATATAAATCAGTTATGCAAATTCCTAAAGTAGATAAAATCGTTATCAACATGGGTGTTGGTGATGCTGTTCAAAACTCTAAAGCGCTAGATATAGCTGTGGAAGAATTAACAATTATTACTGGTCAAAAACCAGTTGTAACTAAAGCTAAAAAATCAATCGCTGGTTTCCGTCTACGTGAAGGTCAAGCAATCGGTGCTAAAGTTACATTACGCGGTGAGCGTATGTATCAATTCTTGGACAAATTAATCTCTATCGCACTTCCACGTGTACGTGACTTCCATGGTGTTTCTAAAAAAGCATTTGATGGTCGCGGTAACTATACATTAGGTGTTAAGGAACAATTAATTTTCCCTGAAATTGATTACGATAAAGTTTCAAAAGTACGCGGTATGGACATCGTTATCGTAACTACTGCGAATTCTGACGAAGAAGCTCGCGAGTTATTAACACAGTTCGGTATGCCGTTCCAAAAGTAATTTAAACAAGGAGGGCGAAAACGTGGCTAAAAAATCTATGGTTGTTAAACAACAACGCACGCAAAAGTTCAAAGTACAAGAATATACACGTTGTGAACGCTGTGGCCGTCCACACTCTGTATACCGCAAATTTAAACTTTGCCGTATTTGTTTCCGTGAACTTGCATATAAGGGACAAATTCCTGGCGTTAAAAAAGCCAGCTGGTAATCCCCTAATTTGGGAAGGAGGTAAATTTTCATGACAATGACTGATCCAATTGCAGATATGCTTACACGCATTCGTAATGCGAACATGGTACGTCACGAGAAGTTAGAAGTTCCTGCTTCTAACGTAAAGAAAGAGATCGCTGAAATTTTAAAGCGTGAAGGTTTCGTACGTGATGTTGAATATGTAGAAGACGACAAGCAAGGTATCATCCGTATTTTCTTAAAATATGGTAAAGATAACGAGCGCGTAATTACTGGTCTTAAACGTATCTCAAAACCTGGTTTACGTGTATATGCTAAAACAACTGAAGTACCAAAAGTACTAAACGGTCTTGGTATCGCTTTAGTATCAACTTCAAACGGCTTATTAACTGACAAAGAAGCTCGCGCTAAACAAGTTGGCGGAGAAATCTTAGCATACATTTGGTAATTAGTAAGAAAAGAACGGAGGTGCAATATAAATGTCTCGCGTAGGTAAAAAAAGTATCGAGGTACCTGCTAACGTAACTGTAGTAGTCGCTGAAGGCAACTTAGTTACTGTTAAAGGTCCAAACGGCGAATTAACTCGTCAATTTAATCAAGATATGAAAATTGAGCAAGAAGGCAACATGCTTACTGTTGTTCGTCCTTCTGATTCTAAAGAACACCGTACTAACCACGGTACAACTCGTGCGTTATTAGCTAACATGATAACTGGTGTTTCTCAAGGTTTCACTCGCTCTCTAGAACTTATTGGGGTAGGTTACCGTGCTCAATTACAAGGTAAAAAACTTGTATTGAACGTAGGTTACTCTCACCCAGTAGAGTTTACACCTGAAGAAGGTTTAGAGGTTGAAGTTCCTTCAAACACTAAAATCATCGTTAAAGGTATTTCAAAAGAGCGTGTTGGTGCTTTAGCATCTAACATCCGCGACGTACGTCCACCAGAGCCGTATAAAGGTAAAGGTATTCGTTACGAAGGTGAATTCGTTCGCCGTAAAGAAGGTAAAACAGGTAAATAATGCGGCCTAAAACCGCATCAATCTAGAAAGGAGTGACCTCTGTGATTACGAAACAAGATAAAAATCAAGTTCGTAGAAAACGTCATGGGCGTGTTCGTTCTAAAATTTCGGGTACTGCACAACGTCCTCGTTTAAACGTATTCCGTTCTAATAAGAACATTTATGCACAACTTATCGATGATGTAGCTGGTGTAACTTTAGTTTCTGCTAATACTCAAGAAAAAGAGTTTAAAGATTTAGCATCAAACGTAGAATCTGCTACTAAAATCGGTGAAACAATCGCTAAACGCGCTGCTGAAAAAAATATTACTACTGTGGTATTTGACCGTAGCGGTTACTTATATCATGGACGTGTAAAAGCTTTAGCTGAAGCTGCACGTGAAAACGGCTTAGAATTTTAATAAGAAGGAGGGACATACTTCATGAGTCGCATTGACGCAAACAAATTAGAACTTGAAGAACGCGTTGTTACAATTAACCGTGTTGCTAAAGTTGTTAAAGGTGGTCGTCGCTTCCGCTTCACTGCATTAGTTGTAGTTGGAGATAAAAATGGTCATGTAGGTTTCGGTACTGGTAAAGCCCAAGAGGTTCCAGACGCAATCCGCAAAGCTGTTGAAGACGCGAAGAAAAACTTAATCGAAGTACCACGCGTGGGTGGAACTACTCCACACTTAGTGCAAGGTCGCTTCGGTGCAGGTTCAATCTTAATTAAACCTGCAGCTCCTGGTACAGGAGTTATCGCTGGTGGTCCAGTACGTGCCGTACTAGAACTAGCTGGTATTACTGATATTCTTTCAAAATCTCTTGGTTCAAGCACACCAATTAATATGGTGCGCGCAACTGTAGCAGGTTTAACTGAATTAAAACGCGCAGAGGATGTAGCAAAACTACGCGGTAAATCAGTGGAAGAGTTATTAGGATAAGGGGGGAATTATAATGACTAAATTACAAATCACCCTTACAAAATCTGTGATCGGTACTAAACCAAACCAACGTAAAGTTGTTGAGGCTTTAGGATTACGTAAATTAAATCAAACTGTGGAACAAGCAGATAACGCTGCTATCCGCGGTATGATTACAAAAGTAGCTCACTTAGTTACTGTTAAAGAAATTTAATTTCAATTATACGAACAAGGAGGTGCCACCCAAATGAAACTTCATGAGTTAAAACCAGCAGAAGGTTCACGTAAAGTACGTAACCGCGTTGGTCGTGGTATCGGTTCTGGTAACGGTAAAACTTCTGGTAAAGGTCACAAAGGTCAAAACGCTCGTTCTGGCGGCGGCGTTCGCCCAGGATTTGAGGGGGGTCAAA
>JAZUES010000149.1:0-1872 GCA_045640265.1 Solibacillus sp.
GCTTTTAATGAAGAGCATATTCCTAATGCTGTATTTGCAGATATATTAAAGAATTTCTCAGATCCGAGTGCCGCATTGCCGATGACAATCCCAAGCCGTGAGCAATTTGTAAAGGAAATCGAAAAGCTTGGTGTTGGTGAGGACACGTACGTTGTCATTTATGATCGCGGTGCACTTGCGAATGCCGATGTAATTGCTTCTTACTGGGCATCACGTCTGCGCTGGCAGCTAAAATATGAAGGCTTTGACAATGTCGCAATTTTAGATGGTGGACTTGTAAAATGGAAGCTTGACGGCTATCCAACAACAACAGAAACAACAAGTTATCCAAAAGGCACGTTCAACTTTACACGCCGCCCTGAGCTAGTCGTAAATAAAGAGCAAGTACGTGAAGCGATTGACAATGATTCCGTCGTATTAATTAATAGCCTTTCTCCTGCAGATTTTTACGGCGAGACAAACACGTATCCACGTAAGGGCCATATCCCAACAAGCCATAACGTCTTTTTCGGTAGCCATTCCAATCCCGAAACACGCTTACTTTGGGACGATGAAAAGCTAAGTGAAGCCTTTTCTAAAATTGGTGCACTCGATACAGATAAAACGGTCATTACTTATTGTGGTGGTGGAATCGCTGCTACATGGAATGCATTTCTTTTAAACAAGCTCGGGCAAGAAAACGTCGCAATTTATGACGGCTCTATGAACGAATGGGCAGCTGACCCAAGTTGTCCGCTTGTAACGGGTAAAACAACTTCAAACAATATTTAACGCTTCTATATAAAGAGAAAAGCATGAGAATTTTAGCTCTCATGCTTTTTCTATTACTTATGATACGGTTCGGTTCTCCGTAACTATGTTTAACCCTATCATAAAAGGATGCCTCAGAGTCAAAGTACCCCTTTACCCAAACTTATCCGATTATCATTTCTTCCTTCTTATTAAACGCTTCATTTTCCAAGTTTACTTTTTCAGGTTTCACAACGAATATGCTAATGAACGTCGCAACCGTGAATAAAGCCGCAATTACGAATAATACCATGTCATAGGATTGTGTCTTTTCTAGAATAAATGCACTTAGTTGGTTTCCTGACAATCCTGCAAATGCCCAAGCAGATAAGGCTAAGCCATGTATAGTAGAAATATTATCTAAACCAAAACGGTCAGATAACAATGGTGGTAAAGATGAGAATCCACCACCATAACCTGCATTTACGATACATAGTAAGGCAATAATAAGAATTGCGATAGCATTATTAATCCCGTCAAATACAACGGTACATAAAATAATACCAATAGAGGAAATAAAAATAATTTTATAGATGGAGTTACGATCTTTTAAATGGTCACCCCATGTAGAGAATGCAATTCGTCCCCCTGCATTGAAAATAGCTGTTAAGGAACTAACTAAACCAATCGCCCCAAATCCAATGAAGGCTAAAATACCTTTTTCTTGTGAAATGAGTGCTAAGCCGCATGTAATATTAATATAGAACATCAGCCAAATACCGATAAACGTTTTATTCGTTAATGCTTTTCTATAACTAAAGCTTTGCGTATGTATACTTTCTTCTTCATATCCTGCTGGTTTCTTTAAAATTAAATGTCCAATAAACATCATCACTAAATAGATTCCTGCTAAAATGTAAAACATTGTGTAGATATTTGATGGATTGACTAAAATCCCTTCACTATTTCTTTCACCAAGTAATTTTCCCATTAAAGGACTTGCAATCACCTTTGCTAAGCCAAAGCCGGCAACAGCAAGGCCAGTTGCCAATCCTTTTTGCTCTTTAAACCAAAGCATCAATGTTTTTACGGGTGTTAAATAGCCGATTCCAAGCCCAATCCCCATAACAAATCCATAAGAAA
>JAZUES010000150.1:0-2824 GCA_045640265.1 Solibacillus sp.
AATATTTTAATGAACGTTCATGTAATTAGTTACGTAATGGTTTTCCTTTAACAAGCATGTGCTGCATACGCAT
The DNA here is from genome assembly GCA_045640265.1 of Solibacillus sp. Classification (GTDB taxonomy): domain Bacteria; phylum Bacillota; class Bacilli; order Bacillales_A; family Planococcaceae; genus Solibacillus. Next base: position 74 of record JAZUES010000150.1, read on the forward strand.
TTGTGATTTTTGGTCTGCTACTAACTCTAAGAATGCTTGCTTTTCAAGGTTTAATAAGTACTCTTCAGAAACTTCTGTTCCGTATGGTACTTTACCCCCTGCAATAACGTACGCTAATTTTTTAGCAATTTTTAAGTCATGATCAGAAATGAAACCTGAATCATACATACCTTGTGCGCCTAAAAGTAATGTTGCATAACCTGGTGCGCCAACTACTTTTACAGCCTTTTTCACTGGTGGTGTGTATCCTGCATCTGCAAGTGCTAACGCCGCTTGTTTTGCATCGTAGATTAGATGATCAGGGTTCACAGAAATACCGTCTGCGAAGTTTAAGAAGTTGTTTTCACGCGCTTCTTCACCCGAAGTTGAAACTTTTGCCATTGCAACTGTTTCAAATACTTTGTTCGCGATATTTTGGTAGTCTACTTCAACCCCGTTTGGTAAGCCTTTAATGAATTTTTCATAAAGACCGATGTTACCGCCACCACCTGGGATTAAGCCAACTCCTACTTCAACTAAGCCCATATATGTTTCTGCTGAAGCTTGGATGTGTGCAGCTGGTAAACAAACTTCCGCACCTCCACCTAAAGCCATTTGGAATGGTGCAGCAACAACTGGTTTTGCACTATACTTAATACGGCGCATTGCTTGTTGGAATGACTTAATCACGAAATCAAGCTCAAAAATATTGTCATCTTGTGCTTCCATTAAGATCATGCCAAGGTTTGCACCTACACAGAAGTTTTTACCCTGGTTACCGATTACAAGACCTTTGTAATTTTTCTCTACTTCATCAACTGCGAAGTTAATCATCTGAATGATGTCTAAACCAATCGCATTTGATTTTGAATGGAATTCTAATAGGGCAATGCCATCACCTAAATCGATTAAGCTCGCACCTGAATTTGATTTGATGACACCATGTTTTTTCTTGTAACGTTTTAAGTCGATTGCTTTTTCGTTGACTGGTACTTTTACATACTCTGTGCCGTTATAGTAAGCTAAGTCGCCTTCGATTTCTGAGTAGAACGTTGTGAAACCTTTATCTAGTAACGTGCTCACGAATACAGGGATTTCACGCCCTTCTTCTTTCATTTTGGCCACTGATTTTTCTACACCGATTGCATCCCACATTTCGAATGGACCTTGAGCCCAACCGAAGCCCCATTTCATAGCATTATCGATTGCTACGATATCGTCTGCAATTTCTCCTAAAAGACGCGCAGAGTAAATTAACGTTGGAGCGAATGAGTTCCATAATAATTCGCCGATGCGGTCATTCGCGTAAATTAATGTTTTTAATTTGCCACCTGGACCTTTTGCTTGTTTTGCCATTTCAAGTGATGGTGCCACAAGTTTTTTCGATGGTTCATATTCAAATGTTGATAAGTTTAGTTGTAGGATCTCTTTACCTTCTTTTTTGAAGAAACCTTGACCCGATTTTGCACCTATCCAACCGTTTGTTATCATTTTGTTTAATATTGGCGATTCTTCAAATACCGCTTGTTCCGCACCAGTTGTTTGGTCGTATACGTTTTTCGCTACATGTGCGAATGTATCAAGACCTACAACATCAAGCGTTCGGAATGTTGCTGATTTTGGACGGCCTATTAATGTGCCTGTCACTGAATCTACTTCACCTACTGAATAGTTACGAGCAATCATTTCATGCATCGTTACTAGTAAACCGTAAGTACCAATACGGTTTGCAATGAAGTTTGGTGTATCTTTGGCGATTACAACACCTTTACCAAGTACATCTTCACCGAATTCTTGCATGAAGCTTACGACTTCTGGCTTTGTTGTGTTTGCTGGAATTACTTCTAATAATTTTAAATAGCGTGGTGGGTTGAAGAAGTGTGTCCCAAGGAAATGTGCTTGGAAATCTTCTGAACGTCCCTCTGCCATTGCATTAATACTTACCCCTGACGTATTTGATGAAACGATTGTACCTGGCTTACGCACGGCATCAATCTTTTCAAATAAACCTTTTTTAATGTCTAATTTTTCTACGATAACTTCGATAATCCAGTCAACATCTTTTAACTTTTCTAAATCATCATCAAAGTTCCCTGGTGTGATTAATGCTAGATTTTTTTTCGCTGAAAGTGGTGCTGGCTTTTGCTTTAATAGTTTTTGTAGTGCGGAAGTAGCGAAACGATTTTTAACTGCTTTCGAATTAAGCGTTAACCCCTTTGCTTCCTCTTCCTTTGTTAGCTCATTTGGTGCAATGTCTAATAACAATGTAGGAATACCGATATTTGCTAAATGTGCTGCAATACCTGAACCCATTACCCCTGAACCTAAAATAGCTACTTTTTGAATTTTGTAAGACACGAGCATTTCCCCCTTCTCCCTTGAATGAATAGTCATTCATTTTGAAATGAAAAAAAAACTTCAAAACAGCTTTTCTGTTCTTAGTGTAGATTATTTTAACAATTTAAGCAATAATTTTCTCACAAATTATAACAAATAAATTATTCTTATATTTTAATTGATTCCCACAGTTCAATTACTTTTCGTAATCGACTCGTTTCGTGTACAATGAGCTTAAAGGAGCGTGAAACACATGCAAGAAATTACAACAATCGAACAATTTACAGAGTTAACAGGTACAGACAAAGCGGTCATCGTTAAGTTTTTCGCTGGCTGGTGCCCAGATTGCACACGTATGGATATGTTCATCGAGCCAATTATCGAAGAATATAGCCAATACGACTGGTACTCATTAAACCGTGATAACTTCCCAGA
>JAZUES010000151.1:0-7144 GCA_045640265.1 Solibacillus sp.
AAAATCGCCTAACTTCAAAATTGACGAGTTTTATATAATTATTCATCAGACATACACCTCTCTCATGACATCTACAACGGATTTCCCTTCAGATTCGCGTACGCGTTCTACATCCATTTCCTTTAATACCGTGCCGTTGCCAATCAGGACGGCCTTATCGATTAAATGCTCAATGTCATTAATTTCATGTGTTGTAATAATGACGCCACGATTTTCGATTAAATGACTCGTAAAAACGTCAGCAATTTGTTCTCGTGAAAAAATATCAATCCCTGAAAATGGCTCATCCATCAAGATGTAGTCCACATCGAGGGCAAGGCCAAGCAGTAGATTCACCTTTGCTGCATTTCCTTTTGACAAACTCGAAATTTTTTCATCCGGTGCAAGCTTGAAAAACGCCAGTAGCTCTGTTGCACGCTGATCATTCCATGTTTTATAAAAATCACGCATAAAGTCAAACGCTTCGGCAATTGTATAGCTTGGTAACATCGTTAAGCGATCTGGAATGTAGGTAATTTTTTCGTAAGCATCTTTGTCTATTCTTTTCCCGTCTATTAAAATCTCCCCACCATCAATCGGTGTTAGTGCCATAATCGATTTCATAATGGTCGTTTTGCCGGCGCCATTAATCCCGATTAAACACGTAATTTGCCCTTTTTCAGCAGTGAAGCTCATATCTTTTAACACTTGTTTTCTCTTGTATTTTTTAAAGACATTTTTTACTTCAATCACGATGTTCATCCTCCTCATACCTTTTTTGCACGAGCTCGATTACTTCTGTTAATGGCGCATTAATTGATTTGATCGAGCTAATAAAAACTTGCACTGCTTCACTAATTAATTCCTCGCGTACACTTTTTAGTACGGTTTCATCTTTCGTAATACAACTCGGCATATTTCCCTCTGTATAAATCAATTGTTGCTCCTCCATTTCTTTATAAGCACGTTGTACCGTATTTGGGTTGATTTTGAGCTGATTGGCTAGCTCTCGTCTTGACGGGATTTCCTGACCCGGCGAAAAAAAACCTTTCGCTATTCGTTCCTTAAAATGGCGAATGACCTGCACATAGACAGGATCACGGTTATTGAATTTCACATCCACTATTTTCAACTCCCTTCATGTATTAATAGGTTAATACACTATGCACAAAAAAACTGACTAATAGGTGTATCAATCATTTAATACAATATGCATAATAAATGTATTAAGTACTTCATACATCTGTTTAGTGTATTATGTACTTAATACAAATTAGTTGTCAATACATTTCCATAATTATATTTATTTTACTTTTTGTTTTTGTGGGTTATATAAAGTTTATACCCTGGATAAACGTCTATTAGAAAATCATCTACAATAAAAATACGGGGTAATTCATCAGATTATGTTGTGTAATACTAGGCAAGTAAATAGTTCTTCTAGGTTCCTTTACATAAGTTAGTATAGAAACACTACTCATAAGAACGGAGGACACAAATGGTTAATAGAAACTGGTTTAACTCATTTGAAGGTAATCAAGGTCAAAATCCTATGAACTTTGCACAAGAACTACCAATGCAAACAGCGCCTACTCAATTCGTGCAGCCACGAGTATCACCAACGCAACAATACGTTCAAAGAAATGTTACAAACACAGTCGTACCACACTACCATCCATCACATTTAACTACAGTCAATCAACAGCATATTAATAATCAGCATTATTTCCCACATACTCAATCTGTAGTAAATGAATGCTATGAAACGAATACAATGTGCGAAACGCCATTTAGACCAACTGGACATGGAAACAACTGCGGATGCTCAAAACGTAGAGGCTGGTAGAGGAATTCTTTGATTAGTACTTCCTGCAACGAATGCACATACAATTCACAACATTATATATAAATCCATAGGCAATAACTTATAGCAGCTCACCTATAAAGAAACCTTCTAGTTCAAGTTGAACTGGAAGGTTTTTTGGCTGTACCAAAAGTATTAGACAATCCACTCAACGTGATCTATGAAATTGTTGTATTAAGCACTTGAACAAATGCATAGATTACAATACTCATCTCTGTTGCTTATTTAATTCTGAAAATTCAGTGTTTATTTTAAATGGGTTGTTTTTAATAAAAATATAACGTTGGACAAGGAGGAGGATTATGGCCAAAAAGCAAAATAAGGATAAAAAAGCTGTTGACAAGTTCTTAGATGGTATTGAGCGTGCCGGTAATAAGTTACCTGACCCTGTAACACTCTTTGTAATCTTATCCATTTTTATTTTAGTATTATCATTTATCTTATCGAAACTTGGGGTTTCTGCTGTAAAGCCAGGAACTAATGAATCCATCGAAGTTATTAATTTATTGAATCGTGAAGGACTTATCTTAATTGTTGAAAAGATGGTTAGTAACTTTACCAGTTTCGCTCCATTAGGGATTGTTGTCGTTACCATGATTGGTATTGGTGTAGCTGAAAATAGTGGATTAATATCGGCTGTAATGAAAAAAACTGTATTAAGTGCTCCAACTAAAATAATTTTACCAGTTGTTTTATTTACAGGTGTAGTTGGGAACATTGCGGCTGATGCTGCATTTATCGTCTTACCACCTATCGCCGCAATGATTTTCATGAGTGTTGGCAGAAATCCTTTAGTAGGTTTAATCGCTACCTATGCTGCAATTGCTGGCGGATTTAGTGCGAACATATTAATTTCTTCACTGGATGTTTTATTATTAGGAATTACTGATACGGCCGCACAATTAGTTGAACCTACCTATTTCGGACGAGCAACGATGAACTATTATTTCCTAATTGTTTCTACATTTATATTAGTAATTGTTGCAACCTGGGTTACAAAAAAGTTTGTTGAACCTCGTTTTGGAACATATTCAGGCAAAATTGAAGTAGCAGAGTCTTTAACAGCGGCTGAGAACAAGGGGCTTCGCTGGGCAGGAATTGTTACGCTACTTTATATTATTTTAATTGCAATTTTAGTAGTTCCCGAATCTGGATTATTACGAAATCCAGTAGATAATGGGTTTTTAAGTTCTCCATTTATGACAGGTATTGTTCCTATTATGCTGTTCTTCTTCTTATTACCTGGGTTAACTTACGGAATTGTTACGAAAAAAGTGAAATCAGACAGAGACGTTGCAGAGCAAATGTTTAAATCGATTGCTGACTTAGCATCTTTCATCGTATTAGCTTTCGCAGCAGCTCAAATGATTGCCTACTTTGGATGGAGTAATATCGGACCTATTTTAGCTATTAAGGGGGCTGAATTATTACAGAACTTGAATTTCACAGGCGCACCGATGTTTGTAGGATTCATTATCATTTGCGCATTAATCAACTTATTAATCGCAAGCGCATCTGCAAAATGGGCATTATTAGCACCAATTTTTGTACCGATGTTTATGTACTTAGGTTATTCGCCTGCAGTCACTCAAATGGCTTACCGAGTTGGAGATTCCATTACGAACCCAATAACACCGATGCTAGCATACTTTGCAATTCTTCTTGCATTCGCTCGCAAATATGATAAAAACATTGGTATCGGTACATTAATTTCCGCCTTATTACCATATTCTGTTTTCTTCGCTATTATGTGGACTGTGTTATTTGTTATTTGGTTCCTACTCGGTTTACCTTTAGGACCTGGAGATGGCATTTACATTAAGTAATGAATGAGAGAATGAAAGGAATTCAAAATAACATGACAAACTTATATACAATTTTAGAACAACACTTTGATGAAATGGTTGATCTCCGTCGATATTTGCATCAGTATCCTGAACTTTCACATGAAGAGGTCGAAACACCAAAATATATTGCAGAATATCACCGCGCATTAGGCCACGAAGTAAGAGAAAGCGTTGGTGGACGTGGTGTTGTTGCAAAATTAGTTGGTGGAAAACCCGGCAAAACCGTTGCATTGCGCGCAGATTTTGATGCACTCGCTATCCAAGAACAAAATGATGTTCCGTATAAATCAAAAATTGATGGACGTATGCATGCCTGTGGACATGATGGCCATACAGCAACGTTATTAGTATTAGCGAAAGCTTTCAACAAAATAAAAGATGAGCTTGAAGGCACCATTGTATTTATTCATCAATTCGGCGAAGAACTTGCTCCTGGTGGCGCGATTGCCATGATTGAAGATGGCTGTTTAGAGGGTGTTGATGTTATATTCGGGACACATCTTTGGACACCCGAACCTTTAGGAACGGTTGCTATTAGATCTGGGGAATTTATGGCGGCAGCTGACGGATTTTATATTACCATTAAAGGAAAAGGCGGCCATGGTGCAAAGCCGCAAGAAACAAAGGATTCCATCGTCATTGGTTCACAATTTGTAATGGCAGTACAACAACTAGTAAGCCGACGTGTTAATCCGGCACGTCCAGCGGTTATCTCAGTTTGCCATTTTGAAGCTTTAAATCCATTCAATGTAATTGCAGATTCTGTGAAAATTAAAGGAACAGCACGTACATTCGATGAGGAAACACGTTCTTTAATCGAAAAGGAATTGGAACACGTACTTCAAGCTTCCTGCCACTTATATCAAGCAGACTATGATTATAACTTTGTCCGTGGTTATGACCCTGTAATTAACGATGAAGAATTGACACAGTTCTTCTTAAAGCATGCCGAAGATACTCCGAAAGTAGCCAATGTTATAATAAGCGAACCTGAAATGGGCGGAGAAGATTACGGGTATTATTTACAAAAGGTACCGGGTATTTTCTTCTTTACAGGTGCACACAATCCGGAAGAAGAAGAAAATTATCCTCATCATCACCCTAAATTTAGAATTGATGAACGTGCCTTATTAGTCGCGGCTAATACATTAGGAAAAATGACATTAAATTATTTGAATGCTTATAAATAAAATAAATAGTAAAAAAAATGAACCACCAATTTTATTTGGTGGTTCTTCCTTTTTACTATTCTAGCCTTTCGTGTTAAAAACAATTTCTTTTAACTCTACGCTCATTTCGTTGATTTTTTCTACAGTTTCTCGTGCATTTGAGGCTAAAGTGGCTTGTGTTGTTGTTAGCTGATTAATATTTTCCATATGAGTGAGGATTGTTTCGATTAAAGATTTCATCGTTTCTAAACTATCCTCGATATTTTCAGTTGCATCGGCACTATGCATTGCTAGCTTTCGTACTTCATCCGCTACAACACTAAAGCCTTTCCCTTGCTCCCCTGCTCTAGCTGCTTCAATGGCAGCATTTAGGCCTAATAAGTTTGTTTGATCTGCAACAGTACGAATAAGAGCTGATATACTTTGCGTTTTATTGGCACTTTCCTTCGCAGCTGAAGCGGCCTCTGTAGATTGAAGTTGTGCAGTTGCTAATTGAATCGCCTGATCAGATAAACTGTCTACTACTTTCACAACTCCGTTAATGTGATCTGATAAATTTTGAATTTGTTCCGATACCAGTTTTTCTTGGTTTACCTTTTGTTTTTGTATCGTAATATCTTGAATTACCCCTGCTAAGCGAACTAATACGCCATCCTCAGACATCAAACTATTTGCTCGTGAGTTGACCCAAATATAGTGTCCCTTTTTATGGCGAAGACGATATTCAATATTATATTCATTTAAAGAATGTGCAGGATTTAAATAATCACCAAAGACATTGTTCGCAAAGTCAAAGTCTTCAGGATGTAACGTGTCCGCTAATAGATTTTCTGGTAATGCTTTTCGTTCATACGGCTCATAACCAAGCATTGCTAAAAATTGATTAGAGAACCAGTACTTGCTGTTTGGGTGCATGACGTCCCCATTTTCAACGTGTAAATCCCATGACCCTTCATTCATCACATTCGTAATAAGCTGGTTTTTCGTAGCTAAATCGAATAATTCTTGCTCATGTAACTTTTGATCGTGAATATCAATGAAAATCCCCATTAGTTCATCCATTTCATTTTTCTCATTGTATAATCCTGTAGAGAAAACTTGGAACCAACGATATTGCTCACTACCTTTTACACGGAAACGCTCTTGTACGACAAATTCAGCATTCGGATCGCCACTTGCTGCAAACTCCTCATATTCTTTTTCAACGCGCGCCTTATCTGTAGGATGAATATGCGTTAAGCCAGACATCGCCTCATCTGGTAAATCTGCTTGAGTTAATAGACCTGTTAAATTACGCATTGATTTATTCCATACAAATTTTGTATCAGGATGGTAAACGTCTTGATCTACAAGAGCTGCCTCGTAAAAGCCGATTTTCCCCATGTTACAAATGAGATCAAGTTTTTGCTGTAGACGATTAATTTGATTAGTATATGTATCGATCAGCTGATTTAGCTGATTATGTACCTGCCCTTCACCCTGTGAAAATGAAGAGAAATACTGCTGCTTACCATCGATAATTGCTTCAATTTGTGTAACCAATTGTTGCGATAGTTGATTATTTACCTTTTTATTAAATATCATGCTTAACGCTCCTTTTATAGGTATTTAGATTTTTTATACGGATGAGTCTTTTTTATCATATAATATTCAAAAGAAAATCTTTCGAACGATAATATTAATTTCTTCGTTAGAAAGACTTCTTTAAATAGCTATTGAATTATTTTTCTAAAATTGCAACTAAACGCCCTGTTACTTCATGGCGCTCTAAACGTGCTAAACCTTCTGGGATTTCATCAAATGTAACTTCGGTAATGACTGGATCTAAGTGACCTTCAGCCATTAGCTCATATACTGCGGCAACATCTTCAACTGTCCCACCTACAGAACCTTTTAACTGAACTGATTTTAAAATTAAGTTTGAAGTGTTAATGGTAGTTTCTAATTTTCCCATACCAACTAATACTACTGTCCCACCGACAGCTACTGCATCAATTGCACCCGCAGTTGTTGTACCAAAGCCTGCATAGTCAACGATTAATTCCGGAGAAAATTGTGCTAGTTCAGAAACATCTCCCACTACTGCTTTACAACCAATTTGTTTTGCTAATTCACGTGCTGCTGGGTTATTATCTACTGCATAAACTTCACAGCCTTTTACAACTGCGGCACGTGCTGCCATTTGACCTAGACCACCAACACCAATAACGCCGACTTTCATACCCGCTTTAGCGCCACCTTTATTGAACATGGCATGGTAAGAAGTCATTCCCGCATCTGTACCT
>JAZUES010000152.1:0-3141 GCA_045640265.1 Solibacillus sp.
CGAATCAGGCGATTTTGAAGGGCATTCAAATCTTCTTGAATTTTAGAGCGCAACGTCGCGCCATTTCTTAATTCAGCTTCCACACCTTCTAAAAGACGAGGATAGCTGAAACGTCCATCTCGCATTAAACGTGCGATGACGAGTGCATCTTTTTGGTCATTTTTTGTTTGGAGATTATCGTCCAATTCCTTTGAACGGTTGACGTGCATCGGATTGACCATCACAAACGGAATCCCGTAGTTCGTTAAAAACGCTGCTAAGTTCATCCAGTAGTGACCTGTTGGTTCGAAACCAACGAGGATTTCCTGTTTTTCATGGGCTGCTTTTAACGTAAGCAGACGCTCATAAAAGCCTTCAAATCCAACGTGCGATTGCAGTATTGGAAATGATTTTTGGAGCACACGACCACGATCATCAATTGCACAAGCAAAATGTTTGTGCTTGGCGATGTCGATGCCGATGACTAAAGTATTTTCAGAAACTTGATTAATTTTTTCATTCGTATTAGAATTCATTGTTGGAAGTCCTCTCTGTAGATGTGCGAGTCAATTGTCTGGTTGACACTCAAGCATCATACAAGAGGGCTTTTTTGTTTTCAAGTCCCCGAAAATGTTTCTAACAGGAATGCTCTTTATTATTATTGCGAATTATTGTTAAAACTAAATACGCTAATATTAATCCTATAACAACTTTAGAAATATCTTTTTTATTATAAGTTTCTAAATTATCTACAATTATAGATGCATCAACTTGTAAAGCAGTAATAAATACCAATGCTATTTGATAAAAAATAAAAGGTAAACTAAAAGACATTATTACAATTAATATTGGTAATATAATTTTCGTAAAAAGAAACCAAGTTAGTTGTTTTGACACGTTATTATTGCACCTTCATTTCCACAATTTGTTTACATTTTGTGCAACCTCTCCAAGCAAAGATTTCATCTATTCCCACGATAACGTAGAATATATATCTTACATCCTCATTTTGTCTGTTTAACAGATTTCTCCATTCTCTTAAATCATGACTAGACGGTACAGGTTTTGATTCTGGATGTGTATGCCATTCACCTAAATAATTTTGAGTTGAATTGGATTTCTCCCAGATTAAGTCAAGGATTTCTTGATGGTATTTTTTACTCCTTTTAAAAAAGTATCTTTTTTGCTGATCTTCAGGCTGTGGAATAGTACATATATCAACAATTGCATTTGGAGTATCTTTTATATACCGCCCTATTAAAATCCCACCAGACTCTTTTTTACTTGGTTCTGTTTGTATATATCTTTTAAACTCATCTAGCACTTGCTTTTTAATCTCTAAAATACAATTACTATATTCAAATCTCATAATTGATACCACAAGTAACACATTCATTTTGTTTAACACATACAGTATTTGTTTTAGCTCCTGATAACGAAATTTGCTTATATCTTAATGAAGGTCCGAATCCCTCATCTGTAACTCTCCGAGAGTCTCCTAAATATGAGATTAGTTTATTTCCTTTAAATTTGTTGTTCATAACCTCTAAAATAATCTTTGATAAGTTAATACTTATTTCCTGTGAATCCATGGATGTAATATAGAGTCATGGACATACTCATGCTAAGTTAGTAAAATAACCTAAACGAGAGGACGTGTCCGACATGAGTCAAAAAAAGTACAATAAAGAGTTCAAACAAACCGTGGTGGAGCTTTATCGCTCTGGCACGCCGGTCAATCAACTATCAAGCGAATATGGTGTATCAGAGGTAACGATTTATAAATGGATTAAACTACATTCTCCCATTGAAGGGACAAATGAGTTAACGGCAGCTGAAGTCGCTGCGATCCAAAAGGAAAACTTACGCCTGAAACAAGAGGTAGAAATCCTAAAAAAGGCTATGACCATATTCGCGCAAAAATAAATGACCAAGAACTCATTGACCACATTGAAAAAGAAAGCGAGCATCAGCCTGTTCAGTTGATGTGTCGCGTATTAAAGATGCCGAAAAGTACGTATTATCAATCGTTTCATAAGAAGCCAAACAGCTATCACGTCGCCAATGAAAAGCTTTTAGTACGCATTCGTTCGATCCACGCAGACAGTGGTGGACGCTACGGGGCGCCTAAGATTTTCGCCATTTTAAAGCAAGAAGGCTACACCGGTAGTATTGATCGCGTTCAACGCATTATGAAACACGCAGGCATCCGTTCGAACATCACAAAAAAGTACAAACCGACCTCATCTAGCGGTCACGTTGAAGAACGTGAAAACGTATTAGAACAGGACTTCACAACCGAAACCATCAATGAAAAATGGGTGGCAGATATAACGTATATCCATACCGTTCAAGATGGCTGGTGCTATTTGGCGTCGGTACAAGATTTACACACAAAAAAGATTGTCGGCTACAAATTTGGTCGCCGTATGACGGTAGACCTTGTTTTAGACGCGCTTGAAAACGCCGTGCAGGCCCAACAACCCGCATCAGGCTTGATTTTGCATACTGATTTAGGCACGCAATATACGAGTGAGAATTTTCGTAAAAAGCTCGCGCAGCATGGCATCACACCTTCATATAGTCGCAAAGGTTGTCCGTATGATAACGCGTGCATTGAATCGTTCCACGCGACACTGAAAAAAGAAGAAGTGTACCGCACACGCTACGCCAATTTTGAAATAGCTCGTCTTGCGCTATTCCGCTACATTGAAGGCTGGTACAACCGCAAGCGCATTCATGGCAGCATTGGCTATTTATCGCCAGATGCCTTTGAAAAAATCTGCCGTGCCGCAGCGTAAACGTGGGTGATAGAAATTCCCACCCCAACATTTTTGTGTGGCAACATCCGTATCTTTTTCGCTCTACATCCCAAGTAGGCGGTCAAAGGCTCTTTTCACTTTGACGGGCTACTTGGGATGTGGAACAATCCATTCGGGATGTTGCCCCAAGGAAAAACTTAGGCAGAATGTGTCCAAAAACTTGACGTAGATCCACCAAGTAACTATATGGTGTGAATTCACTATGACATCCTTGCATTTTTCTTAGATAATTATCTTCTGGATTAACAAAACTTCCTCTATTATGAACTAACCGATTAAGGTTATCTTCTTCAGTATATAAGCATCTAAAACAACCAGGAATTTCTGAATTATTTGTAAC
>JAZUES010000153.1:0-7263 GCA_045640265.1 Solibacillus sp.
AAATCCAGATTCAGTGCGATTACCAAAATCACGTGCACAGGCGTGGGAGTCAATAACATTTAATGATGCATCTAAAAATGCTTCAGAATCTTTAGTTTTACACCAAGCACTAGCTTCACTTACTTCACTTGACCCAATCAAAGGGAATGATGGTTCAATTAACACCTTAAATACGAATATGTATGTGCGTTTATTGAATTTATCTGACGTAGATGAAGTCGTTTCAAACGGTTCATTATCATATGATTACGCGGTTAGCGAAAATAACGAAGAATATTATTTCGTATTACGCGACGATATTAACTTTGTAAAAGTAGAAAATGATGCAGCGGTAGATACGGGCGATTTAGTATCTGCAGAGGATGTAGTATTCTCATTAAACCGCGCAAAGGATCAAAATTCTGTACCAGATCACCGTACGTATTCTTTACACGAAAACATCAAATCGGTTGAAACCGTATCAGATATTACTGCTTTAGAATCAGTAAAAACAGCAGATGGCAAATCGGTGTTAGAAGAACTATCAGATAAATTACCAGCTGCAGTAGCACAAGTCGTAGCAGATGAAAAAGACGTAGATAACGCTGCAGGAAAGTACCAAGTTGTGAAGATTACTACACCAAATGCATTCCCACAAGTATTAAATTACTTAGCACACCAATCAGCTGGTATCGTATCGGAAGCTGCAGTATCAGCAGTAAACACATATGATGTAGCAAACTATGATCCAAACAATGATGTTGCTTATGGTGATCAATCGACGATTACAGAAGGTGGCACATATGCCAATCATTTGGCCGCATCTGGTCCCTACATTTTAGTGAAGAAAAATGATTACGAAGCAACATTCGTGAAAAACCCGGCTTACCAAGTGGGAACTGAAAACGAACCGAAAATCAACAATATTAGCGTTCGTTTCATTTCTGACAACGATAGCGCACTTTCAGCTCTACGTAACGGAGAAATCCATGTATTACAATCAGTGCCTGAAACAAAAACAGATGTTGTGGAAGGCGATAGCAACCTATTGTTGAAAACTGCGGATAGCAATGCGGTGACTTACTTATTATTCAATCCAAATGGCCGTGAAGTATCAAAATCGGTTGACTTACGTAAAGCAGTACTGTACTCAATCAACCAGTCAGAGTTCATCAGCTACTACCAAGGTAAGAAAAAACCAGCCGTATCAACAGTTTCACCTTTAATTGATACAGGCTTAAAATTAGAAGCTGACAGCGGGAAAGTAAAAGAATTCTTAAACGCATATTATGAAAGTAAATAATAGAGTAAACGTAAAGAGGCTGGGACATAAGTAAAAAATTTAAAGAAATAAGCAAACTATTATGATAAAAAAATGATAAATCGAAAATTGATTGGAATGGAGGGGCGACTCCTGGGGGAATAGCGTGACGCCTGAGACTACAGGCTCAGGCCACGCCCCCGGAAAGCGTACCCGGAATGGAAATCAATTTTCTAAAAAATAGCATTTTTCTCACAGAGAAAAATGCTATTTTTTTGGTTTTGTCCCAGCCTCTTTCTTCATATTTAATGGCCTAATACTTCAATGAACCATTTAGAATATTCGCCTTTTCTTTGAAGGGGACTGAATGCTATGTAAACTACTACTTTTGTTCGATTGTTGTCGAATGACATGGATTTTGGAACCATTATAGGGAATTTAATGTTAAAATAGGTGATAATTACGAATTTATATTGAAAGGTTGATTCGATGAATTACAAAAAATCTACGTCTATGTTAGCATTAGCAGCTATTCCAGCAGCCATTATGTTTGTCCCAACAGCAGAGACACATGCTGCAGAAAACAGTGGGACAGTTGGCTATTATAATGGTAATACATATTATTCAAGTGAAGTCACTTATGTTGAAGCATTAATCAATCAAATAAATCCATATAGTACGTCATTTGATTACCAAGTGCAATTGGCTAAAAATGCTTATGAAAGTTTAACGACAATTCAAAAATCTCAAGTAAGTAACTCTTATACTTTATTTAATTACTTAAATACATATACAGATAATCAAACAATTAATACGACTTTTGCTAATAAAATGAACGCGATTTCAATCAATGATCGTTCATTTATTCGCAATGTAGAAGAAGCCAATCGTTATTACAACTCATTAACATCGTTACAAAAATCAGTAATTCCTACATATTTAGTGACGCGATTACAAACTTACATAGACAATATTGCGATTATGCGTGCGGCTGAAGCCAAATTAGAGGCATTGAGTGTGTATGATGTGAATTATCAAGTGCAGTATGCTGCTGCAATGTTAGCCTACAATGCGCTTCCATATAATTATCGCGCGTTAATTTCTACAAAGGCTACAGAAAAAGTGAAGGAATATGAATTGTATTTTTCATTAGAATATAATCGTTCAGCTGCGCAAAAAGTCATTAATGCGATTTCAAAACTTTCGACAGTTTCGACACCAACAGAAATTCAAGCCGTTCGTGATTTATATAACAATTTAACCGTGTATCAGCAAAACTTTGTAACGAATACAAAAGATTTAAGTTATTTTGAAAATGTGTTAAAAAATCCTCATCTAGGTTGGGATCCAAATTATGATTATTACAATGATGAAGATGAGGACGAGGAGCTTGATGACATTACAGTGAAGAAAAATGGGAACTCGTATGCGATTTTAGTACCCATTTCTGAAATGAAGCGTTACACACCGACGACGATTACTGTATCTAATAACATCACATTAAAGGTTTCACGTACGTCGATACCAGATTACCGTGATACTTCTGTTATTGCGATGTCAATTGACGAATATGATGGGAATTCCATTATATTTACGGCAACTGTAAACAATGAAGATGTACAATTCTCGAACTATGTAGATATCGAACTTAAAGGACTTCCTTCAAACGCTACAATTCTACGTGTAGATGAAAATGGCAATGAAGTTGCGGCAAACTATAAAAAAAGTGGTACGAAATACACTATTAAAACGAAGAAATCTGCTGAATTTGTTGTATCGACAAAAAGCGTGGTGTTCCACGACATTCGTACAGATGGCAACAGAATAGCCATTGAACAATTAGCTAAACGTAATATCATATCAGGAACGTCATCAAACTATTTTGAACCGAATGCACAAGTAACGGTAGGCCAGTATGCAACAATGATTGCTCGTGCAATGAACCTTTTAGCGATAGAAGACTCACCATATGTTGATGTGAAAGGAAAATGGTATGGTTCTTCTATTCAAGCATTAATCGAGGCGAATATTTTAGACGATAAAAATGGCAAATACTATTACCCTGATCAAGTTGTAACGCGTCAGCAAGCAGCAATCATTGCAGTTCGTATGTTAAAACAAGCGGGTATAGCATTACCAGATGCTAACTATAGTAAAATACCATTTAAAGATTTCAAAAAGGTACCACCAAATGCCCGTTATCATGTAGCATTAGCTTACCAATTTGGCATTTTTGGAGGTAAATCAAACGGAAACTTTGATCCATATGACAAACTAACTCGTTCACAAATGGCAAAAGTACTGTATACAACTTTACAAATTGCGAATATGCTTTAAAATACAAAAAAACTCATTGAGAAGTTCTAACATTTTCAATGGGTTTTTTTAAATATTATATAAAGTTTTATGAATCGATATGAATTACTGGATCAGTTAATTATTGAACCTTCTTGTACTCTTTTTCCGTACCGTCAGCAAATTTGATCTCTAGCTCGAATTCTCTATAATTATCCGCTAAATTAAACTTTTGTAAAACTTCATTAATAACATCATCATTTGCAGTTGCCACATCAAATTTAAAACTTCCAAAAATCGGGGCTAGTGTATCGATGGCCTGATTGCCAGTTTCTTTTTTATTGTTTATCTCATCCTCGATTTTTGCTTCCGCTCCAGTTGTTTCGTTTTCATAGCTTACTTCGTATGATTTATTGTTTGCATAGGTCACATCCAAATCAAAATGTGTAAAGTTATACGCGGTATCTGCAGTACTTGTTGAGTTTTCTACATTGTTATTTGTAGTGTTCGACTCTTCCACAGGTGCATTAGCAGGTACGTTCGTTGCATCTTCTTTGTCACCACAAGCGACTAAAAAAGCACTTGCACTAATTGCTAATAATAGAGCTGTCTTTTTCATATTTAGAACCACCTTTCTACAGTTAAATTACCCAATATACGGTGATTTTAATCGGAAAGCTAGTTTAGAGCTTCCATCCAATGACGCGTAACCGTTTATAATCAGCTATCCTGCAGCTAGCCAAAATTCATTGTGATTTCATAACTTTTTATAAATCATGGTCGTCTTGTAGGCAATGTGTATCGATTCCTTTAAGTACAGTAAAACTCGATTGTATAAGACGCTTAAACTATTAAAAATTGAATTGGACGATGAGGAGAGAACAAATCATGGATAAGCGCAAAAAGTTAGAAGAACAGTATAAAAATGTCCCGATACTTGATGAGGTAGTTGAGAAAAGTTTAAAAAAGCGTAAAAAAAGATGGCAACCTGGTTGGATAATTGTTGCAGCAGCAGTGATCATTTTTATTGCAGGAATTAATGCTAGTGCAACATTCGCCAAAAGTATGGCACAAATTCCGGTGTTAAGCTCAGTAGTTGAAGTATTAGCATTCACCAAATTTGAAGAGAAAGACGGTAATCATGAAGCAAAAATTGAAATACCACAAATCACTGGAAATTCTGAAGAAATCCAAGCTCTAAATGCGCAATATGAGGAAGAAGGTCGCGCACTGTATGAACAATACATGGAAATTACAAAAGAAATGGATGGCGGACATTTATCAATTGAAAGTGGTTATGAAGTAAAGATAGATAACGACCAAATCCTTTCATTTGGCCGTTATATTGTCGAATTGTTTGCCACTTCGTCAACAATCATCAAATATACAACAATTGACAAAGAGCAACAAATCGCCATTACGCTACCAAGCTTATTTAAAGACAACAGTTATGTAGATATTATTAGTACGTATATTATCGATGAAATGCGTAAAGAAATGATTACAACTAATTTGGATAAAATGTACTGGGTAAGTGGTGTGGAAGGATTCGATGCATCTCTCATAGATGGATTCCAATCGATCGCCGTCGATCAAAACTTCTATATAACACCAGTAGGCAAACTTGTCATTGCATTCGATAAATATGAGGTTGCACCTGGTTACATGGGCTTGGTCGAATTTGAAATTCCAACTGAACTGATTCAAGATGTGTTAATGAGTAACACCTATATTAAATAGTAAATAGAAGCAGTGTATTTTAGAATGCTTCCAATTTAAATAACGTATAAATAAACGGATATGTAATAAAATATACAAAATTTAGGTGGTTTTATATGTTATAATAATTATGGAAATTATTCACAATATTTTTTCCTACTATTTAAGTGGAGGCTCAAACGATGAATAAAATAACGAAACAGGCTTTAGCAACAGCACTTGGTACAACAATGATGTTAACAACCGTTGCACCAGCTATTCATGCAGAACAACAAGCAATGCCGGAAGTAAGTAATTGGGCAATTGAAGCATTAAATGAAGGAGAAAAGTATGGGATTTTTCCGTTAGATTGGTATTATAAAGATTTCCAATCAACGATATCAAAAGAACGATTAGATTCGTTAATTGATTTAACGGAGCAAAAAATTGCTAAATTAAAATTAAAGAAAAACGAAAACTTTTCAGCAACATCCATAACTGGTGACAATACACGTGGGGATATTGTGAATCGTTTATATAATATTGTTGCACAGTATGATATTAAAACTGGAAAAGATCCAGTAGCTTATATGAAGGAGCACCAAGTATTACTTGGTTCAGAAAAAGGCCTACAGTTAGAACAGCAGGCAACAACTCAACAAGCTGTATTATTTGCGATTCGTTTAATTAAGGACACATATGCGCAAGTTGACGAAGGAGCAAAAGGCGTAGCATGGGTTGTAGAAGATGAAGATACGAAAATCTATTTATTAGGCTCAATTCACATAGGAGTTCCTGATCTTTATCCAATGAACACAAAGTTAACGAAAGCCTTTGATGAATCAGACGGCTTATTCGTTGAGGCAAATGTGTTAGACGCAGAGGGTATGAACTATTATATGGAGAAAGCCATGTTCTCAGGTAGTCAAACATTAAAAGATGTAATTAGTGAAGAAACGTACGCAAAGCTTCAAAAAGTAGCTGATGAAATAGGCTTATCTATGGAAGAATTAAAACTTCAAAAGCCATGGCTAATTTCGAATAATTTATCACTTCTTACAATGGACGATGCTTTTGGTTTAACTGTAGAACAAATGGTGATGCACGGCATTGATACGCAGTTTTTACTAAGCGCAATGCTACAACAAAAGCCAATTTATGAGCTAGAAGGAATGAAGGCACAAGTTGATATGTTTGAGTCACTTTCACTGGAATCACAAGAACAATCGTTAGTAGATGTATTGGATAGCATTTTAGCACCTTACGAAGAAACGGCAGTAGATGAAGGTGTTGCACTACTTGGTTCATGGTTCGATAGCTGGAAACGTGGCGATGTCAAAGCCTTTACAGAAAGCTTTGTAGCAATCGAGGGTGAACAGTCAGAGTATGATCTAATGTTATTCGGCAAACGCGATGAAGAAATGGCAAAAAAAATTGTTTCTGTGTTAGAAGAACAAGCAGGGACGTACTTCTTAGTCGTTGGCTCAGGACACTTCTTAGTCGATAAAAACATTCGTTATCATTTAGAGCAAAGTGGATATGATGTAGTTCCATTTTACGAATAAAAATAAGCGCGGTTCCTTTATTTATAAGGATACCGCGCATTTTTTAAGTATGCTGAATTATATTCATAATTTGCTTACCTATAATCATAAATACTGCGTAAATCGCAAGCGCCGTTAATACAGCTTGACTTGGTTTCCAAAAACTTGAGAAATAAAAAATTAGCGCTGTAAAAAGCACCATACCAATCGCACCGTAAATTGCATTTTGCTGTACGACATGAAATGTTTCAGCCGTCATATTTTTCATTTGAAGACGTAAATTTAATAACGTTAAAATCGGTAATAACGTTATGATAGCTGAAAGATAATGAAAACTAGAACGACTTAACCACGATGCAAGTAGCATCACCGTTCCCCCAATAATAAACTGAACAACATAAAACACGCGTAACTTACCTCAATTCCACTAAAATATTATAACTATAAACTACTTACTGCAACTTTTCAATGGGATTCAACGATATA
>JAZUES010000154.1:0-7246 GCA_045640265.1 Solibacillus sp.
TATTAAAGTCCAGATTGTTTGGGAACGTTTGTGTTTCAACTGAAGGAAAGGTATATTTCATTTTATATAGAATTTTAAGAACAAAGATAATTATGGAGGTTCTTTAATGCACAATTCATTTTCCCTGTTTTTAGAGACTTATTTAGATATTTGGAGAAATTCATCTTTAACGGATTTGAAAAATATAATATCACAAGATTATAAAGCGAGAGAAATAACAGGTGGAGATATAGTTGACTTTGGTCATGAAGAATCACTAAATGGATGGGAACAAGGTTTTAAATTTGCTAAAGAAAATAATGCTCAATGGGATATTAAGGTTATTTCACTACTTCCTTTAAGAGAAGATGAAAATATGGTTATTTTATCAGCTGCTTTAGTTTTACAAGGTAAGAGTTTAGAAACAGCAAATTTATTCTTTCAGACGTTCCAAAAAAATAGCATGAACGATTGGAAATTAGTAAGAAGTTACATAGAGGCAGGAATTCCTTATGTTAGTACAAATAGTTTGCTCTTTAACTAACCGAGTTTTGTGCAGATGCTTAACGTTATATGGTAAAATAAGGTTAACGGTAAAGGTTGGGTGGGCTAAATGAGGATAATACTAGAATTACTACGAGTTGTGTTTATTTTCCTGATTTTAATGGCGATTTTAGGTACTCTTTTTGAAAACTTGTACTTTAATATTGGCAATGGGGCTGAAAAATATAGTTGGATAAGCTTAATTGCTATTTTTATTATCATTTTTGTATTGTATCGAAATAAATTTCAATTTAGCGGATGGTATGAGGGTGAAGGTAAAGAAAAATTGCCAAGAAAAGTTTCTCGAATATTAATTACAAGTTCAGTTATTTTAATATTGTTACCACCAATTATCGCTCAATTAAAATGATTATAAATACAGAAAACCGAAAATTAGTAATACACCTTCATACAAAATAACGTTTCCAAATGGAAGTTAGGTAACACATAAATTGAACTTAGGGTGCTAAGTATAAATGGAACCACAAATAGAATATGAAAAATAGCGATCTCCGTTAGATGGAAATCGCGTTTTTAATACTTTCACAAGGTTCTATCAAGTAACTATTAATTTACACTAGCGGAATTTGTTGCAGGAATGGTACTTTTAGCAATTTTTAATACGGCATTGACAAGTACATCGGCACCCTTTGAACACTCTTCATATGATGTATATTCATCTTCACGATGACTGTAACCTTTTGCACTAGGTACGAAAATCATTGTTGAGGGGATGTACTCGGCGATAAATTGCGCATCATCACCCGCTCCACTAAACATTTGGTAGCTGGAGTAACCTAATTCATCTGTACTTGCCATTACGGCATTAATCACTTCAGGTGCAAAATAAACTGTCTCACGGCTCCATAATTTAGTGTAGCTAAGCTGACAATTCTCAATTTCTTTTGGTAAGTCAAAAATGATTTGTTCTACTTGTTTTATAACTGTAGGGTCTTGATGGCGGGATTCAAATGAGAATGTGACATTGTTTGGAATTACTGTATGAATATTTGGATATGCGTTAATACGTCCAATCGTATAAACAAGGTCATCTGGAAGTTGTTTTAATTTGTTTTGTAAGATCGATATAATCTGCATTGTAGCAAACATACTATCTTTTCGCATGGAAATAGGGGTTGTACCTGCATGATTGGATTCCCCAGTTAATGTGATATCATAACATACCATTCCAAGAACACCTTCAACAACACCAATTTCCTTATTGTAATGCTCAAGAACTGGACCTTGTTCAATATGAAGTTCCAAGTATGCATGTGCCTCAGTTAAACGATTAGTTTCTTCGCCCTTATAACCACTCTTTTCTAAAGCCTCTTCAAATGTTATCCCTTCTCGATCTGTTGAAGTGAACATTTTTGCCTTTTCAAATTTTCCTGAAAGTACCCCAGAGGCCATTAGTGAAGGTTCAAAGCGTGCGCCTTCTTCATTTGTAAAGTTAACGATAGTTAAAGGATGATTAAGTTCAATATTTGCATCGATAATTGTTTCTACTGCTTCCAAGGCGGTTAACACACCGAGTACGCCGTCAAAGCGCCCACCTTTTATAACTGAATCCAAATGTGAACCCATTACAATAGGTAAATTATCCGTTTTACATGGAAGTGTTGCGTACATTGTACCCATGTCATCAACGGTTATCACCATTCCAAGTTTTTTACAAATGGCATTAAATTTGTCGCGAGCAATAATGTCTTCTTCAGAAAGACTTAAACGTGTGACACCATTATTTTCTGTAGCCCCAATTTGACTAAATAGCTCTATATATTTTTTTAGGCGTTCTCGATTTGTTTTTAACATAGTGTAACCTCCTTTTTAAAGTCAGAAATACAGTTATACTATATCACTTGTTTAAAACATATTTATATATACGGATTGTAAAATATTGCAATAATCGTATGGACAATATGTCAATTGGGGAGGAAACACTTATGTTAACGGTTCAAGAAGTATTAAATCGGAAACATTTTGAAGTTGCAAAAGTAGTCGCAGGTAAAATGGGATTAAGCCATGTCATTAAATGGATTCATATAATGGAAGTTACTGATGTAAAACAATTAATAAAGGGCAATGAGTTGATACTGACCACTGGCGTTATTTTAAAAGATAATGAAAAAGGTTTTCTTCAATTTGTCCAACAACTTAGTGATTTAGATGTGGCAGGTCTTTGTGTTGAGTTAGGAATGTATATTGAAATTATCCCCGAGAGCGTTATTAATTTAGCAAATAAATTGGATTTTCCTCTTATTGTTTTCGAACAAGTTGTCCCTTTTATCGAGATTACACAAGATTTACATACAGGAATTATTCATCAACAATACGATATTTTAAAACAGCTTGAAGAATATTCTCAAAAAATAAATAGGTATGCTTTAAAAGTAAATGACAAAGTAAAAATTCTTCAATACATGCAAAAGTATTTAAATGTAAATGTATTTTTTGATGTGAACAAAAGGACAAGCATAGCAATACCAGATAAAAAAATTGAAAACCTCAAAGATTATATCAACGGATTGAATAATAAATATAGGGCTTGTAATGAATTGAATTTATTTGATCATGTGTACGGTACGGTATACATTTATTGTGAAAAAAGGGAAATTAATAATTTGGACATTCTGATTTTAGACAGAACGGTAGTGACCTTGTCTCAATTTGTATTAAGAGAATTGTTTATAGAAGAAAAGCTTGAAAGTGAGCATCGGAAATTTTTTGAGAAGTGGTTGGAAGGTCAAAATAGCAACGAAGAAATGATTTATTTTATAGAAGAGATTGATCCAAAACTAACCCAAAATGGTTGGTTGGTAATGCTTCATCAGTTAAGAAGAGAAAATATTAAAAAGGATTTAACGAATTATAAAATTAATTTGCGTCAGTCCTTACAAAAAGAAGGGTTTTACACGTTTATTGTGGAGCAATCGCAATATTTAATTTTTATCTTAGGTGATTTACTTCAAGAAAATACGTATAAAGAGCGTATGAAACGTGCGATGTATGAAATTATTAATCAATATAGACTTGATACTTTAATTGCAGTAGGAAAATATGTGTATCACTATAATGAGATAAAAGAAAGCTATCAAGCGGCACAAGATTCATTACAAATACGTCTGAAGAACATGGAACTTTCCTATTTTTATGATGACCTGACACTTTATCATATGGTGAAAGTGCTACAAAATAATCACATACTTATGAATATGGCGAATGAAAAAGTAGAAAAACTTAGTCTTTATGATCGAAAACATAACAGCAACTTAATGCAAACCTTGAATATGTATTTACAATGTAATGGGTTAAAAAAGGAAACGGCAGAAAAATTATTTATTGTCCGTCAAACACTTTACCATCGTCTTGAAAAAATTGAACAGATCATTGGAAGTGATTTTATGCAATATGAAAATCGTTTATGCCTTGAGATTATGCTTTTGATGACGAGCCAAAATTTATTAAAGGTGGAAAATGATCTAAATGTGAAATAAGTGTATTTAATTGTTTTACACAATGTATAGTGCGCTAACAGTTCTGATAAGGGAAAATAGAGGTAAGGTTGGAAAATAGGAGGGATTGTTCATGAGCAAATCAGTGGATTATAACTGGAAAGCAAATGATGAAAAATACGTATGGCATTCGATGAAACCGTATAACCCAGATGCAACTTTTATTGTTGAACAAGCAGAGGGTGCATGGCTGACGGATATTGATGGAAACAAATATTTAGATGCAATGGCAGGTTTGTGGTGTACAAATATCGGTTACGGACGTAAAGAAATTGCAGAAGTAGCCTATGATCAAATGATAAAAAATTCATATACACCGCTGTCTCATGGGCATACTCCATCTATTTTGTTAAGCCAAAAAATTAGTGAATTACTAGGCGATGAATATGTAGTGTTTTATTCGAACAGTGGGTCTGAAGCAAATGAAGTGGCTTTTAAAATTGTTCGTCAATATTACCAACAAAAAGGTGAAACAAATCGCTATAAAATTATATCACGTTACCGTGCCTATCACGGGAATACGATGGGGTCTCTTGCTGCAACCGGACAAGCGCAACGTAAATATAAATATGAGCCACTTGCACCGGGATTCTTACATGTTCCGCCACCAGATCAATATCGATATCCCGAGGAAATGCAACACGAAGATCCGACGACCTTACCTAGTGTAAAAGCGATTGATCAAACGATAACTTGGGAAATGTCAGAAACAGTTGCTGCGGTTATTATGGAGCCAATCATTACCGGTGGCGGTGTAATCGTACCAAATGATTCATATATGGAGGGCGTTAAACAAGTATGTGAAAAGCACGGTACGTTACTAATTGTTGATGAAGTAATTTGTGGTTTTGGTCGTACTGGTAAAGCCTTTGGATTCCAAAACTATGGGATTAAACCAGATATTGTGACGATGGCAAAAGGACTAACAAGTGCATATATGCCATTATCAGCTACTGCGGTACGTAGAGAAATATATGAACAATTCACTGATAATGGTGACTATGAGTTTTTACGTCATGTAAATACTTTTGGTGGTTCTCCAGTAGCTTGGGCAGTAGCACTAAAAAACATCGAAATTATGGAACGTGAAAATTTATTTGAGCATTCAGCAATAGTAGGCGCACAGCTCATGCAATCTTTAGAAGAAAGTTTAAGTGATCATCCGTTAGTAGGTAACATTCGCGGTAAAGGGTTATTACTTGGAATTGAACTAGTGGAAGATAAAGAGACTAAAATTCCTCTAGATGTTCAAAAAGTAAATGCTGTTATTTCCTATTGTAAAGAAAAGGGATTAATTATAGGGAAAAATGGTGTTACAGTGGCGAATTACAATAACGTTTTAACACTATCTCCACCACTGACAATTACGTTTGAAGAGATGGACTTTATAGCAAATACGTTCATCGATGCAGTGAACAGTATTAAGTAAAAGGAGGAGACTTGAATATGGCAGAAGCAGTTTCAGTAAAAAAATTAACGCATTTCATTAATGGGCAATTAGTAGAAGGAAAAAGTGGTAATTATACAAATGTTTATAATCCATCAACGGGTCAAGTGATTGCAGAAGTACCACATGCAACAGCAGAAGAAACTCGTGAAGCAATTGCAGCTGCTAAAGAAGCATTCCCTGCTTGGCGGGATGTATCAGTTGCTAAACGAGCAGAAGTATTAATGCGTTTTCGTCACCTGTTAACAGAAAATATGGATGAATTAATAACTATTATTTGTACAGAAAGTGGAAAAACGTTAGAAGACGCGCGGGGAGAAGTAACTCGTGGACTAGAGTCAGTTGATTTAGCAATTGGCGCACCTCACTTAATAAAGGGAGAATACTCTGTAAATGTTGGCGGTCAAATTAATGCATATTCAGCAAAATATCCTTTAGGTGTTGTTGCTGCAATTTCACCATTTAATTTTCCGATTATGGTACCGTTAGCGCAAACATCAATGGCCGTTGCGGTCGGAAATGCTGTTATTTTAAAGGCTTCTGAAAAGGTCCCGATGACTTCTCTTTATGTAAGTGAATTGTGGAAAAAAGCGGGTCTGCCAGATGGCATTTGGACGGTAGTAAATGGTAGTAAAGAGGCAGTAAATGAACTACTAGAAAATCCAACTATACAGGCAATTTCATTTGTAGGGTCAACGCCTGTAGCAAAATATATTTACGAGACGGGATCTAAACATGGGAAGCGTGTAACAGCTCTTGGCGGTGGTAAAAACAATATGGTTGTCATGCCAGATGCAGATTTAGAGCAAGTGGCAAATGCATTCATTGGTGCAGCATATGGTGCGGCTTCACAACGTTGTATGGCTATTTCTACTATTATGCCGGTTGGAGAAGAGACAGCAAATAGATTAGTGGAAATTTTAAAAGATAAGATTAGTAAATTAAAAGTTGGAAGTTACACAGAAGAAGGAACAGACTTTGGTCCGGTCATTTCAAAAGAATCAAAAGAGATTATTTTAAAAGCAATTGACCAAGCTGAACAACAAGGGGCAACAGTAGTAAATGATGGACGTACATTGAATATTGCTAAAAATTCAAATGGTTTCTTTGTAGGCCCTACTTTATTAGATAATGTTACAGCGGATATGGATATTTTCGAACAAGAAGTATTCGGTCCAGCTCGAAATGTGGTGCGCGTAGAGTCTCTAAACGAAGCAATTGATTTAATTAACTCCCAAGAATTGGCTAACGGTGTAACGATTTTTACAAATGATGGTGCGGCAGCGCGCAAGTTTACGACTGAAATTGATGTAGGTATGGTAGGTGTTAACGTACCAATACCAATTCCAGTAGGGTATCATAACTTTGCCGGTTTCAAAGGTTCTCGTTTTGGTGAAGGTCATATGTTTGGCCCAGATCAAGCTCGGTTCTACACGAAAACGAAAACTGTTTCGGAGCGTTGGCCTGAAGTGACAGAAAAGACAAAATCGACATTTGCATTCCCTAGCAATAATTAAATAGATAGAAAAGGAGCTGGCTTTGTTATTACATCTTGTATAGGTAATAGTGAACCTGGCTCCTTTATTTATAGTGTTTTGTGCACTGAAAAATTATTTTAATAGTGTTTATTCTAACAAAATAGGTTATGAGATTGTAATTTATTACATATTTTAAATTACAGACAAGATATGCGTTCCACTAGATTTAAAAATAGGCATCAATCTAAGTTCGTCATTCTAGAGAATAGACTTGTATCATTTTA
>JAZUES010000155.1:0-11366 GCA_045640265.1 Solibacillus sp.
CTTGAGAAAACACATCATATTTTGCTTTATCTAAAACCTTTGCTGTATTAGATAGCGCAACTTTTACATCGAACGCGTTCCAATCAGGATTTGCTTGTTTCACTAATGCAGCAATACCCGCAATATGCGGTGTTGCCATAGAAGTTCCTGTTTTGCGATCATATGCTTTATCGTAAACTGCATCAGGGAAATCCGTTTTGTACATCGGAATCGCTGACATAATATTTGTTCCAGGCGCTGATACATCTGGTTTAATATCAAAGTTTGGTGTAGAAGGTCCACGTGAACTAGAAGAGTTTACTTCATCCCCAAGTGTGGATGTGGAAGCAAACTTACCAAAGCTTACTTTTCCAGTTCCGCCAGCCAATGCAGCGCGGATTGCATTACCATCTGTTACGGACAAATCAAATGTTGGGATGAACTCAAATGAGTCCCCAAGGAATGTACCTGAAATATCTGGTGCATTTGTTCCGCCAGCAAAGTTATGAATAATTGTTGCAACTGCTCCATTTGCTTTAGCATTCGCAATTTTATCTACAAATGCAATACTACCACGAGAAATCAATGCGACTTTACCTTCTACATCAATTCCTTCAAAGTCTTTTACTTCGCCATTTCCAGGAATCGCAACTAGATCAAATTCTCCTTGAAGCTGTTCTACTAAATTTCCACCAAAAGTAGTTCCCATCAATGGAAGTTGTTTTGTAAGGTTGAAATCGCCTACTGTAACGTTAACTTCACCGTTATACATTGTTTCTGGATTTGTTGTGTTACCAACTGCAATCCCTAAACGAGCAGTTGCTGGTGTTCCCATAGTACCGCGGTTTGGACCAGAGTTTCCTGTTGCAATTACTCCAATTGTTCCAGCCATCATTGCATTATTAATAGCAAATGAGCCGGCATCCGTTTCAGAGTTCGCTCCGCCGCCAAGTGAAAGATTGATAACATCCATATTTTCTATGACAGCAGTTTCAATTGCTTTCACAATACCAGATGTAGCACCACTTCCATACGCCCCAAGAACACGGTAAGCATACAAGTCTACTTTTGGAGCAATTCCTTTAATACCGAATTCGTTAGCTCCGATTGCAGCAATTGTTCCGGCAACATGTGTACCGTGAGAAGTATAGAACGAGCTTCCGTTTGCATTAAATTCAGGTGTCCCAGCTGGGCGCTCTGAAGGTAATGTCTCCGATGCATCGTTATCTGCACGGGGCTTCGTGTAAGTTGACGAGTTAGGGATGAAGTTTTTCCCGCCTTTATAAACTCCAGCAAACTCAGGGTGGTCTGCATCAATACCAGTATCTAGTACAGCTACTTTTACCCCTTGTCCTTCAATTCCTTCATTCCAAAGCTGTTCGATGCCAAGGAAAGAAATACTTGTATTCATTTGAGCTTCTAATTGATCTTCCTTAATAAGTTC
Source organism: Solibacillus sp. (assembly GCA_045640265.1). Lineage (GTDB taxonomy): Bacteria > Bacillota > Bacilli > Bacillales_A > Planococcaceae > Solibacillus. The sequence continues at coordinate 1,424 of JAZUES010000155.1, forward strand.
CGATGATTTCGTTGTATTATCCTCTGAAGCATAAACAATTGCATCAGGTTCAATTAATGTAATTCCTTCAATTGTTAGTAATTTCGGAAGGTCATTTGCTTTGATAGTTGCCGCAAAACCGTTTAACACCGTATCAAATGTGTATCCTTGCGTCATCTGTACTTGTTTTGCAGCTAACTCTCTTTTTACTTTTGCTTGTTGTGCTTTTACATTTGCACGAACTTCATTTGCACGAGCATTAGAGAATTTTTTGCCTTTAACTTCGCTCATCCCTTGCTCTAGTGCAACTGGCTTTTCAGATAAATGAACGATAACTGCAAGCTCTTCATTGCCTGATACGTTTTGTAAGCTTTCATGAAGAGTGGGACCATCTTTAGATAAGCTTAGCTGTTCAGCAATAGCCGCCTTTAGTTCGATCATACTTTGACTTTGACTATCCTGCTTGAATGGATTCCGTTCTTCAGCACTAGCACTCGAGAATGGAACTAATAGAGAAAGCACCATAACGAAAGCTAGAATACTACTTAAAAACTTAGTAAACTTAAACTTATTCAAATCTCAATTCCCCCTTGTTATAATTTTCATACTTTTCATTTTAGTATGACATTTACAATTTATCACAAGGGAACCAACTCATATATCGAAATACTCTGATATTTCTAAATATTGATATATAGTATTAGTTTATGAAAAATAAGTTACATCTATCTTCCTGGTAATATAATAGAAAGTAGAACTTTCAGATTGGAATTAAAGAGAGGGACTGAGCAAGACAAGTCTCAACTTAAGTAGTTTGCTAGGAAAGTAACAGAAGGGAATTATACAAGTGCAAGTGTAAAATGAACTTTTGCCGCTCAATTCGGATTATCCGCTGAATATTTGGGCAGGAGGTGAGGAGGGGGAATATACAACTTGTTAGGTGAAATTTTGGAAGTGTATTTCTATTCTTAATAGTAGGAAAAAGTGAAATAGTTTTACTTTTAAAGAGGGAATAATTGGCGCATCGATTCTCAAAAAATTGTGTTACAATGTATGCTTGAAAGGAAGCATCATGAAAAGAACAGCATATTTTGATAACGCAAAAGCTATTTTAATTTACTTAGTTGTATTAGGACATTTACTATCGGGCTATCTGTTGGAAAATAAATATTTAGACACTTTATATTTAGTCATCTATTTATTCCATATGCCAGCCTTTATTTTAATTTCAGGACATTTTTCTAGAAAAATTAAAAGTCTAGCAGATATAAAGAAAATCGCTAAAACCTTGATCTTACCATATGTTATTTTCCAAATCGTATATAGTGTTTACTATAAAAACATCTTTGGTGACGGTGTAGAAATTGAGTTTTTTGAACCGCGCTACGCCTTATGGTTTTTACTCAGTATGGTAATGTGGAAACTCATGTTACTGGTGTTCGGTAGTCATAAAGCGATGGTTTTAGTATCAATCGTTGTTTCCTTACTAGTAGGTTATACGAGTGAAGTGAACGAGTGGCTATCCCTATCGAGAACATTTTTCTTCTTCCCATTCTTTTTAATAGGTTATTACTTGAATCGGGAAAATTTTGCGAAGATGAAAAATAAATGGAATGTACGAGTTGCGAGTACATTAGCGGCTATGCTTGTACTATTCATCTATTTATACGGCGATGTCCATTGGCAGGAATGGTTTTTAGGACGTATACCATACGAAGAGATTCACTATGGAATACTTCAATCAAGTGTACTAAGCAGACTACTTATTTACGGATTAATGATGGTTAGTACATATATCTTTTTAACACTCGTTCCAAAGGGAAATCTATGGTACACCACGATTGGCGGTAAAACATTATGTGTCTATTTACTACATTTATTTATCGTTCGAGCATTTAAAGAGACGCAAATTTTTGAATGGATAGAGGATACTGGAAATTATCTCGCATTGTTCGCGATTGCCTTTATCATCGTCTATCTATTATCGCGTAAATGGGTATGGCGCATAACCGCTCCAATCCTTACGGTAAATAAGAAGTAGTTTATATAGAAGCTAGAAAAAAATCTATCTAAATTAAAATAGCTGTCGACAGCCGGAGAAGAGGCTGGGACAAAACCCAAAAATAGCATTTTTCTCTGTGAGAAAAATGCTATTTTTTCGGCGTAAGAAAATTGATTTATCATTTTTTTATCATAATGTTTGCTTATTTCTTTAAATTTTTTACTTATGTCCGAGCCTCTTTTGTTATTTATCCCAATGTGTATTAATAAATTCATCTCTACCTGATTTAGCGCGGTCTTCTTTGTAATGTGCCTGTTCTTTTTTATAATAATCTTGATGATAGTTTTCTGCAGGCCAAAACGTTGTGGCATTTGTAATTTCCGTAACAATAGGCTTTTTAAAGCGACCACTATTTGCAAGTTCGATTTTTGATTGTTCAGCTGCTAATTTTTGTTGCTCGTTATGTGTAAATATAACCGTTTTATAAGATTCACCACGGTCATGGAACTGTCCACCTGCATCTGTCGGGTCGATTTGCATCCAGTAAATTTCTAATAATCGTTCATAACTAAAAATGGTTGGATCAAATTCAATTTGTACGACTTCCACGTGACCAGAATTGCCGCGCTTAACATCTTCATATGTAGGATTTTCAATATGTCCACCCATATATCCACTTGTTACCTTTTCGATTCCATCAAATTGATCAAATGGCTTTACCATGCACCAAAAACAGCCACCAGCAAATGTTGCTTTTTCCATGTTGTTCACTCCTCAAATTGCCAAATTAAATATTCTGTATTCTAACACGTAAACATTTGTTCTTCAATGGTAAAATAAATGTGTAAGATCAATAAGTTTTGGTAAATGGTATAGTAATAGTCATAAATTGTACCTTCAATGAGTGGATTTTTCATCTCCAACTGATTGTTAATCCACTAATCGAGCTTTTACTGGCAGTTGATTCCCACCTAGCTTCCTTTTATACTTGATGTGAGGGTAATATTGCCAGTTAATGCATGATAAATTGCAACTTCATATACACTTTAGACGTCTTACTTTCACGTAAAGAAGGGAAGTTTTAAAATGGAAGAAAATACACGTCCAGTACGCTATAAAAAAAAGAAAAAGTTACGAAAAGGACGAACGTTGTTTGTGATTCTTTTCCTAATTATTGCTGGGTTACTGATTTTTAGCTATGTGCAATATCAAAATGGATTTAAAATTGCTGATAAAAACAATATTCCTGTAGAAGATTTTATAGCTGATGACGATGATGAAATTATTGAAAATATATTAATCATCGGTGTAGATAGCCGCGGCGAAGAAAAGTCTCGTTCAGATACAATGATGCTACTGTCTTGGAACAAAGATACAAATAAAATGAAGCTTGTGTCATTTATGCGTGACATATATGCAGATATTCCTGAGTATCAATCGTATAAATTAAATACTGCCTATTACTTAGGTGGTGTGTCACTTTTACAAACAACATTGAATAATATGTTTGATATTACAGTTGACCATTATGCACTCATTGATTTTAAAAGCTTTGAGTCACTAATTGATATTTTAGCGCCAAAGGGTATTAAAATGGATGTTGAAAAAGATATGAGCGGTGATATTAAAGTTGAATTAAAAAAAGGTCTACAAAATTTAGATGGAAAAGAATTATTAGGCTATGCCAGATTCCGTTCAGATGCAGAAGGGGACTTTGGACGCGTTGCACGTCAACAGAAAGTAATTGAAGCAATAAAAGATGAGCTTGTTTCTCCTAAAAACATGAAAAATATACCGAAATTCATCGGAGCAGCACAAGGTTATATTACAACCGATATTTCAAGTAGAGATCAACTTGCAACGGTCATTAAAGCCGTTACAGGTGGTGGCTTGGATGTTGAAAAAATGACCATTCCTGCAGAAGGTACGTACGAATTTAAAAATTACAGACATGCAGGCGCTGTACTGGATATCGATACAGAAAAAAATAAACAAATTTTACATGATTTTTTACAATTAACAGAGTAAGCATTATATCAATATGAAAAAACATGATAAAATAAGATGTATATAAAATTTGTCTATTTGTTGGGGTGTTTTTTTGGAAGAAGAAAAAGAGGTAAACAAAAACAAGCCTTTATCCGAAGTACGAGTAAAAACAAGTATTTTTTCATCGCGCTTCATTCAATTTTTAGGTGGTAAAAATATTTTATTCCTATTAATTATTATTCTAATGCTTGGTTGTACGATTTTTGTGTACAACAAGATTTCATTTATATTCGAACCACTTTATGTGTTATTTGAAGTCATCATATTACCAGGTGTTCTGGGCGTCATATTATACTACTTACTGCGTCCACCTTTGAATTTACTTGTGAAATGGAGAGTTCCTAGACCATTAGGCATTTTGATTCTATACTTTATTGTTGTTGCGATTATTACATTAGTTGTATTATTAGTGTATCCGTTTTTACGTGACCAGTTCACAAATTTAGCACAGGAGTTTCCTGTCGTGTTCATGTCTTTTGCGGATCAAGTTTTAAGTTTTATAAATAATTCACAATTCGATGAGTTTTTCCAAACGGTTAATGTCGATTACAATCAAATTTTAACGGACTTTACTGATGGGTTAGTAACAACTGTGAGAGACACGATGTCTAGTATTGCAACAGGTGTTGCTTCTGGTATTACAGGCTTTGTTTCTGCACTAACTGGTATTGTCTTATCTTTAGTCATTGTGCCATTCATTACATTTTACCTTCTTTATGAAGGACATAAAATGCCAAGCTTTATATTACGATTATTTCCGCCACGTATGCGGAAAGAGGTTGGCGCAGTTTTACATGATATGGACAAACAAATTAGTTCTTACGTACAGGGGCAAATTTTAGTGTCGGTTTGTATTGGCGTAATGATGACGATCGGCTTTTTAATTATTGATATGCCTTATGCATTATTAATTGGCTTTATAGCGATGGTTACAAGTGTTGTTCCGTATTTAGGACCTGTAATTGCTGCAACACCAGCTGCCATTATTGCCATCGTACATTCACCATGGCTCCTTGTAAAACTAATTATTGTCTGGACAATTGTTCAACTAATAGAAGGGAAGTTTATTTCCCCTCAAATTATGGGTAAATCATTAAGTATACACCCAATCACGATTATCTTTGTCCTTTTAACAGCAGGTTCATTATTTGGTATTGCTGGAGTTGTTTTAGGGATTCCAGGTTATGCTTTAATTAAGGTATTAGTAACCCATGCTTATCGCATATTTAAAGAGCGTTATAATCGTTTTCAACCAGATGTTAATAACTTGTATGAAAACACAAATAACACAAAAAATAAGTAACCTTAAATCGGTAGCAGTAGCTGCCGATTTTTTTAAAATCACATTGGGATAGTTACTGAAAAACGTTACCGAAAAACGGGGGATTTCACATGTTAAGTAAATGGTTAACAACAATCGAAAAAAATGGAGTAAAAGTTGAAACTGTTATTGAAAAGACAGAATTAGTTGAAGGGGATTCGTTAAATGGTACCGTTTATATTACATCAGAAAACGAAGCGGAAAAAATAGATAACATCTCATTGAAGGTACTTTGCAAGCAACCAACAGGCGAATTACAATTAATCGCTAAACATTCATTCCAACTTGTAGGAAGTATTCATTCAAAAGAAGCTAAAATGGTACCGTTTGAATTGATTCCTGATGATCGTTGGAAAAACGATACAGACGACAATCAACTTATCTTTAAAACATCTGTACTATTTTTAGACGGTATTGAAATTGAAGAGCTTGGATTTATCTCTTATTATATGGAATAATCTATATTCGCAAAAAGAGCACTCGAATTCAATCGAATGCTCCTTTTTATATTGTTAAGCTAATGTTTTTAATCGTTCTACTGCTTTTATTAATGTTTCAACGGGTTGTACTAAAGCTAAACGTAAATAGCCTTCACCAGCTGTACCAAATGTTGTACCTGGTACCATGACAACACCAGTTTCTTCAATAGCTTTAAATGCAAAGTCTATACAGTTCATTGTTGAAGGGTATTTTGCCCAAACGAACATTCCGCCATCACTTGGTGCAACTTCCCATCCTATTGAAGTTAAACCATCCATTAATGTTTTATGACGAACAGAGAATGTTTTACGAAGTTCAGCAGTTACAGCCTCTGCATTATCAAGTGCCATAGCAGCCACTTGTTGGATTGGTTCGAAAATACCGAAATCTAGGTTTGATTTTAATTGCTTCATAATACGGACTAATTCCGCATTCCCTACGATATAGGCGATACGAGTTCCTGCTAAGCTGAAACTTTTTGATAATGAGTTGATTTCTAAACCGACTTCTTTCGCACCTGGAGTAGCTAGGAAGCTAATTGGTGCATCTCCTTTAAAATAAAATTCTGAATAAGCGGCATCATGTAAAACAATAATATTATATTGTTTAGCAAACGCGACCACTTCTTCAAAGTATTCTAAAGAAGGCATTGCTGGTACGGGATTTCCCGGTAGGTTTAAAATCAATAATTTTGCTTTTTGTAAAACGTCTTCAGGAACTGCTTTTAAATCTGGTAAATAATTATTCTCTTTTGTTAATGGCATGTAGTAAGGTTCCGCGCCAGCTAAGTGAATTCCTGCATCATATGCGACATAAGCTGGGTTTGTTGTTAAGACAACATCACCAGGGTCACAAAAGGCGACAGGTAGATGAACTAATCCTTCTTGAGAGCCAATTGTTTGAACTACTTCCGAAGTTGGATCTAATTCTACGCCGTTGACACGTTTATAATAGCGACATACTGCGTCGTTAAATGTTTGAATACCCGTTAATGTATAACCATACGAAGAAGAAAGTGCAGTTAATTCTGACATTTTTTTTCGTAAATTTTCAGCAGGTGGAATATCTGGGCTACCTAAGCTGAGATCGATTAAATCCGTGCCTTTTAGTTGTTGGTTTATTGCGTGTTGTTTTAAATCCCCAAAAATAGATGGAGCAAATAACGACATTTTTTTTGATGGTTGGATATTCAATTTGTAACACTCCTTAATACTTTTCCGATGTAAGCCCCATTTTATCATACTCATCGCGTATAATGGGGGTGATTTCAGAAATTAGAAATAATTCATTCTATTAAAGCGTGATAATGAAATGTAATAGCAAATTTCAACGAAAGGTAGGGAAAAATGATGAAAATCTATTCTCTAAGCGGAGCGAGTGGGACGGGTAAAAGTACAATTGCGCTTCAATTTGCATTTGACCACCAAATTGAAGCGATTATTGATGATGGGTTATTAATAATAAATGGAGAAAAGGTAGCCGGCACTTCAGCTAAGTTTGAAAAAAATACATTAACAGCTGTGCGACGTGCAATTTTTGAAAATGAAGATCATAAAAATGAGGTTATCCAAGCCCTTGATAATACTCCTGTAATGTCATTACTAATTATCGGAACAAGTGATAAAATGACAAAAAAAATTGCAAAGCGGTTACAACTTGGGGAAATCGAACAGTTCTTTTATGTTGAGGACGTACGATCCAAAAAAGAAATTCAAATGGCTCGCTTTGTTAGGGAAGTCCAAGGAAAACATGTCATGCCTGTTCCATACCGTCAAGTAGAACAGAACTTTTTCAAACGTTTCGTACAGCGTGGTAAGGAAATTTTTTCGTCAAATCAAGTAAAACTCGGAGAAACAACTATTGTACGACCTGATTTTCAACAGCAAACGATTACAATATCGCGATCAGTTTATATCGATGTTATCAAACAAGTTGTAAAGGAAAATGAAAAGGTTACTCGTCTTTTACATATCCACTTTATCCTAGAACCAATCCCACGCATGACACTTGAAATTCATTTGAAAGCACCTGCAGACTATGATGTACAAATAGCTCTAAAGGGGCTACAACAAAAAATTACAGAAGCTTTTCTGCATCATTTTCATATCGAGCCAGATGTGATTCATCTAAATGTAACGGGTATTGAAACGAAAAAAACCAGCACTCAATAATTGATTGCTGGTTTTACTTTATTTTTTTGCATTATTATTAAACTTTGGTTGGCGCTTTTCGACAAAAGCGCGGACACCTTCAGAAAAGTCAGTTTTCGAAACGAATGGTGTGGATGTTTCCCATAATACAGGTGTAGAATCAACACATTCTTTTACAGAGCGCTTCACAGCGAGTAGGGAATCCGGCGACATACCAGCAACAAGTTTCCCCATACGTATAGCAAAACGATTTAAATCTTTTTCAGCAACTAAGTAGTTTAACATACCGGATTTAAATGCTTCTTCGGCTTTATACATACGGCCAGTGAAAACAAAATCCTTCGTTGCGGAAGGACCTACTAAATCAACTAAACGTTTCGCAAATTTATTGTTAAGCGTAATACCCAACTTTCCAACAGGAATACCCATTTTGGCCTTGTCAGAACCGATGCGTATATCACATGCAAGCGCTAATTCTAAACCAGCACCCATCGCAGGTCCGTTAATAACGCCGATCACAGGAATTGGCAAGTTTTCGATTGTTGAAATCGTCTTTTCCATATGTACAAAAGCTTCTTCTGCCTGTTCAAGTGAAATGGCGTTAAACTCTTTAATATCAGAACCAGCTGTAAAGTTTTCGCCTGATCCGCGCAGTAGTAGCACTTTGTTTTTTGGATTTTCTAACGTACATTTTGCGATTTTTGCTAATTGGTCCCACATATTAGCTGTTAATGCATTTTTTAATTGGGGACGGTGAATTGTTATAATCGCCAAACCCGCAGTTTCTTGATAAATAATTTTTGCTTCTTCCGCTTCAAGTCTAGTTGTACGAACTTGCATCAATAATTTCCCCCTAATTGGTCCTTCATTTGCGCTAATTATAGCCCATCTACGCAAAAATGGCATGCAATTTAAAATTTTTAAGTAGAAATTCGTATTGTTAAGCATTTTTTAACAGGAAGTCTATGTGTATAGACAGCGAAAATGCTACAATAATGTCGAAGGAGTGAACCGAATTTGGAACAGTTAATAAACTATGTTAAGGCATATGAAACTTATTTACGTTCACTGAATAAATCTCCACATACTGTAAAACAATACACATTAGATGCGAAACAATTTACAGAAATTACACAAAAAGAACAGTCAATCAACGACGCATTAATCTACTACAGTAAAATAGTCCAGGAAATTTACCATTCAATCAATTCGGTAAATCGTAAATACGCTTCTACACGATTTTTTTTAAGCTTTTTACAATTACGTGGTGCAGTTGGTGACTATAATATTGAAAAGTTGCAGCCACTAAAAAAAGAAGAAAAAAAGTTACAAATTTTAAATGAAAAACAAACAGCATCCGTTTTATCGTTTTGGCCACATAAATACGACATTGCACAAAACAAAGAAGATGAATGGTTGGCCCTTCGCAATGCAACGATTATCTTTGTCATTGCAGAGCTTGGTATTAAGCCATCTGAACTTATTCGCATGGAATGGAAACATGTACATGAAGAACAGCAACAACTAGTCGTTTTATCTGCAAAAAAGTTCAGAGTACTACCTCTTTCGACGAAACTAATCGAATTGCTTCATCGTTATAAAGAAGGGACGCTTCAATTTTTACCTGATAGCAATAAGACTCCATACATTTGGCTAGGAGTCGGCAATAGAAGAGGAGAGCCCATCACAGTTAAAACAATTGAACGGATTTTTTTGGCAATGTCTGAGCAATTAACAGTAAAGGTGACCGCAACGAATTTGCGTTACTATGTCATTAACCGCGAAATTCAACAAACAGAAGAAGACGAGGCACTATATGAACAATTTGGATATGCCCGTAAAGGTGTGTTAACGGAACGTCATCAGCGTTTTCCAAAAAACGAAACAAATTAGGAGAGTTCAATGGAAGTTATTATTTTATTAATCTTGTTATTTATTTTCGTACCGCTTGCTATAAAAATC
>JAZUES010000156.1:0-2802 GCA_045640265.1 Solibacillus sp.
AATGATTTCTATTTCTTCGTCGTTTGCACATGATATTTATTACCGCATCATCAATCCACAAGCATCTGAAAAAAAACGTCTACTTATAGGTCGTATTTCAATTGTTGTTGCAACTCTACTGGCTGGACTTATTGCACTAAATCCACCTGGTGCCATTACACAAATCGTTGCATGGGCATTTGCGCTTGCTACCGGCACTTTCTTCCCTGCACTCGTACTAGGTGTCTGGTGGAAGCGTGCTAATGCAAAAGGAACTATGGCTGGCATGCTTGTTGGTTTAACTGTGACACTTCTTTACATTTTTAGCGCGAAGTATGGTGGCTTTACGATATTAGGTATTATCGATACAGGCGCTGGTATTTTCGGGGCGATAGCTGCCTTCGCTACTAATATAATTGTGTCACTCTCAACGCGTCCTCCTTCACAAGAACTTCAGGACGCGGTTATAAATCTACGTTATCCAGAGCAAATGGTTTATAAAGACGGTGAAGTTTATTTAAATGACGGCTCATCGGAAGATAAATAAATTAAGAGTGGACAGTTTACTCCCCTTTTTTACAGAATCACTGGAATTTCAAAATGCCAAAACGTTGTTAAATCTACGTTTGGCATTTTTTTATCTCGCGGACAGTAAGGCTTCTCAAGGCTTGAGAAAATCGAAAAGCGACGTACGAAATTAAATGCCGTTTTTGTGGAAGTTAGCAACCGAGGATATGGTATGACGTAAATCTACTTAATTAATAGCCCTAATAAATTTTATGGAAACAAAAAAGGCAGCATCTCACAAGGAGATGCTGCTATAGAATTCTTTGTTCCTGAAGAACTCTATTGGGTTTGGCACCCAATAATGCTGATTTCACAATCTTAAATTACCATTATTCGGTGTCAACAAGTATTAGTGTTGTTTCTACTTATTTAATATAGCATAGTAATCTGTGAAACCTTAAATAATTATGTATTCTGTGTATAAACCTATTATGGAAAACCGTATTAGCTTGTTTTATCGCTTTGCTACATTGAATCACCAATTAAAGTGGTGAGGAGAACCATATCTTAAGTAAGTGTGGTTTTTAATAGAACTACCAAGAGCATTGGAGTAACAATGCTCTTGGTAGTTTTGTTATTTATTGATGTTTATGAAACGGCCACTTTTTTTACACATTGAATAACTAATTTCGGATTAGATAATCAAACGCACCTAATGCAGCAGTAGCACCAGATCCCATAGCGATAATAATTTGGTTGTAAGCACTATCCGTACAATCACCAGCAGCAAATACACCAGGAATTGTAGTAGTGCCACGCTTATCAACAATAATTTCACCAATTTTGTTTCGTTCAAGTATGCCATCTAACCAATCAGTATTTGGTATTAATCCGATTTGGATAAATACACCAGCTAATTCGATGTGTTTTTCTTCACCTGACGTGCGATCTACATAAGTCAGCCCATTTACTTTCTCTTCTCCTGTAATTGCTGTCGTTTGAGCATTTGTTAAGACAGTCACATTTGAAAGGGTAAGTAAACGTTTTTTTAATACATCATCCGCCTTTAGTTCTGCACCGAATTCAAGAACCGTTACATGATGAACTATACCGGAAAGGTCAATTGCTGCCTCGACACCAGAGTTACCGCCACCGATAACTGCAACATCTTTTCCTGCAAATAATGGACCATCACAATGAGGGCAATAGGCCACACCTTTATTTTTAAACTTTTCCTCACCTGGAACATTCACATTGCGCCAACGAGCACCAGTTGAAATGATAACCGCTTTACTTTTAAGAATAGCACCGTTTTCCAATTCAATCTCAACGAAGTCTTTCTTTTCCAAACGTTTTGCACGCTGTAGATTCATTACGTCGATGTTATAATCCTTCACATGTTCCTCAAGAGCTTGCGCAAGTTTGGGTCCTTCTGTCTCTTTTACACTGATAAAGTTTTCAATGGTTAGTGTATCTAAAATTTGACCACCAAAGCGTTCTGCTACGACACCTGTCCGAATTCCTTTACGCGCTGAATAGATTGCTGCACTTGACCCCGCAGGACCGCCACCAATAACAAGGATATCGTATGGTTCTTTGTTTGAAAGTTCTTCTGTTTTTGGACCAGTACCTAATTTAGCTAAGATTTCATCAATCGTCATACGACCATTTCCAAATGGTGCATCATTTAAATAAATAGCGGGTACAGCTAAAATATCTTTGCTTTCCACTTCATCCTTGAAGGCTGCGCCATCTATCATAGAGTGTGTAATGTTTTGATTGAGTACACTCATGATATTTAGGGCTTGGACAACATCAGGACAATTGTGGCAAGTTAAGCTAACGTATGTTTCAAAGTGATACTCACCATCAATATTCTTAATTTGATCGATTACATTTTGATCTATTTTTGGTGCGCGTCCGCTTACTTGAAGCAAAGCTAATACCAAAGAGGTAAATTCATGACCTAGAGGGACACCAGCAAAAGTAACACCGGTATCTTCTCCAATGCGATTAACGCTAAAGCTGGGTGTTCTCAGGAGCTCTACTTTTTCTACTGTAATTTTAGATGACATAGAAGCTAGCTCATTAATTAGAGCTAGCACCTCGTCTGAAACTTTATCAGAGCCTATGCTTACTTTGAGCACGATATCGTTTTCTAACAGTTGTAGGTACTGATTTAATTGAGATTTGATTTCTTCATCAAGTGCCACTGAGTCTTCCTCCTTAAATTTTACCTACAAGGTCAAGGCTTGGCTTAAGGGTTTCACTACCTTCCTGCCACTTTGCTGGACAAACTTCACCTGGATTGTTGCG
>JAZUES010000157.1:0-1570 GCA_045640265.1 Solibacillus sp.
TGAAAAAAGTTGAGGAGGTGCTTGGATAATGGAAGCACGTGATATTTTAAAACGTCCAGTCATTACTGAGCGTTCTTCAGAAATTATGGCAGAGAAAAAGTATACTTTCGAAGTAGACACTCGCGCTAACAAAACTCAAGTAAAAGACGCAATCGAAGAAATCTTCGGCGTTAAAGTTGAGAAAGTAAACGTAATGAACTACAAAGGTAAGTTCAAACGCGTTGGTAAATTCGGTGGATACACTAACAAACGTCGTAAAGCGATTGTTAAATTAACTGCTGATTCTAAAGAAATCGAATTATTCGAAATCTAATATTAATATAACTCAACCCTAAAGAAGGAGGGAAAACAAATGGCGATTAAAAAGTATAAGCCAACCTCAAATGGTCGTCGTAACATGACATCATCTGATTTTGCTGAAATTACGACTAATAAACCTGAAAAGTCTTTATTAGAGTCAACTAAACGCAAAGCTGGTCGTAACAACCAGGGTAAAATTACTGTTCGTCATCACGGTGGCGGTCACAAGAAACAATACCGTGTTATCGACTTTAAACGTCTTAAAGATGGCATTCCAGGACGCGTTGCTACAATTGAGTACGATCCAAACCGTTCTGCGAACATCGCATTAATTAATTATGCTGACGGTGAAAAACGTTATATCCTAGCTCCGAAAGGTCTTGAAGTAGATCAAACGATCGTTTCAGGTCCAGAAGCGGACATCAAAGTAGGTAACGCTTTACCATTAGCAAACATTCCGATGGGTACTACAATCCATAACATCGAAATGAAACCTGGTAAAGGTGGACAATTAGTACGTTCTGCTGGTACTTCTGCACAAGTATTAGGTCGTGAAGGTAAATATGTAATCGTTCGCTTACAATCTGGTGAAGTACGTTTAATCCTTGCTACTTGCCGTGCTACAATTGGTCAAGTTGGTAATGAACAACACGAACTTATCCACATTGGTAAAGCAGGTCGTTCTCGTTGGTTAGGTAAACGCCCAACAGTTCGTGGTTCTGTAATGAACCCTAACGATCACCCACACGGTGGTGGTGAAGGACGTTCTCCAATCGGACGTAAATCTCCAATGACACCATGGGGCAAACCAGCTCTTGGTTACAAAACTCGTAACAAGAAAAATAAATCATCTAAATTTATTATTCGTGGACGTAAAAAATAATGTGGTAAAACTACGGTTCGATTGGCGAGCCGTGGTGGTATCACGGAGGGAGGTTCCTAAATGGGTCGCAGCTTGAAAAAAGGACCTTTTGTTGATGATCACCTTATGAAAAAAGTTGACGCACAAGAGAGTTCTGAGAAAAAACAGGTTATTAAAACTTGGTCTCGCCGTTCTACTATCTTCCCGAACTTCATCGGATTAACAATCGCTGTATATGATGGACGTAAACATGTTCCTGTGTACGTTACTGAAGATATGGTAGGCCATAAACTAGGTGAATTCGCACCAACACGTACTTATAAAGGTCACGGTGCAGATGACAAGAAAACAAGACGCTAATTTTGAGAGGAGGTAAATCCTAATGACACAAGCTAAAGCTATCGCTCG
>JAZUES010000158.1:0-2213 GCA_045640265.1 Solibacillus sp.
GCCATTGAGTCTGACACGCGTTCAATTTTTTGTGCTGCTTCAGGGTATGTATCATAGTCTGTTGCACCGACAATTTTCTCACCCACACCAAGCTCAAATAAAATTTCCGTGTTACTTGGTTGTAACGAAACAATTGTTTCTGGTACTTCATCAAATGCCACTTCCACACCACGGTCATCGACTACTGTATAAGGACCTTCAGCGGCTGCTGTTTCTTGTACGTTTTCTGATGCTTGTTCTTTTGATGTATCACTTGTAGTGCTCTCGTCATTGCCACATGCCGCTAATAGTAGTGCTGCTGCTAGTGGTGTGACCCATTTCATTTTGAATTTCATTGTTATTCCCCTTTTTTCTTTTTCATCGGATAAGATTTGCTGATAAACGGAATTTCTTTATGTGCATGTTGCTTGTTTATATAAACAGCCATTACGAATAAGACATTTGCTAGTAACCCTAAAAAGTCGAAGAGGATTTCTGGTACTTCTCGCTCTTCACTTACTTTATGTAAAGCGCGGTATGATTTTTTCGCTTCACTTCGGCATATATGAAGCCTTGCAGCACTTTCTACCCCCTGAGGTAGCAAAAATTGTTGGATTGTCTCTTCCACCTGACTAACATAAAAATCATAACGCGCGCTTAACCAACTTAAATCATCCTCGGTAATGGCCATTTTTCCACGAACTGAACCGTTCACGTGGTATGCAAGAGGATGAATAACTCGTAAATCTTCAAGAACAACAGTAGCTAGCTCATCATCAAGAATAGTAGGTAATACGGTTCCGATTCTTGTTGTTAATGAATCTGTGCGGATTTCATAATCAACTAACGAACCTTTTTCACGCATAAATGGATAGCATGAATATCGAATATCTTTTTTCATAGAATCCTCCTTTTTTAAATCCTCTAGAAAATCTTGAGATGGCATGAAAAAAAGCCACCCAAGAATGGATGGCTTATAAAATATCAATAAAAGGTATATAAAAATAGTACCATTAATGACGCTTCACAATTGCCGTACATTCTCTTTAATTCCGAAGAGGTGTGTTACGATAAGAAAAAGATTGGTCTCCTGGCTTCGCGCTTCCCTTTACTATTGAGTACCTTCCCGCTAAAAGCAGTGGTCTAATCACTCAAATTCATCAGCGCTTACAGTTACGGACATAGCTTCGGATTCACACCGAATTCCCATTTATGCATCATGCATCTTTTTCCTGCAAACTTATTCAATTTGTAATTTACTTTAACATAACTTCAAAATTATGCAAATAGTTTTTCGATATATATAATTTCATAATAAAATTAAAGACATTTTGGACATTTTCCGTAAATCTCAAATTTATGTGCTTCCACTTCATAGCCAGGCAATTTTTTACCGAGCATTTCCATCGGACAAATCGACAATTCCTTAACATCACCGCAATTACGACAAATAAAATGATGATGGTGATGATCCGATTCACAGTGCATACGGAAATTACGTTCACCGTTTAACTCCGTTTCTTCTAAAATATCTAATTCTACAAACGTTGCTAAGTTTCGATAAATCGTGTCAAAACTCATGCCAGGGAAGTCTTTTTTTAGTACATCTAATAAATCACGAGCTGTTAAATATTTTTCCGTGGCAGCAAACATACCCAAAATCAACTCTCGTTTATCTGTCTTTTTGTAGCCTTTGTCTTTTAATATTTTCCACGCACGTGATACGTTCATCGCACTTCTTCCCCTTCCGTTTTAGTTGTTAGTTTTAACGTTACTTTTTTAAATAAAATAACTAACAATAAAATAACAATAGATGTTACCACAATTGTTCCACCAGGCGCTAAATTTAAATAAAATGCCGAAACCAGTCCGATAATTACCGCTAATTCGCCAAAAATAATGGAATAAATAATCGCCTGTTTAAAGCCGCGCGCTAATCGCATTGCAGCTGCAACTGGTAATGTCATTAAACTGGATACAAGTAAAATTCCGACAATGCGCATACTTGCTGCAATCACAAGTGCTACAACGACCATGAATAATAAGTGAATCCATTTTGCTGGTAAACCACTTGCCTTGGCATACTCTTCATCAAATGATAAAACGAAAAGTTCCTTAAAGAATATCATTAAAAAGATTACAACGACTATCGCTATCGCTAATACAACATATAAATCTTGTCTAGATACAGCTGATACGGAGCCAAATAAATAACTCATTAAATCGGTATTAAA
>JAZUES010000159.1:0-2556 GCA_045640265.1 Solibacillus sp.
GAAGATTGTATCAGATAACCAAGAAGCACCTTTTGTACTTAAAAGTGTTGAACCGAGTGAAATACCTACTGCGAATACGATTAATGTACCCCAGTCAATGCGGCTAGAAGCTTCTTTCCAAGTGTATACACCAACTTTAGGCGTTAATAAGAAAGCAATTGCTAAAATTGTAATTGTTGTAGTATCAAATGGATGTAGTTTTCCTTCTGTTGACCAAAAGAATAATAGTACCAGTGATGTAATGATTAATGTGATTTCTTTTCGTTTAAGTGGTCCAAGTTCCGCTAATTGTTGGCGAATAATGTCTTTACCACCTGTGATATTATCTGTTTCAGGTTTGATTAATTTAATCATGACGAAGAATAAAACAATCGACATAATTACTGAGAATGGCGCGGCATATATGAACCACTCACCCCAAGAAATATCTACACCAAATTCTGTATTGATGAAGCCGAGTGCTACTAAGTTTTGAGCAGCGGCTGTTTTAATACCTACGTTCCAAATCGAAACGGCTTGTGTTGCTGTAATAACTAGTAATGCAGCAAGTTTACTTTCTTTTGATAAACCGAATGCTGCAACAATCCCTAAAAGAATTGGCACAACAGCACCAGCACGAGCAGTTGCACTTGGTACAACGAATGCTAACGCGATGGCTACTAAAATTGCACCGAAAACAAGTGCTTTTGTTTTTGTACCAACTAACGATAAAATCCATAAGGCAATACGCTTATGTAAGTTTGTAATTTGCATCGCAGCAGCTAAAAATAGCGCCATACCAACTAATGCAACGGCAGAGTTACTAAATCCACCTAATGCTAATTTTAATGCGTTACTTGTCCCCATCTCTACAGATGGATCTTCCATACTTGGTGCTAATCCTAAAAGTACAGCGATTAACGCTAAAATCATTGCCGAACTGACTGGGTATGTTACCGCTTCTGTTACCCATAAAATAACGGCAAATGCTAAAATCGCTAATGCACGTTGCCCAACAACTGGTAGGTCCCCATTGTTTGGTAAAAGAACGATTGTAATTAATGCGACAAAGGCCAAAACAATCCAAAGTGGCTTTAAATTACGTTTTGACGTTTTTTCTGTTGCCATAAATAATTCCCCCTTTGTATATTAAATTATGAAAATAATAAAACACCAAAAAACTTTATTAAAATAATAAAAAACGAAACGCTTTAATGTTACATAGTGACGTTAACTATTTGAAATTTAACTCCATTTTATGTATATAAAAGGTTTCTTTCGTAATTAATTATAGCATTATCAAGTTTTTTAACTGTTAATATTTGGTGAATTTTATTATTTTCAGATAACTGAAATGCGATTTTTTATAAGGAATATAATAGAAAATTCAATACATGAAATAGAATATATAGGCAATTTAAAGTGATTAATCTGGGCAATAGGAACTTTACAGTAAATTAAGTTCAGAAAATTTTAAATATTTTGTTGACGAATCGCTTTGTGCTGTTTTATACTGTGAAACAACGATGGAACAAAAATCACATACTCTTATCAAGAGCGACGGAGGGAATAGGCCCTGTGATGTCCGGCAACCAGTGAGTGATCAACTGACTAAGGTGCTACTTCCTACAAAATGCAATGCGCATTTTGAAAGATAAGAGGAGGCAAACTTGCACATATGCAAACCCTCTTCTTAGCTGAAGAGGGTTTTTTGCTTTTTATAAAAAACTCTCCTCAAAATACACCGATTTCACCATCGATTACATTTTAGGAGGCAATAACAATGACAAATTTTCAACCAGAAACATTATTACTGCACGGAGGTCAAAAGCCTGACCCCGTAACAGGTGCGATTGCAGTGCCAATTTATCGTACGACAGCTTATGCTTTTGAAGATACTGCTCATGCGCAACGTCTATTTGCTTTAGAAGAAACAGGTAATATTTATTCACGCATTATGAATCCTACAGTAGCGGTATTTGAAGAGCGAGTTGCGCAATTAGAAGGTGGGACAGCAGCGGTTGGACTTTCATCTGGTGCAGCTGCAGTTGCCTTTTCAATTTTAAACTTAGCGGGTGCGGGTGATGAAATTGTTGCAGCGGGGTCACTTTACGGAGGCACGTACAATTTATTCGCAACAACTTTACCGCGTTACGGGATCACAGTGAAATTTGTCGATGAATCGGACCCAGAAAATTTCCGAAAAGCGATTACCGATAAAACGAAAGCCGTGTTTGCGGAGATTATCGGCAATCCAAGCTTGAAAGTATTAGATATTGAAGCTGTTGCGAATATCGCACATGAAAACGAGCTGCCATTATTAATTGATAGCACATTTGCTTCACCATATGGTAGTAACCCAATTAAATTCGGTGCGGATGTTGTCATTCATTCCGCAACCAAGTGGATTGGTGGTCACGGTACGACAATCGGCGGAATTGTTGTTGATGCAGGGAAGTTTGATTGGACGAAGGGAAGATACCCAGGTTTTACAGAGCCAGATGCTTCTTATCACGGTATTCGTTACGGAATTGATGCTGCAGGGGCTGCATTTGCCACAAAGCTACGCGTTCAATT
>JAZUES010000160.1:0-10428 GCA_045640265.1 Solibacillus sp.
TAGCTGTCTTGGACTATCATCGATTAAATAATCTGTATGTATCACGGCTTTATTGCCACAAAATACAATGTTTTCCGTTTTTAAAAATGGCAAATGCTCTAGTAACCATTCGTATTTTGCTGTAAAGGAACCTGGTACGTCCATGGCCGCAGTAGCAATAAAAATTTCGTAGTGTTCTTGTAACTCTTTGATGACTTCAATTGCATCAGAATCTAACACTGCTAAGTCACGGAAATAATCGGGTTCGTTTAATAATGCAAATAGTTTTTTCCCATCCTCTGGTGATAAATCACGTTGTGTCGTTAATAAAAATTGGTCATTGGTAAAGTTTGTTCCGAAATGTTCATTGTATGTGGCACATAATTTCGAATAAAAATCTGCTAACACTTGGTCCATATCAATGGCAATACTCTTTTTCATCCTAAAAGCCTCCTCGAATTTCCTAATTTCAGTTTAAACAACTACTGAATGGGAAACAAGTGATTATTCTATTTAAGAATGACTTAGCATCTTACATATTTTCTCTTAAAACCAATTCGATCTTTTTCCA
Organism: Solibacillus sp.; assembly: GCA_045640265.1. Taxonomy (GTDB): domain Bacteria; phylum Bacillota; class Bacilli; order Bacillales_A; family Planococcaceae; genus Solibacillus. The sequence continues at coordinate 551 of JAZUES010000160.1, forward strand.
CCTGTTTTTGAATATCCTCATACGCGTGTAAAATACCAGGCTTCTTCCCTTTTCGTTGCATTTCAACGGGTCCGATCGCCTTTGCTATTTCTAATGCTTCATGATGCAGCGGTTTAAATGATACACCAACCGTCATAACAAAACTATTCATCGCTGCTTTTGTGCGTGGTGGTGCATTATGAATGTCTGCCTTTACTTGTTCTAACATACCTAATAACTTTTCTTTAGAAAACTCTTCGTCTTTACGACTGCCAAGTAACCAGCAATAGCAACTCCAACCCGCGGACATTTTTAGTTCCTCACCACTCGCTATCCACTTATCACTCACATGCTGGGCAATATCCGATTCAGCCAACGTCACGGCGACAACAAAATCAGAAATCATGTAAAAGTATGCCTGTTCAATCCAACGATCATAATCAGCTTCCGTCATCGCTTTTGGATCTGCGATAATGCCCGCAAAATATATCGCGTCGTAATTGCCTGTTGCATACAACGCTTCTGCTAACGCTTGATTGATTTTAACTTTTTTCGCAATTGGCTTCATTGCACCCGTTGTAACGCCAAAAACAGGCGCTTTTGCACCGTTTGACATATAGATTTTTTTCGAGCGCTCTTTGCCTAATGCTTCAAGCTCTTGCATGACTGTATTAAAATCCATTTATTCACATCCTATATTTTTATCCAAAGTGTTGATTGCTGGCAATTTATAAATTATCTATTTCACTAATAGTTGCTTTATTCTTCAATTCATTGAACAATAAAAGTTTGAATTCTTTTTCTTTCCATAAAGTAAAGGTGCTCAGTTCTCCGTATTGTTCAATTAATTCTGTTACTAAAGTATAGGCAATGAAGTAGCCGAGTCTTGTGACACCGAATGTTTCTCCTCCATTTATTGAAAACCATTCTTTAAAAATTTGCTGCGCTGTGTTTGTTTGTAGTGCCTCTACAAATTTATTGAAAATAAGATGCTTATAGTTCTCACAAAACTTTAGCCAATTTTCATCATCTTTAAAAGCAAAATACACATCTTTTCTAGCATCCACGACTTTTGTTGATAAATATGTTGCAACCCCTTCTTGCAATAACCAAGTATATGGACTGTACCAATCAACGTATGACCAATCGATTTTCTCTTTAATAGAAATCAAATTATGTGTAGCATGACCAAATTCGTGTGCGATAATCGTTTGAAGGTGCTCTGTTTTTGGAGATAGTTTTTCTAAACAAAAAGCGATTTCTGGATTGAACTGACGATATGTATAGGCATTCGATCCATAAATACCAACAATCAGATGAACATCTTGCATAAATTTCACATTATACATTGTTTCATATGCATGTGTGATTTCTTTAATGTATGAAGGCATCTTTTTACTGTTTTCCAGTATGTCAGTCAATTTAGCAGGATGCTTCTCAACAGCCTGGTGCATTTTTTCTTCTTTATTAATGCAATGATACGTAAAATATTCATCAAAATGCTCTTGATTCGCGTCAAAGTACTCGTTTAAATATGTAATAGATGGTTCATAGTTTTTCACAAATTCAGTTGTAATATCATAGATTTTCATGAGACACCCCCGCAAAGCTTAGTACATCTCTCTTTTGCTTTAAAAGCACTATGCTTTTCTCAACCGATGTTTCTATATAGCCAATAATCTGTTCGAATGTAAATACACTTAGCTGTTCATTAACAATATTTTGCTCATAGTTCATATCTTCTAAAACAAATGGAATAAATTGAACGACATCTTGTGTTTTAACTTCCTCTAATTTATGAATCTTTGTAGGAGCCTGTATTAAAATTTGTAACTCCTCTTTGCACGCATAGTGTTCGATTAATTTTCCATTCAACAATTTAAAATCTTGATGATAGGCATTTAAAACAGCTGGATTCGTTGCCATTCGGTTTTTTAACCAAGGCACATAAAATCCTTGTAGCCATAATTCATCGGCTATTAAATGAGTATAATAGCCTTGTATGTAATCACTGACAGCCATTGTTTTATACTTTTGATAAAATCCTTCATAGTCTATTGCTCTCGTAAAGTTAGTTAACTCCCCTATATAAAAATGGGATGCATCCTTATTTGATGTTGCATCTGCTGCAATCCCACCTAATATAAATGAAGTTTTATCTTGTATGTTCAAAGCATCCGCTACTTTTTGTGCAATAATTGCATGCATTATTCTTGATCCCATCACTTACCTCCATAATAATTTCTAGCTTTATAAATTCGTTGGAGTTATGTAAAAACCCTTTATTCTATTTATTATTTTGGGTGATGTGCTATTTTGGCTTTAAGGGTTAGTGATAGTGCTATAACTAATGAAATCTTAATGACTTAGAAGGAAATATGAGAGAGGAAAAGTTTGTGGACAATAGGAAAAAAAGCGTTGGAGCCAGTAGCCCCAACGCTTTTTAAATTAAAAATTATCTTAATACATTTTCATATATTGATCGCGTTCCCATTGGTGTACTGTTGAACGGTACATGTCGAACTCGATTTCTTTTGCTTCTTTGAAGTTTGCATAAATATGTTCACCTAATGCACTTTTAACGACTTCATCTTTTGAAAGTAACTCAAGAGCGTCATCTAGAGATGCTGGTAAGTTATCGATACCGTTTGCTTTACGCTCTTCTTCGCTCATTACATAAATGTTACGGTTAATAGCTTCTGGTGGTGTCATTGCTTTACGGATACCTTCTAAGCCAGCTTCTAAAATTACAGCCATTGCTAAGTATGGGTTAGCAGATGGATCCACTGAGCGTACTTCTACACGTGTTGATACACCGCGAGAAGATGGGATACGGATTAGTGGAGAACGGTTTTGTGCAGACCATGCTACGTAACATGGTGCTTCATAACCTGGTACTAAACGTTTGTAAGAGTTTACAGTTGGGTTTGTAATCGCTGTGAAGCCTTGTACGTGCGCTAAAACACCAGCCATGAATTGCATTGCTGTATCAGATAAACCAATTTCTGCTGATTTATCGTAGAATGCATTTTCTTTGCCTGTGAATAATGACACGTTAAAGTGCATACCTGATCCAGCTTCACCGAATAATGGTTTTGGCATGAATGTTGCGTGTAATCCGTGTTTACGAGCGATTGTTTTTACAACTAATTTAAATGTTTGGATGTTGTCACATGCTGTGATGGCATCTGCATATTTAAAGTCAATTTCGTGTTGACCTGGTGCAACTTCATGGTGAGAAGCTTCGATTTCAAAGCCCATTTCTTCAAGCTCTAATACGATATCACGACGGCAGTTTTCACCTAAGTCTGTTGGTGCTAAGTCGAAGTAACCACCATGGTCATTTACTTCTAACGTTGGTTCACCTTTTGCGTCTAATTTGAATAAGAAGAACTCTGGCTCAGGCCCTAAGTTGAAATCTGTAAAGCCTAACTCTTTCATTTCTCTTAATACGCGTTTTAAGTTGTTACGTGGGTCTCCTGCAAATGGTTCGCCTTTTGGATTGTAGATGTCACAGATGAAACGAGCTACTTTCCCTTTTTCAGCTGTCCATGGGAAAACCATAAACGAATCGTAGTCAGGATATAAATACATATCAGATTCTTCGATACGGACGAAGCCTTCGATTGAAGAGCCATCAAACATCATTTTGTTGTCTAACGCTTTATCTAATTGGCTTACTGGAATTTCTACGTTTTTAATTGTTCCTAAAATATCCGTAAACTGTAAACGAATAAACTTTACTTCTTCTTCTTGTACAAGACGTTTAATATCGTCTTTTGTGTATTTACCCACTAAATTCCACACTCCTAAATTTGTTCAGTACCGATATATTATCGATCATTTATAATTTACACTCTCTATTATTGATAGAAACGTGATAAATCCCCTTGTCGAATTGACGACTTTTGCATACGCTGTGCTTGACGCATTTCTTCGCGTAAAATTTTACGTAATTCTGTGTCTGAGATTTCTTTACTTACATCTTTCAGTGCAGGGTCATTTTTCATTTCAAATACTTTTTTAATACCTGCCATGTTGACACCTTGCTCTAACATATCTTTGATTTCTAATAATGTATCGACATCATTCAGTGAAAACATACGTCGATTTCCTTCTGTGCGGTGCGGCTGAATTAAATCGTGTTCTTCGTAATATCGAATTTGTCTTGCTGTAAGGTCCGTTAATTGCATGACAATACTAATAGACAACAATGGCATGGAACGTCGAATTTCGCTACTCATTTAATCCACCTCCCTTGCAATTATCATACGACTTGTGACGAACGATGTCAAATACATGTAAGAAAAACTGACATAGGATGTATAAAACAGAAAAATCATTCAAAACGAAGCAAATTGTCTGCCACTTTTTAAAAACAATAAAAAGCCGCACAAATTAGTTTGTGCGACTTTATATAATATTATTTCAACTTCTGTACTGCTGAGCAAATCGCGTATTTCACGTGTTCATACGTTAAACCACCTTGGATGAATGCTGTGTATGGTGGGCGAATCGGGCCGTCTGCTGTTAATTCAATGCTTGACCCTTGTACGAATGTACCTGCTGCCATAATGACATCATCCTCATAACCAGGCATATAAGCTGGTTCTGGAGCGAAGTGTGCATTAATTGGTGAGGCAGCTTGAATTTCACGACAAAACGCTATCATTTGATCTGCTGTCTGGAATGAAACCGATTGGATTAAGTCTGTTCGTACATCTGTATAGTGTGGCGCTGTTATCATGCCGATTTCTTCTAGCATCGCTGACGTGAAAATTGCACCTTTTAAGCTTTGTGCCACGACATGCGGAGCCATGAAGAAACCTTGGTAAAAGTCTGCAAGTGTATTTAAACTTGCTCCCGCTTCCGCACCAATACCTGGTGATGTCATACGGTACGCACATTTTTCAACTAAATCCGCGCGTCCTGCAATATAACCGCCGATTTTTGCCAAGCCACCACCTGGGTTTTTAATAAGTGAACCTGCTATTAAATCTGCACCAACTTCTGTAGGCTCCATCGCTTCTACGAACTCGCCATAACAGTTATCAACGAAAATAACCGCATGTGGAGCGATTTCACGAATATTACGGATCATTTCAGTAATAGCTTCAATTGTATATGAAGGACGTGTTGCATAACCTTTTGAACGTTGGATCGCGATCATTTTTGTATTTTCATTAACCGCTTTTTTCACGCCGTCCCAATCGATGTCTTTGTTATCAATTAAATCGACGTGTGAATAGCCGATTTTGTAGTCTTTTAATGAGCCTGTATCTTTTTCACCGCCGTCAACAATTGATTGCAGTGTGTCGTATGGTTTGCCTGTAATATACACTAACTCATCACCAGGACGTAATACACCGAATAAACTTAATGTAATCGCGTGTGTACCTGAAATGATTTGTGGACGAACGATGGCCGCCTCTGCACCGAATACTTCGGCATATACGCGTTCTAAATTGTCCCGTCCTTCATCGTCATAGCCATAGCCCGTTGAAGGATGTAGATGAAAATCACTTACTTGATTATTTCGAAACGCTGCTAATACCTTTTGCTGATTGAAAAAGGCTTGTTCATCTACTTTTCGATGAAGGCTACTTACTTTTTCTTCGATACGTGATGCAAGCGCTAAAGTTTCACTTGTAATACTTGATTGAAATGCCATTTTTCCTTACCCCATTCTTTTCAAACTGTCTTCTATTATACATGAAATAAATTACTTTTGACGAACGATTGAAAAACTGCTATTCTCAATGTCGATTCGATTTTCTAGGAGGATATTTTATGGCTTGGGATGTATTTAGCATCATCGGTACTATTGCCTTTGCCATTTCTGGCGCAATCGTTGCGATGGAGGAAGAATACGATCTATTTGGCGTATATACTTTAGGCATTGTAACGGCTTTTGGTGGAGGAGCAATTCGCAATTTATTGATTGGTTTACCTGTTTCAACATTGTGGAGCCAAGAAATGATGTTTCAAATTGCACTTGCGGCGATTACGATTTTCTTTTTAATGCCGCATCATTTAATTAAGCATTGGAATCGTTGGGGGAACTTTACCGATGCGATTGGTTTGTCGGCATTTGCGATTCAAGGGGCAATGCATGCGGTACATCTGGAGTTACCACTTGCTGCGGTAATCGTGGCAGCGGTTCTCACTGGTGCTGGTGGCGGAATTGTCCGTGATTTACTTGCAGGAAGAAAACCAATTGTACTTAGACATGAAATTTATGGTGTTTGGGCAGCAATTGCAGGGCTATTAATTGGTCTTGATTCGCTATCTGGTGACTTCTTCTTATATACGCTCTTTATAATTATTACGGTTTTACGCGTATTTTCCTATACTCGTGGATGGTGCCTACCTGCAAAAAAAATTCAATACTCAAAGTAATAATCAAAAACCTATAGTCGAGCAGCTTGCGTTTTAGCCTACTCAAAAACAAAAAAGCACAAGAGTTTTGGACTCTTGTGCTTTTGCTTATGAAAAAATTATTTAAACTCTAATTCACCGTCGTACGCCATCATGCCGCCTTCAAGACTTGTTACATCAAATCCTTGTGCTTCTAAAAATTCACACGCATTGGCACTACGAACGCCACCTTTACATACAACGATGTATGATGTTTTTTCATCTAATTCATTTGTACGCTCTGGAATTGAACCTAGTGGAATATGTATAGCACCTGGGATCATTCCGTGTTCTACTTCAAAATCTTCACGAACATCGATTACATGTAAATCTTCATTTGCATCTAATAAGTTAACTAACTCATCTGTTGTCATTGTTTTCATTATAATAGCCTCCAATACTTCTAACATCCTAGTCATTATAATGGAAACAAGCACAATCTGCTAGTTGTTTAAACTACTTATGCTTCTTCTTCAGTTAACGCAACATTTTTAGAAGGGACGAATGTTGAAATTGCATGCTTATAAATTAATTGTTGTTTTCCATCCGTTTCTAACAATACCGTAAAGTTATCATAGGATTTGATTAAACCTTTTAATTGAAAGCCATTTAATAAAAATACTGTTACAAATGTATTGTTTTTGCGTAATTGGTTTAAAAACGTATCTTGTAAGTTCGTCGATTTCATATCTATTATCTCCCTTAAAGTAGAATACAATGCTATATAGTACTATTAGGTATCAGTATACGCTTTTCCTTCTAAAATTAGAATAATTTAGAAAAATATTTTTATTTCTTCCCAATTATTGCCAATCCATTGTACATTCATTTTGTTTCGGAAATAGGTAAGTTGGCGTTTTGCATACCGACGGGAATTTTGTTTGATTTGATCAATGGCTTCTTCAAGCGTTACAAGTCCGTCAAAATAGGCGTACAGCTCTTTATAACCAATTGCTTTAATCGATTGTACATCACGGATTTCCGCATCATATAAAGCGCGTACTTCTTGCAATAGTCCAGCTTCTATCATTAAATCAACACGTAAATTAATGCGTTCATATAATTTTTCACGGTCCATATCCATCCCGATAATGAGGTGATTATATAGTGCAACATCACCACGATTAAATTGGTCTTCTGCACGCGATACCCCTGCAAGTTCTGCCATTTCAAGTGCACGAATTACTCTTCGGGTATTGTTCGGATGAATGTCCGCTGCAGCTGCAGGATCAATTTTTGCTAACTTCGCATGCATTGCCTCTGGACCTAGCTGTTCAAGCTCCTTGTAGTACGTGCTTCGGGCTTCCTCATTAATTTCATGCTTTGTAAATTGGAAGTCATATAAAACAGATTGCACGTAAAGTCCTGTTCCACCAACAATGATTGGCATTTTACCGCGCGACTGAATTTCTTCAATCTTCCCTCTTACAAGTTGTTGATATTCCGCAACCGAAAATCCTTCCGTCGGCTCCTTAATATCCAGCAAGTGATGGGGAATACCCGCCATTTCCTCTTGCGTAATTTTCGCAGTCCCAATATCCATATGACGGTAAATTTGCATTGAATCCCCGTTAATAATTTCACCATCAATTTCTTTGGCTAATCGGATACTGAGCGCTGTTTTACCTGATGCAGTTGGACCGATAATGGCCACAACATCAATTTTATTTTTCATCTTTTAACCACCGTACAATTATTTCAAATACTTGATATTTTTTTACTTCATGTAAAATTTCATGACGCAAGCCCTCAAATAGATGTACCTTTACATTCGTAACACCTGCATCTACAAGCTGCTCAGCCGCTTTTAATACATCTTTTGCATTGTTACCACCAACTGGATCATCCGTACCACTGACAAATAATACAGCTAAATCTGGGCGGATTTGCGTATTTTTAGATTTATCATCTAAATAGCACATACCGCCCGTTAAATCCGCAAAAAACTGTGTAGTCGAGACGAACCCACATAACGGGTCATCGATATATTTTTGTACTTCTTCTTCATTCGTAGAAAGCCAATCAAATGCTGTTTTAGCATCTTTTACATTTTTATTGTAATTACCGAAGCTTAAACGATTCATGAGTTCACTCGTTGTCGTCGGCCCTTGTAGTTTAACTAGTTGTTTAGCAAGTACATTCCCAGTTGAATGGAGAAGTGAGGGAGAACCTGTTCCACTCAAAATGAGTTTTTCTATCATTTCACTATATAACTGCGCGAAACGTCTCGCGATAAACGAGCCCATGCTATGTCCAAAAAGAATGGGACGTCCAACACTTGCGATAATTTCTACTTGTTTCAAAACCTCATAAACATCTTGAACAACACGATCAAAACCATCTTCATAACCGAAAAAGCCGAGCTGACCATTTTTATCAGCCGTATAACCATGACCTCGGTGATCGTGTGTCGAAACAAAATAGCCTTGTTCTACTAATACGTTGGCGAATTCCTCATAACGTTCCGAATGCTCTGCCATACCATGTAGCAAATGAATATGTCCAATCATCTCTTCGTCTGGTTTAAATGTTCTTACAAACACTTCATGTCCATCCGTCATCGTCATATAAAACGTCTTTTTTTCCATTCCATCCACCCTTTCATTGTCAAACTACATAACGCGTTTAAACATTTTTTCTACTTCATATGAGGTAAAATGAATTAAAACAGGGCGCCCATGTGGACAAGTAAATGGATTGTCTGCGTTTCTCAAATCTTCAATAAGACGCTCCATTTGCTGCTGGTCTAAATAATGATTCGCTTTAATCGATTTTTTACAACTCATCATAATGGCTGCAGCTTCTCTTAGTTTTTTTATATCCGCTGTGCGCGTATTCAACACTTGCTCGATTAATTGCTCGATGATTTCCTGCTCTTCCCCTTTTGGAAACCATGTTGGATATTCTCGCACGATAAACGACGATTGACCAAACTCTTCTAAAAATACACCCACATCATCTAATGCTGCTTTGGATTCATTTAAACGTAAGGCCTCATCTGCCGAATAGTGAAATGTTAATGGCATGAGTAGTGATTGGCGTTCGTTGGCATTGACGTCCCCTACTTTATCGCGGAAATATTCGTATTTAATACGTTCTTGTGCCGCGTGTTGATCGATTAAATAAAAACCATCTTCCATTTGTGCCACAATATATGTTCCATGAATTTGCCCTACGATTTCTACTTGCGGAAAATGACGTTTTGGGGTAGCTTGTTCAACCTCCTCAACATTTCCTACCTCTACCTCTTGCATTGGTTCAAATGGTATACTTTCAGGTTCATTCATTTCTTGTGATACTACTGTGGATGGTTGTATTGTTTCTTGCGATACTCGCTGTTCAAAACGTTGTTCTTGCTGAGTTTGCATTGGTGAAGGTGAATAGGGTTCTTTCACGATGGTTTGCTCATTCGTTAATCGTTCAACAAGTGATGTCATTTTTTGCTCATCAAAACTTGGTGTAGTCTTTGTGCTCGGATTCCA
>JAZUES010000161.1:0-3998 GCA_045640265.1 Solibacillus sp.
ATTTGCTATTGCACAATTAATTGTTTCACCAATTGCTGGTAAAGCCGTTGATAAATATGGACGGAAAATTATGATTGTCCTTGGATTATTCATATTCGGTTTTTCTGAACTATTATTTGGTTTGGGAAAAACGATTGAAGTATTATTTATTTCTCGTATTCTAGGTGGGATTAGTGCCGCGTTTATTATGCCAGCTGTTACTGCATTTATCGCAGACATTACAACGATGGAAACTCGTCCAAAAGCACTTGGCTATATGAGTGCTGCGATTAGTACAGGGTTTATCATCGGACCTGGTATTGGTGGCTTCTTAGCGGAATTTGGTACACGTGTCCCCTTTTATTTTGCAGGGGCACTTGGTATTACAGCAGCGATTCTATCGATACTTTTACTACGTGAACCTGAGCGTAACGAAGAAAATGTAGAAAATGCACCTAAGCAACAATCTGGCTTTAAGCGAGTTTTTGAACCAATGTATTTCATTGCTTTTATTTTGATTTTTGTTGGATCATTCGGGTTGGCGGCATTCGAATCATTCTTTAGTTTATTCGTTGACCACAAATTCGGATTTACACCAAAAGATATCGCAATTGTCATTACTGGTAGTGCGATTATCGGTGCGCTTGCACAAGTTTTATTATTTGACCGTCTTGCACAAAAATGGGGCGAGATTAAACTGATTCGTTACTGTTTAGCCTTATCAGCCATTTTAGTATTTTTAATGACGTATGTTAGTGCCTATTTTTCAATTTTACTCGTAACTTGTATCGTATTCATCGGCTTTGATCTATTCCGCCCTGCAGTAACAAGCTATTTATCAAAGATTGCGGGCAATGAACAAGGCTTTGTTGGTGGGATGAACTCAATGTTTACAAGTTTAGCGAATATTTTAGGTCCAATTATTGGCGGTATTCTATTTGATATCGATGTAAATTACCCCTATTATTTTGCTACTATTGTGTTAGTATTTGGTGTTCTGTTAACATTAATTTGGAAGAAGCCAGCAACGATTTAATTTTCGATGTTACTTCTTACTGTATTTTGATATTCCTGTTTTAAAAGTTACAAAGGGCTTTATTATAAGGAGGATTTCATCATGACAACAAAATCACAGCTGTTAATCGAACAAACAGAAAAATTCGGTGCGCATAATTATCATCCGCTGCCGATTGTTATCGAAAAAGCTGAAGGGGTATGGGTAACAGATCCTGAGGGAAATCGCTATATGGATATGCTTTCAGCGTATTCAGCGCTAAACCAAGGGCATCGTCACCCAAAAATTATTCAAGCGTTAAAAGACCAAGCTGATCTAGTCACACTAACGTCTCGTGCATTTCATAGTACAACGTTAGGTGAATGGTATGAAAAATTAAGCAAGTTAACTGGGAAAAACATGATACTACCGATGAATACGGGTGCTGAAGCGGTTGAAACAGCCATTAAGACAGCTCGTCGTTGGGGATACGAAGTGAAAGGTATTCCCGCAGATCAAGCCATTATTATCGGTTGTAACGGTAATTTCCACGGTCGTACGATGGGCGCAGTTTCCTTATCGTCAGAGGCGGAATATAAACGTGGCTTCGGTCCTATGCTACCTGGCTTTGAATTAATTCCTTATGGTGATATTGAAGCGTTAAAAGCAGCCATTACACCAAATACAGCAGCATTCATCGTTGAACCAATTCAAGGTGAAGCTGGCATTATTTTACCACCAGAAGGCTTTTTGAAAGCAGCATATGAGCTATGTAAGGAAAATAATGTTTTATTTATTGCCGATGAGATTCAAACAGGTCTTTCACGAACAGGAAAGCTGTTTGCGTATGAATGGGAAGGTATTACACCAGACGTTTTAATTTTAGGGAAAGCGCTTGGTGGCGGTGTATTCCCAATTTCCGCGGTTGTTGCCAATGATGATATTCTTGGCGTGTTCAACCCAGGTTCACACGGTTCAACTTTTGGTGGTAACCCAATGGCATGTGCCGTATCAATTGCTGCATTAGATGTATTAGAAGAAGAAAATTTAACAGCACGTTCGTTAGAGCTTGGGCAATATTTCAAAGAGCAACTCGCTTCCATCAATCACCCAGCCATTAAAGAAGTTCGCGGTCGCGGATTATTTATCGGACTTGAGTTACATGAAGCGGCTCGTCCATATTGCGAAAAATTGGCTGAGCGTAAACTACTTTGTAAAGAAACGCACGATACGGTTATTCGCTTTGCACCGCCTTTAATCATTTCACAAAAAGATTTAGACTGGGCAATTGAGCAAATTAAAGCCGTATTTGAAGATTAAAGAATTTTTGCAAGCTCACCTTTCGCTTTTTTAGCGATGCGGTGAGTTTTTCTATTTACGTTTTGAAAGGAATGATGGAAATGAAATCACTATATATTACAGGCTACCGCGCACATGAGCTTGGAATTTTTAACGATAAGCATCCCGGGGTAGCCATCATTAAAACGGCACTCGAAAATCAACTACGTGTGTTAATCGAGGACGGTTTAGAATGGATCGTCATTAGCGGACAGCAAGGCGTTGAAACATGGGCAGCGCAAGTAGTTATTGAGCTAAAAAATGACTATCCCGAATTAAAATATTCCATTATTACTCCATTTTTAGAACAAGAAAAAAATTGGAATGAGCATAAACAGGCAACGTACATGCATATAGTAAGTAATGCAGATTTCGTGACAAGTGTGACAAAACGTCCATACGAAGCGCCTTGGCAATTTATCGAAAAAGATAAGTTCATCATCGATAATACAGATGGAACGCTACTCGTATATGATGAAGAAAATGAAGGCTCACCCAAATATGTACTTCGTCTCATTCAAAAATACCAGGAACAGCATGATGACTACCTACTCTTAATGATTAATGCCTATGATTTGCAAACAATTGCAGAAGAAATGCAAAGAGGCGAAGATTGGTAGCTCAATTTATTAAATTTTCAGACTGTTCTTCCGTTTTTTGGTATAATAAATACAGAGACAATTAAATATACATTACAGGAGGACAATCTATGAATCAAATTACAATGATAAAAGAAGAAACACCAGTAAACATCGAGCATCATACGTATAAGCGTGAATGTCGTTATACGCGTGGTGTTCATATTCCATTTGCAGATATGGAGAAAATTTTAAACGGGATGAATGAAGATGCATTAGCCTATTTTGAATTCCACAATATCGCTAAGGAAATTAAACAAGGTACTCTATTAAATGGCTATTCAGGCTTCGCTCATATTATTGCAGACTACTTTAAGCGTGAAAAAGACATTGAAATTTTGGAATTAACGAACGGTCGCGACTTTTATGTGAAAATCATTTAATCCTTATAAGGGGTGACAAAACAATTGAATACCGACTCTAGCAACGTCTAATTCATCGTCAGTAGCTCGATGGGTTAGACGTTGTTTATTTTCAGGAAAAGACCTCATTTCGCATTTGGACTTAACCGTGTATTTCTAAAAATTTTTTAATTTTCTGTTGACTTATTAATTGATAAAGATTATCATTATCAATATAAGTAAGTCATCTTAGTTGTTAACAACCTTTCGCAACCGTTCCCCCCAGTTCTGGTTCGAAGCTTAATTAATTACTTTACTCATATTTGAAAGACATATCTCGTGCAAAATAGCGGGAGATGATGTACCTTCTATGCAGAGACGGAAACTACCTTATCCTTTCTGCTGAAAATGGCAAATCCACTCACACGGTTTGCCATTTTTTCTTATCTAATTGGGTATACATATATAGAAGGAGTGATTTTAATGGAATATCGTATTGAAAAAGACACATTAGGAGAAGTTCGTGTACCTACGGATAAAATTTGGGGTGCTCAAACACAACGTAGTAAAGATAACTTTAAAATTGGGACGGAGCATATGCCAATTGAAGTAATTCGTGCATTGGCTACTTTGAAAAAGTCTGCTGCTCTTGCCAACCAATCTTTAGGTAAGCTATCTGACATTAAAACGCAAGTAATCGTTGAAGCC
>JAZUES010000162.1:0-2504 GCA_045640265.1 Solibacillus sp.
GTGGGTATCTTCGAAAAAGTTCCTCTTCGATTTCAAATGGTGTCTTTTTCTTGTGCGTCATTGTCCCAGTATTTTTTACTTTGCATAAGTTTTAACGGAGTATTTATTACTATGCAAATTGACTAGTATAGATTGACATGTGTATAATGATTAAATGCTACGGACGACTGTATTCCGTTTTTAGTTTGTAGTTTATGAGAGTGGAAAACGTTTTGATTTAAATAAAATTTTTAAAACCCTCTAGACGCTGGAAAACGTATTCGGCTCAATTCCTTGACAAATATTACTAAAATAGTTGAAGGTCTGGATAAATATCGTGAACGTTGTTATAACCAATTATCATTGTAAACAATGGACGTCCCAGCTTCTTCAAAATTAAACGGGACTTCGATAAATTTTTTTAAAGAGTTCCTAATTGCTTCTTGATTGTTTTTTTCAGCATAAATTAAAAGGAAACCATTACCTCCCGCTCCCAGGAGTTTGCCACCAACTGCTCCGTTTTCAATCGCTTTTGAATGTATTTCGTCGACAATAAAATTTGAAATGCCTTTTGCTAATGATTTCTTGATGTTCCAACTCTCTTCGAGATTTTTACCAAGGTAGTCAATGTTTCCCCGGTTGAGCTCATCCCTTAATTTTTCGGTGAGCCTCACCAGCTGTTTCTTTTTGTTTGAAGTGATCGGGTTATTACTAGAATATTTTTTCAAAACATCCGATGCGTTTCTAGTGCCACCTGTATAAAACAGCATAAGATTGTCTGATATTTTCTGTTTATCTTCGTTAGTAATCTGGATTGGTTCAACTTCGATATTGTCATTTGTATTAAATTTGATGAAATTTAACCCTCCAAAAGATGTAGCGTATTGATCCTGTTTTCCTATATTTTCACCCAAACGATTAATTTCTATATCACAAGCAAGGTCTGCTAACTTTTTTTTCGAATTATCAAGATGTCGATATACACGAACGGCATTGAGGAGACCAATTGTAAATGCACTGGATGACCCCATACCTGTGCCTGCGGGAATGTCTGATATACTATTTATTTCTATACCATTTAGAAAATATTCTGAAAGAACCTCATTAAAAATTGGATGCTTAATGGACCTCACATCATCGGTTTTTTCCACAGCTGAATACTTTAGAGTAATTAGGTTCTGATGAAAAGACTTGGAGAGGGTGACGTATATGTATTTGTTAATAGTAGTGCTAATTACGCAACCCCCGTTGCAGAGGTAATATTCCGGGAGGTCCGTTCCCCCACCGCAAAAGCTAACTCTAACGGGAGTTCTTGATATTATCATGTCACATCTGTCTTCCAAATCATGTGCGTGTAGCATTCATGTTTATATTTTTCAAGGTCTCTATGATGGAACCCGTAGAATCGAATTTAAATTTCCATCCATTGCTTTTAGCTTTACTAATGTTAAAATCAAATGATGGTACGTCCCCTTTCCACCCACACTTTCCACCTGTATATTCATACTTAACATTTTTTAAACCCATGTATTCACAGACAAGATCGGCGATTGTATCTACATTTATAAAAGAGTCAGTGGATATGTTGAAAAGCGTGTATCCTTTCCCCATTTTTTGAGTGAAATCATAAATACCCTTTACAAGGTCTGTCACGTAGACGTACTGTTTGTTTTGTTTACCATTTCCAAGAATTTGTAGTCTACTTGGATCTGTTTTCAATTTTCTGATAAAATCAAATACAACACCGTGTGTAATACGCGGTCCGACCACATTTGGAAATCTGAAAACCAACGCGTTAAACCCATTCATATATGAATATGCTGAGATAAGTGCCTCCGATGCTAATTTACATGCACCATAATATGAAATTGGTTTCAGTCCTCCGATCATCTCATCAAGTTTTCCTTTCATATCTCCGTAAACAGCCGAAGTTGATGAAAAAAACATATTTGGAATATTGTTAACTCTCATAGATTCCAATACTGACATCGTAGTTTGAAAAGTATTGTTGTAATCTATCACTGGGTTTTGACATCCTATTTTAATGTCAGAATTAGCCGCAAGATGATAAATCATATCGCATCCTTTTGTAGCCTCAAGAAGGTCCCTTGTATTAGCTACATTCATCTTAATATAAGTGAAATTATTCTTGTCCATTAAATGAGATATGTTGTGACACTTGTCCACATCTATGATGTCCGCTGAGATGATTTCATGGTCATTCTTGACGAGTATATCTTCTAAGTGGGAAGATATGAATCCCGCTCCACCAGTAACAAAAATTTTTTTTGACATTTAATTATCACTCAGCACAGGGGATACCCTAACTTAGTTGCCAAGATAGACGATATTAAATGACACATCACCATGTGAATATCTTCGACAATTTGCATGTTGTTGATATTGACATGAATATGATGATCTGAAAGTTGAAGGAGACGTCCTCCGTCGTATCCTGTCATTGATACAATTTTACATTTTTTTTCTTTAGCATATTCAACCGCTTTTATAACATTTTTAGAATT
>JAZUES010000163.1:0-13156 GCA_045640265.1 Solibacillus sp.
TATCGGTAACTCAGGTCCATTACTTCCTGAAATCGAAGAAGCAATCAAAGAAAAAGACTTATTCGTAACGTCTGTACTTTCTGGTAACCGTAACTTCGAAGGTCGTATTAGCCCATTAGTTAAAGCTAACTACTTAGCATCACCACCACTTGTTGTTGCTTATGCTTTAGCTGGTACTGTAGATATCGACTTACAAAACGATGCAATTTCAGTAGACAAAGATGGTAACGATGTATTCTTCGCTGACATCTGGCCTTCAACTGAAGAAGTAAACGAAGTATTAAACAAAGTAGTAACTCGTGAATTATTCCAAAAAGAATATAAAACAGTATTCACTGCTAACGAAAAATGGAATGCTATCGAGACTTCAACTGAATCTCTATACACATTCGATGACAAATCAACTTACATCCAAAACCCACCATTCTTCACTGGTCTTTCTAAAGAACCAGAAGCTATCAAAACTTTAGCTGGAATGCGTGTAATGGCTAAGTTCGGTGACTCTATCACTACTGACCACATCTCTCCTGCAGGTGCAATCGGTAAAGATACACCAGCTGGTAAGTACTTAATCGAAAACGGCGTAGCTATCCGTGACTTTAACTCTTACGGTTCTCGTCGTGGTAACCACCAAGTAATGATGCGTGGTACTTTCGCTAACATCCGTATCCGTAACCATATTGCTCCAGGTACAGAGGGTGGATTCACTACTTACTGGCCAACTGGTGAAGTTGAATACATCTATGATGCATGTATGAAATATCAAGAAGCAGGCACTGGCTTAGTAGTATTAGCTGGTAACGACTACGGTATGGGTTCATCTCGTGACTGGGCTGCTAAAGGTACATTCTTACTAGGCGTTAAAACTGTAATCGCACAATCTTACGAACGTATCCACCGTTCTAACCTTGTAATGATGGGTGTATTACCATTACAATTCATGGCTGGCGATTCAGCTGAAACTTTAGGATTAAAAGGTGACGAAACAATCGACGTTAACTTAACTGATGATGTTAAACCACGTGATATCCTAACTGTTACTGCAACTTCTCCAGAAGGTAAAGTAACTGAGTTCAAAGCGTTAGCTCGTTTCGACTCTGAAGTAGAAGTAGATTACTACCGTCACGGTGGTATCTTACAAATGGTATTACGTGCTAAAGCTGCACAATAATCCTTTGTAAATTATTAAAAAAGGTAAAGCCAATTTGGCTTTACCTTTTTTCTTTTTAAAATATTTATTTATCTAAATAGACCAACTTGATGTGAAGCAGCAATCATATCAAGTTGGTCTATTTTTTTTATAAGAAACTTTAAAACCTATTATTTCAATTTATAATATGGAATTTTTTGATAAATTTGTGTATTATTAATTTGAAATACTATTAAAACCTTTGGAGGTATATGGATGACAAAACGTAAATTGTATTCTACAGCAGCTCTATCAACAGTAACAGCCGTACTAGTGGGGGTTACAGGAGTAGCTGCAGAACAAACTGTATTTAAGGATGTAAGCGAATCACACAAGTATGCGAATGCAATTAATGTAATGAGTACCGCTGGGATTGTACACGGCTTCGATGATGGTACATTCAGACCGGATGCAAATGTAACACGTGGACAGGCAGCCAAAATGATTGCCGGTACGCTAAAACTAGATACAGCGAGTATTAAAAATCCAAACCTCAAAGATGTAGAAGAAACGAATCATTATTATCGTTACATTGCAGCTTTAGTGGCAACTAGTTTTATACAAGGGTATGAAGACAATACATTCCGTAGTGGAAATCAAATTACACACGCAGAATTAGCAACAATTTTATCGAATGTCTCAGCTGTATACCCAATCGATACAGAAACAGTATTAACTGCGGCGAATGTAACGTTTAGTCCAGAAAAACAAGTAACTCGTGGGGAATTAGTAAGTGTTTTAGCAACATTATTAACAAATGCTACACCACAACCTGAACCAGAAAATGATAACTATAAATTATCAATTATGCATGTCAACGATACACATGGACGTGTAGAAGTGTTTCCGAAACTAATGACTGCTGTGAAAGAACAGCGTGAAAAAACACCAGAAGCATTATTATTACATGCTGGTGACGTCTTCAGCGGAACATTATATTTCAATGAATTTGAAGGACAAGCAGATATTCCATTTTTAAACGCATTAAAGTTTGATGCAATGACATTAGGAAATCATGAATTTGATTTAGGTTCTTCACCAGAAGGACATAAAGCATTAGTAGATTTCATCAAAGCTACGCAATTCCCTGTATTAACAGCAAACGTAGATTTCTCTAAGGATGCATTATTCACGGGATTATTTACAGACTTAGTATCTAGTGAACCAGAAAACGGTAAAATCTACGCTGGTATGATTAAAGAGATTAACGGTGAAAAAGTTGGTATTTTTGGTTTAACAACAGCTGAAACGAAAGATATTGCATCTCCAGGCAGTGTAGCGTTTGAAAACTATATTGAGGAAGCGAAAAAAGCAGTAAAAGCGTTTGAAGATAAAGGTGTAAACAAAGTTATCGCGCTAACACACATCGGCTATGATGACAATCCTGCATATGACAATGATCTAATTCTTGCAAAATCTGTTCCTGGAATTGATATTATCGTAGGTAGTCATTCACATACACAATTAGATGAGCCATTTATTATCGATACAAACACAGTTGGCGAAAAGAAAGATGCAACATTAATTGTCCAAGCTTATCAATATGCAGACTTTTTAGGTACGCTAAATGTAGAGTTTGATGAACAAGGTGTTGTAGTGAAGCATGAAGGCAAACTAATTAAAATAGCTGACTTTGCAGACGATGCAGAAGGCTTAAAATTATTAGCACCATTTAAAGAAAAAGTAGATGCCATTTCTACAGCTGAAATTGGCGTTACTTTAACAGAAGCGTTAACGAGTCCACGTTCTACGGATGGCAGTCCAAGTGTTCGTAATAGCGAAACTGCTTTAGGAAATATCATTACAGATGGAATGTTAGCAAAAGCGAAAAACGCTACATCGAAAAAAGTTGTAATGGCCTTCCAAAATGGCGGAGGTATTCGTGCTGATATTCCAGTAGGTAATGTAACGACTGGACAAATTATTACGGTATTACCATTCGGAAATACATTAGCAATTATGGATGTAACGGGTGCTGAACTAAAAGCGACGTTTGAGCACTCAGTAAAAGATGCACCAAAAGAAAACGGTGGGTTCTTACATGTTTCAGGTGCTAAAGTAGAGTATGATTCATCGAAAGAAGCGGGTTCACGTGTCGTATCATTAAAATACTATGATGAATCAACAAAAGCTTATGTAGACGTAAAAGACGATGAAAAGTACACAGTTGCTACTAATGCGTTTACAGCTAAAGGTGGCGATGGCTTTAGTGCATTAGGGAAAGCGTATGAAGAAGGCCGTGTAACAGATCTAGGTCTTTCAGATTGGGAAAACTTAAAAGAACAACTATTATCATTAAAAGAAGTTAATTACCAGCCTGAAGGAAGAATTATTGATAAAGCAATTGAAAGTAAGTAAATAAAGAGAAAAATCATTGGATAGTATACTGTCCAATGATTTTTTTTTGAAAAAAATTTTTTAGATATTGTTATAACTAAAATATAAAACATCCTATACTTAAATACTAATCTGGTAGACAGTGACTAGTGATATACATTTAAAATGTTATTTAGCTATTATATTGTATTAGCATAGAATACCTTTATGAACTAAATTCACGTATTGAGCAGAAAATATTTACATTTTGTAGTAGAAAAATGTAGAAACTTAGAATATATTTAATCATATACGAGTTGAATAGTGATTCACTCGTATAGAAAGATTGTAACTACAAAGGGGGTTTTGTATGGGGTCTTTTCAATTAATTGGAAAAGAGCTGAAATCGCTCAAAAATCGTAAGGGAATACTATTTGCACTTATTGGCGTCATGTTAATTCCAATCGTTTATGTAGCAGTTTTATTATCCGCTACATGGGGACCTTACGACAATTTAGACAATTTGCCTGTTGCAGTTGTCAATAAGGATGCAGGTGGTGTTTCAAGCGGACAACCAATCAATGTTGGGAACGATTTAGTTGATACGTTAAAAGAAAGTAAAACATTAGGTTGGGATTTTGTTAGTGAAGAGGAAGCTTTAAAGGGGCTGGATGATCAAAAATACTATATGGTAGTTGAAATTCCAGAAGACTTCTCTCAAAAAGTGACAACGGTTCTAGATGCCACTCCTCAAGTTCCAGAACTTCGTTACATCCAAAATGAAGGCTTAAATTTTATGGGTGCTCAAGTAACGAACAGTGCTGTAGAAAGATTGCGTGAACAATTAGGGGACAAAATTACTGCGACGTATGCACGTACAGTATTCTCAAAATTCACGGATATTGAAACAGGCTTTGCCACTGGAGCAGATGGATCGCAACAAATTAATGAAGGTACAGCTCAATTAGCTGAAGGTACAAACACTTTATTAACTTCACTAACTGAAAAATCAGCTGATATTAATAAATTAGCTGATGGAGCGAAAACTGCCGATGCAGGAGCAGGAGAATTATTAGCTGCGATTAATGGCGGTACTGGTGATATTAATAAACTAGCGAGCGGATCACAGCAAGTAGCTACAGGAGCAGGAAGTTTAAAATCTGGATCGCAGCAAGTGTTAGCTGGATTACAGAGCTTACAAGGTGGCTCAAATCAAGTTTACACGGGGTTACAACAATTACAGCCAGGTTCTGAAAGCTTATTAACAGGCTTACAGCAATTACAAGCAGGTGCCAATCAATTATATGCTGGTGTCGCTTTAGGTGATGGTACCCCTTCAAATCCAGGCTTAGCAAATGGTTTAAATCAGCTTGCAACAGTTTTACAATCAAAACAAGGTGATATTGAACAATTAGCTGCTGGTGCACAATTATTAAAAGGACTGGCTAGTGCACCTGGATTAGAAACTTATAGTGAAAACTTACAAGCGCTAAGTACGGGATTATCAGAATTAGGGGTAATTTACCCGATTGCTGTACAAAGTGCAAACGCTTTAAATAACGGTGCAAAACAAATTGTACAATCGATGCCTGCATTAACAACTGGTTTAGATCAAGCTGTTGTTGGTCAACAAACAATTGTATCTGGTGTGAAAGCGCTAGTTGGTGGTCAAGGTCAAGCAGTTGCAGGGGTAAGTCAATTAGTAGCAGGTCAAAAGGCGGTAGTGGCTGGCGCTAGTCAACTTGAGAGTGGTGCTTCACAAGTTGCAGGTGGTAATAAGTCATTAACAGGCTCATGGGGCAAACTAGGCGCAGGTGTAACGAGCTTAAAAACAGGCTTAGAGCAAATTAGCGCTGGAAATGAAACGGTAGCAACTGGCTGGCTAACGATAACTGAAGGAGTAACGTCTCTAAACGACGGTGCAAATCGTTTACAAGCAGGTAGTACGGAGTTAGCAACTGGTTTAGCAGGTGGTGCAGAGCAAGTTGCAGCTATTAGAATAACGGATGATAATATTGCCATGTTCTCTTCACCGGTAGTTTTAGCAGGTGAGAAAGTGAACAAATATGAATATTATCGTGATTCAACAGCACCTTACATTTTATCTTTAGCGTTATTTGTAGGGATGTTAGTATTGTCATTCTTTGTTGATTTCAAAAAACCAGCTGTGCTTCCTAAATCAGCAATGAGCTGGTATGTGAGTAAATGGTTGCAATTAGCATTGTTTGCTACAGTACAAGCATTATTAGTAGCAATCTTCACATTAGTTGTATTACAGCTAAGTGTTCAAAATGTATTGATGTTCATTTTATTCGCTATTTTAGTTAGCATCACATTTATGTCGATTGTGTTCTTCTTAGTAGCAGCTGCTGGAAATGTTGGACGCTTTATTGGTCTAGTATTAGTTGTAGCGCAATTATCAATTACAGGATCAAACTTACCAATTCCAATGTTACCAGAAAATTTACAATCTTTAAGTTCTTTACTACCGTTTACGTATTCAATTTCTGGTTTCAAATCTGCCATTTCGTTGGGAGATCTTTCGTTGTTATCATCGAATTCAGGAGTATTAGCGATTTTCTTAGTCGGTGCTTCTGTATTAGCATTTGTAGCATTTGTTATAGGTTACAAATCGTTAACAACAAAATATACACCAGAAGTGCAACCGACAGTATAAAAAAATGGGATGTCCCACTCAAAGTGAGTGGGAACATCCCATTTTTGTTTAGTCATGAAATTCCGTTTAAATAGATGCCTTTCTCAAACCGATAGGCAATAAAAAAAAGGCGCCATAAGAGCGCCCTTTAACTAAAACTCAATATATGCAACCATGCCTTCTTCATCATGAATATCGAGTGAAATTCGTGCTGCCATTGAGTCGCGGCCAAGCTGTTCATCAATATATAAACGAATGGCTGTTATAAAATTTACTGAATTGTAAACTTCTAATTGGCCATTATAAAACGCCTCTGCTGAATAGCCTGCAACATCGTCATACATTAACTCTACTTCAATATCTTGTGGTTGAACATTTTTGAACTTTGCATGGAATAAACAAACAGAATTGATCAAATCTTGTTCGAATAATGTTAGTTTTTCCACGTATTTGTTACCTCTTTATCTTTTCTGCGTTTAATAAGTTGATAAATCTTCACTAAGAAGAAGACAATTGCAGCGATTGCAATAACATTGATGAATAAGCCTAAAATATTACCAAGCATACCCATACCACCGAATAGACTACCGAATAAAAGTCCAGCTAAACCACCAAGCATTAAGCCTTTCATTAAGCCGCCTTTATTTGATTTTGTTGTATTTGTTGTATCTTTCTTTGTAGTTGTGCCGTTATTTTGTTTTGCTGAGTTTGTTGCATCATTATTTTTCTTTTGAATGTTTGAAAAGTTGTTATTGTTTGTATTGAAGCTTTTCTTACCTGATTTGTAACCTTTTGCTTCTGCTGTTTGTGCATCGTCATTAAATAGTAATGTTGTACCAACACTTGAGAAGACTAGTGTGAACGCTAACAAGATGGCTGATAATTTTTTCATGTTTTTCCTCCAATATATCTATTTCTCTACTTTTTCAGTATAACAAAAATCAATACCGATATAAAACAAAAACTCTGAAAGCGCTTTTTCCCCTATAGTACTCTCATTCATGACAGGACTTTGTTAAATTCTATAAAAATCATTGTGAAAATTGACATGAGAATGTATGATGGTTATTAAATTTATACGCTATTCAGAATTTGTTGTAAATTTTGAAAATAACGTGTGATATTGAGTAGTGTAGGGGGAAATTAATGTGAGTAAAGTTCGAATTGGTATTGTTGGTTACGGAAATTTAGGTCGTGGAGTAGAAGCAGCTATTCGTCAAAATGATGACATGGAATTGGTAGCCGTATTTACCCGTCGTGATCCAGCGTCTATATCGATTAAAACAGAGAATGTACCTGTTTATTTAGTAGAGGACGCACAAAAGTATAAAGAACAAATTGATGTCATGATTTTATGTGGAGGATCAGCAACAGACTTACCTGATCAAGTTCCGTATTTTGCTCAGTGGTTCAATACGGTTGATAGTTTTGATACACATGCGAAAATCCCAGCATTCTTTGATGCAGTGGATTTGGTTGCTCAAGATAGTGACAACATTTCAATTATTTCTGTTGGTTGGGACCCGGGATTGTTTTCATTAAATCGTTTGCTAGGTGAAGCCGTTTTACCAGCAGGCAATACATATACATTTTGGGGAGATGGCTTAAGCCAAGGTCATTCAGATGCTGTTCGTCGCATTGATGGCGTGAAAAATGCGGTGCAATACACACTTCCAATAAAAGAAGCAGTCGATCGCGTACGTATCGGAGAAAATCCTGAACTTACAACGCGTGAAAAACATGCGCGTGAATGTTTTGTTGTATTAAAAGAAGGGGCAAATGCAGCTTACATTGAAAAAGAGATTAAAGAAATGCCTAACTACTTCGCAGATTACGATACAACTGTTAATTTCATTTCTGAAACAGATTTCATGCAAAATCATCAAGGCATGCCGCACGGAGGATTTGTTATTCGCTCTGGCGAATCGGGTGTTGGGGATAAACAAATTTTAGAGTTTTCATTAAAATTAGATTCAAATCCGATGTTTACTTCAAGTGTTCTAGTGGCTTATGCTCGTGCGGCCCATAAATTACGTGCAAAAGGGGAAAAAGGTGCGAAGACGGTGTTTGACATTCCGCTTAGTATCCTTTCTTCCAAATCACCAGCGGATTTACGCAAAGAATTACTATAAATATTCTCAATTAGAGGCTGGGACATAAGTAAAAAATTCAAAGAAATAAGCAAACTATTCAAAATGATAAATCGAAAATTGATTGGAATGGAGGGTTGACTCCTGGGGGAATAGCGTGACGCCTGAGACTACAGGCTCAGGCCACGCCCCCGGAATGGAAATCAATTTTCTTACGCCGAAAAAATAGCATTTTTCTCACAGAGAAAAATGCTATTTTTGGGTTTTGTCCCAGCCTCTTTTTGATTCTGGAATTAAACTGGTTTGGCTATATTTCCTGATGGATAAAGAGTGGAAAGTGGCAGGAATTTAAGTGACAGAATCCATTTCTTTAATCGACTGTTCTTTGTAAAATACGGTATATAATATACTGCCGAAAATTAAAAGAATACCTAAAATTTGTAACGATGTTGGACGGAAAGACAAAAATACAGCGTCTAATAATATCGCAACAACGGGATCAACAAAGACTAAAACCGATACAAGCACGGTTGATAAATTGCGGATACTATCAAAAAATAAAAAATAGACAAAACCTGTATGGATAAAGCCTGTTCCTAAAATATAAAGCCAGTTTGTCTGTGTAAGATCATCAAACACGGTGAAATCACATAATGGAAACAGCATCACAATGCCTACAATCGTTTGAACAAAAGTAAGTGCATAGGAAGACATTCCTTGTATTGTTTTACTCGTAAACATCGTAAGGGCATAACAGACGGCAGATAAAAGTGCCCAAACAAAGCCCGAATTCATAAATTCAGATAGAGAAGTGAAGCTTTCTATACCTACGATAAGGATACTTCCAAAAAAGCAAATGACTGTTGCTAAAATCGAACGAATCCCCATTTTCTCCGCTAGAAAGACAGAACCAAGGATTAAAACAAATATGGGCGCTAAATTATATATAGAAATTGCGATGGAAATTGACATCACTTCAAATGCTTTGAATAAGAACACCCAGTTGAGCACAAGAAAAACCCCACAAAGGATTGTTTTCAACACTTCAGCTTTTTGCCAAACTTCTATTTTATGCCCACCCGTTATTAGCCAGAGAGCCCCTAAAAAGATTGTTGCACAAATACAGCGCACAAATACGAGTTCAACAGCTGGTATTCCTGTTTGTGTAGTAAAAAATCCAATAGAGCCGAAGATCGCCATCGAAATGGTAAGCTTAATCATTGCATTTACGTTCATCTTTGTGGCACCTACTTTCTTAGAAGTTACGTAAATTATTTACGAACGAACTTGTCCGTTACCCGAAATATAATATTTCGTTGATGTTAAAGCTGGTAAACCCATTGGTCCACGAGCATGTAGCTTTTGCGTTGAAATGCCGATTTCAGCTCCATAACCAAATTCAAAACCATCTGTAAAACGTGTGGAAGCATTATGATACACAGCCGCAGCATCTACCGAATTTAAAAAGACTTCCGCATTTTGCTGATTCTCCGTAATAATTGCTTCCGAATGATTTGTCCCAAAATGATTAATGTGATGAATAGCCTCAAAAACATTTTTAACGATTTTCATACTTAATGTTAAAGCTAAAAATTCCTGTGCATAATGTTCATCTGTTGCAGGAATGGCCTCTTTTAAAACACGGCAAACCAAGTCATCTCCATAAATTTTAATCCCTAAATCATGTGATAGGTAATGTAAAAATTCCTTGCCATGAATGTCGAAGAAATCTTCATGCATCAGCAGGCTTTCAACAGTATTACAAACAGATAAACGTTGCGTTTTAGCGTTTTTGACAACACTCTTAGCCATGTTCACATTTGCAAATTTGTCTAAATAAATATGGCAATTTCCTGCTCCAGTTTCTAATACGGGAACAGTTGATTCACGAACAACTAAATCAATTAAATTTTTTCCCCCGCGTGGAATTAAAACGTCTAAGTACTCATTTAATGTAAATAGAGTTTTGGCTGTTTCACGGCTTGTATCTTCAATAAGTAAAACGGCGTCTTGTGGATAATGAATAACTTGTAATGCACGATGAATAGAAGCGACAAGGGCAATATTAGAATACTTTGCAGATGAACTACCACGTAATAGAACAGCATTACCTGTTTTTAAACATAGGGTAGCTGCATCAACTGTAACATTCGGTCTCGCTTCATAAATCATACCAATGACTCCAAGTGGTACCCGTTTTTTTACAATGTGTAAGCCATTTTCTTTTGTTATATCCTCTAAAACTTCACCTACAGGATCAGGTAAATCAATCAATTGCAAAATGGCATCGCTCATTGCTTGAATGCGTTCATCTGTCAATAAAATTCGGTCCAATGTTGATGGTGGGAATTGTTGTTTTTCACCAGCAGCAATATCTTTCGCATTTTCAATTAGAATAAGTTCCATGTCGATAAGCAACTGAGCAGCAATTTGTTTTAACGCTTCGTTTTTTTCAGCAGTAGATTTAATATTCGTTTCATAACTAGCGATTTTTGCTCGCTTTCCTTTTGCTATTACCTCATTTTCCATCATCATCTGAAAGCCCCCTTATATTTCTACCCATTGATTACGATGAATGACTTCAATTGGATTGTTTGTCAATTCATCAGTACGTTTACCCATTGCCTGTTCTAATTCACTTGCAGAATATAAAATTTCACCGCGACCGATGCATATGTGGCGATCATACACTTCGACGACATCACCTTTTTCAAAATGACCTTCAAATGCGTAAATGCCAGCAGGAAGTAAACTCTTTCCACCGAATTGAAGCGCTTGAACAGCACCTTCGTCAATAAATAGCTTACCTGACGTTTTTGTTAAAGTGACCCATTGTTTATTCGTTGGAATGGCCTTAATCTTGCGTGTAAAATAAGTGCCATCTCCATTGTTATTTAAAATTTCAATTAATTTAGCTGAGCCTGAACCAATTCCTATAAAAATATCAACACCAGCATTCATCGCAAATTTTGCAGCTGCTAGTTTAGATTGCATCCCACCTGTGCCAACTTTTGAGCTACTCCCAGAAGCAAAGCCAAGCATGTCATCTGTTATTTCGTCGATCACGGAAATACGTTGTGCATCAGCATTTGTTAATGGGTTAGCCGTATATAGGCCGTTGACATCCGTTAAAATAATTAACTGATCAGCATGGATGAGCCCACTAACGAGAGCAGATAGCATATCATTATCGCCAAATGTTAGTTCGGCAACGGAAACGGTATCATTTTCATTAATGATCGGGATTACTTTCCGTTCTAATAGCTCTGATAATGTCTCGTAGGCATTTTTATAACGTTTTTTATCACTAAAATCAGAGCGCGTTAATAAAATCTGCGCGGGGGTAATGTCATAGGAAGCAAATTCATCCGAATAGGCCTGGATAAGTACACTTTGCCCGACAGCAGCGGCCGCTTGTTTGCCTTTAATCGTCACGGGTCTTGAAGAGTAACCTAATTTTCGAAAGCCTGCAGCAACTGCACCAGAAGAGACTAATATGACTTCATGTCCTGCTTGTTTTAGTGCTGCAAGAGCGGAAACATGATCTTTAAATTTAAGTTGATCAATTTCACCTTTACTGTTCGTTAATGAGCTACTGCCGATTTTTACAACTACACGTTTTCTCTCCACAAAAAAATCCTCCTTAACGATAAAAAAGCACATTTCATCCTAAATTGTTAGGACGAAAAGTGCTTTTCCGTGGTACCACCTAAATTGAATGTTTAAAACATTCCACTTATCTCATAACGCTGAGTCGGCGCCTATTTTAGGAGCATGTTGAAGTAGGTTCAGTAGGTTTTGCTGTGCCATTCTTTCAGCCTCAGGAATGAGCTCTCTTGTTCAGCTAAGTGCTACATACTAGTCTTCAATGCGCTTTGACATTTTCTAATAGCATGAATGATGGACGTCATTTTGTCAATAAAGGATTTAACAGTTGAACGAGGTTGTTAATTGACAACTTCTTTAATCCCTTGAAAATGTACAAATAAGTCTGTTTTGAGTATGAAAAATCTATTTTGATCTATTTATTATATTATTCAAAAGTAAATTAAGTCGAAATGCTACTAATCGTATTTTGAAACAAATTGTCCTTTTCTTTATGGTTGCATTACCTAGGAATACAAAGTTGTGCACAGCTTGAAGGAATGGACAAACATGCAATCGATTGAACAAATCGTAGAACAGCATGAGACTCTGGTAAAGCGAGTGGTTTTTAAATTAAACCTTTATCAAAACTTGGAAGATTATTTGCAAATTGGGAGAATTGCATTGTGGGAATGTATAGAAGATTACGATGAAAGCTTAGGGGCATTTGAGATGTTTGCATACATGCGCATTAAATATGCAATCATTCATGCGTTAAAACAGGCGAAGAAATATGAACAATTTGAAGTCGTCATGGAGCAAGAAAAATTACATTTCCAACTAGATCAGCAAGAAGGACTTGCAAAAGAAGAAAGATATCCAGATTGGTTTGCGCTATTAAATGACGATGAAAGAATTTATCTAAAAATGATTTATTATGAGGGAAAAACGACTGAGGATGTAGCGAAACACTTTGGTATCTCATATGAAGCCATGAAAAAAAGAAGACAGAGGCTAATGAAAAAGTTGAAACAATTGGTACCAAAAGAGGAGTTACATTAATAAAAAATGGCTGTCTCTATGAAATGATTAGGACAGCCATTGACAATTTATTGTTGTTCTAATGTTTGTAAAAAATCTACTCGTTGTTCTTCCGTTTGTTGAACTCCGTCGACAAGCAGGGCACCGATATGATGAGAAGTTTGATTTTTTTCAACGACGTACTGCAAATTAATGGATTGTACATCATCATTCACTTCACATTTTCCTTTAAACTCTACTACGTGATCCATCATTTTCGTTTGGAAATATTCCCAACTA
>JAZUES010000164.1:0-1723 GCA_045640265.1 Solibacillus sp.
ATTAGTACTACTGTAGCAGTAGTAGAACGCATTCTTTCCAATGCTTGTAACGTTTGCTGAGAAGGTGACAGAAGACAAGTCTACGCAGTAGTAGAACGCATTCTCTCCAACAGTTGCTATGTCGCCATCGAATGTGATGACTCCCTTGCCTGTCTCTTCATCCCATTCATGGCTCAGCCTACCCACAGGATCGCCGCCAGCGTCGGCAAAGACATCTATATGCAGGCCGTACTCTGTTCCCGTGCCAGTAATCTCGGTAAGCTTTGCCGCTGCCGTGTACCAAATCTCGTTGTCTGCAGGGCCTGTCTGTGCCTGCGCAGCCATGCCTGTCAGACAGAACAGGCAAAGCAGAATCATGTGTTTAATTTGTTTCATAAATTCATGAATTTTAATGTTGTTAATATTACTTCTGAGTTTCTGTTACTATATAAAATCCCTCCCTCCATCGACTGACACTTTGGCGAAAGGCACGACGACACGCTACAGGTGCCCTCGTGTGGCATCTGAAACGATTGTCCGTAATTTCTGGTGATGAGCGAAGCAGAAGTACCTGTACTGAGCTACGTCGAAGTACCTGTACTGAGCTACGTCGAAGTGCCTGTACTGAGCTACGTCGAAGCAAATTCCGTGGATTAAAGGCCGAGCAATACCCCCCCCCCCTTAAATTGTTGATGTTTAGGGCGTTGCATTGCTCGTTACTGCAAGCTGTTTGCAATGCCAAGGGCTTTGTATTAGGAAGGTACATTCTCGTACGCATATAATTTTCTGCAAAGTTACGGAAAATTTCTGTAATTTAGTTCACTTTTCTTCCATTTTTTCACAACTGCTTGCATTTTGGATGTTTTTATGCCTAATTTTTTGCAGTATTTTTTTAACCGGTTTTTTGCCGATTTGGAGTGATTTTTTATGCTTTTTTGATGGACTTCAACAAACAAATTAATATATCAAAATATGGAAAGAATTGATTTATAACGTATTGTAAAATTAAATTGTTATTTTGTTATTTTGTTATTTTGTTACTTTGTTAGCCAACGCACGCACGCATGTTATTAATAATAAATAATAATATAATAATATAATAAATAATAATTCTAAATCTACTCACGCACACAACCCCCTAAACTATTACCCCCGTGAAATCACAAAATAACAAAATAACAAAATAACATTTTTCAGCCACGGCCATCACTTTTCTTTTCGCTATATATAATGTGTGACTGTAAAAATTGAGTTAAAATTAGGTAAAACAAGAAAATTATTAATAAAATATTCGTTTTGTGTATGCTTTTTTATTAACTTTGCAGCCGAAATCAAAAAATCGTTCGCCCGGCGGGGCTGACTGACTTGCAGTCAGAGTGAATAGTGAATAGTGAAAAGTGAAGAGTGAACTGCACAGGGGAGTTGAGGGGACCCTTCGTTGCAGTCAGAGTGGATGACATACTGACACAGTTCGGGCAGACACCTGAGGGGGGACAGGGATATTGCTGAGCTGGGGTAGAGATATCACGGAGACGGACTCAGGATATTACCGAGGCGCACGGAAAATGTTACTGAGTCGCGGGGCAAAACAAGGCGTTATTTGGCGTTTGACTTCTATATAACAAATACACAACTTATTGATATTCAACGGTCGCATTTTATCCGCAATTGGCGAGTTCCAGTTCCATCCGCTCGAGTTTTCGGCGAAGGTGGTTGAGGTTGTGTTCTACTTGGGTGCGATGGT
>JAZUES010000165.1:0-3972 GCA_045640265.1 Solibacillus sp.
GGTATAAAATTTTCTGCTAATAGTCTGTGAATAGGTCTTTTATAGGATTTGTTATCTTTCCATAAATCAACACAGTAGTAACCACAACCAACATTTAGAAATGGTGTTTTTATTTTCCCTGTTTTGATGTTTCTAACTTCACCATTACGATTTATGGTATAGTTTTCAAATCCGTTAATAACCTTTTCAAAATCTTCCATTTTACTACGCTCCTTTGGTTTTTTCTATATTATACCATACTTTTATAGTAAAATGTTAAAATAATCTAAACTTGGCACGGTATTGCCTACAACATTACTTGTTTAGGTGTTCACCGTTTTCACGAAGTTTTATACTTGAGCCGTTTGCGGTTAAATTAACCCAAGTTTAAGGTTATCCAATAGCGTATATTGTCCTTTAGCAAAACTTTGATATGCCGTAGCTACTGAAGTTAAATCAGTACCCATTTTATTACTATTGTCGGCTATGTCTTTTAATGCCTGATCTGTAATTGCACCGGCTTTAGCGGTATCACCATTTAAGGAACTTACAAGACTTGCACTAAAAGAGGTAGCAATTTCCATATATTGATTTGCCGACATTCCTACTGTCTTATAAGCCTGTTGTGAATTTTCCATTACGCTTTGACTTGCACTACCGAATAGCGTTTCTATACCACCTTGTAGTTGTTCAAAATCTGCGTAACTTGATATAGCCTGTTTGCCTACATCTACCAAAGCACCACCGATATTTTTAAGACCGTTTAAAGCACCTCTTACCACATCTGCACCAAGGTTAGCAAGTACACCCTTTAAGACTGTAAAACCGCCATTAGCACTATCATTCGCCTTTTTTCCCGATTGTTCGATTTCGTTACCAAGTTCCTTGGTTGCTTTTTCGTTTTTCTTTTCTTCCTCGGTTAATTGGTTAATGGTCTGTTGTGTTTTATTGTAACTTGCTTGTGCATTGTTAATGTCTGTTCTTGTTTTACTTAATGCCTGTGATTGCTTGTCAAGTTCGTTAACAGAATTTTTGTATTCTGCGTTTAAATTACTTACAACCTTGCTTTGTTCTTGGTATTCTTCCGAAGTTTTACCACTTGCCTTTTCGATTGCGTCTAACTTTTGTGTTTCTGTTTCTAACTGTTTAGATAAGTCGGCACTCGCCTTTTTATTATCTTCATAGGCAGAAAGCATATTATTGTAGTTGTTCTTCAATACACCTATTTTTTGTGCTTGTAGTTCTAACTTCTTGGATAATACTTCGCTTTGACTTGTTAAAGCCTCTTGCGATTTGTCGTTTTTGTCAAACTGTGTTGTAACTGCCTTAATTTCGCTATCTACTTCTTTTAAGTTGGTTGTAATTTGTTTTAGTGCTTTTCTGTATTCCGATTCTCCCTGTAACTTAATTGAGCCACCGAAAGACATAAACTACACCTCCTTTTATAACCATTCATCAGATTTATTACTTTCTTTTTCTATATCTGCATAGGTTTTCTTACTCAAAGTTAATAACAGTTCAGTATCGAAAGTATCTTTATATGCCTGATACATATTTAAGAAAGTTCTGATCGTTAATCTTCCACTATCTTTTATATTTATATTTAACCGAGAAGAACATATAAACCTTATCCAATCGAAGTTAATTGGTTGTGTTTCCTCTTCGTATGTTTCTTCCCGTATTATGCGTTTGGGTTATCACCTGTATTAGTAGAGTTAACTACTGTTTCATTAATCTTTTCTGTAATCTTTGACAAGCCTACTTCAGAAAGAATTCTTCCTACTTGCTTATGTGTGAAAAACGGGTTATTAGTTCCGTTATCTTCGTTGCTAATATCAATACCCTCATTAATCATTTCCGTAAGACCGAAAATCAAAGCTTGAATATCTACTTCTTCACCTTGCCCGTCTGTAAGTTCTCCCCACTTCTCAATTGTTCCGTATTTTGCTTGTATTGATTCCATTACATTAAGATTAAAAACAATAGTGTACTCTTTGCCCTTATATTCAATTTTACCATTCGTATTTAACATCTAAATTTACCTCATAAAAAATCTTATATAGTAATACACCCCCACCTTATTGGGGCGAGGGTGCTAACTTGTTTAAATTTCCTTTTAGTCTGCGTCTTGCTCGTAATATGTTCTACTTGCAACAGGTGTGGTGTCGAGTGCTCTGATATAATCAGTACCATTCTTGATAAACCAACCCTCACTCAAAGGATTCTTACCTGTTGTACTTGAAACGATTGTATAGGTATGTTCTACGGGTGAACCGAGGATTCCCATAATATAATCATAACAATCAGACTTGTTATTAAATGTCTTTGAAGTAGACCAAGCGCCGTTATTAAGTGTGCTAATTTGTC
This sequence comes from Solibacillus sp., assembly GCA_045640265.1. Lineage (GTDB taxonomy): Bacteria > Bacillota > Bacilli > Bacillales_A > Planococcaceae > Solibacillus. Next base: position 2,347 of record JAZUES010000165.1, read on the forward strand.
CCTCAATTTCGGGTGTTTTGAATTCTACGGATTCACCACGGGTTGTATCTTCCTGTGAGGGTTCGCCGAACTTAACCTTATAAATGATTTCTGCCTTGTAAACCTTGACATTGTTAACCATTTTTACAACGATTCTTGCAAGTCCGATATAAGGCGCGGTATCACCACTATTCCTTACAACTTCACCACTTGCGTTAACTGTGTGTCCGAGTACATCTGCAAAGGTAGTTTCTCTGTCGTCGTCTACACCAAGTGTTACTGTACCGCCTTGGAATGAAGTGTCTGATTCTGCAAGTACATCATCTGCATAAAGTGACGCACTGTTATTAGAAACTGATACATTACAGGAAACTGCCTTACCAAAGGACAAAGCACCACCGTAAGTAAATGTATCGCCACTTTCAGTAAGTTTAGCGTACCAAAGGTTATTTAAACCGATTCGTGCCATATTTTTACCTCTTTTCTTTCTTAATTAATTGTTTTTCACAAAGTTTTTTATCTTGGTATTCTCATATCAAATTGTATAGGCTTGGCAAAACAAACTGTTTTGTGATACATTCCTGTATCTTTTTCGTATTGATCTGAACTATCTTTCGAGGGTTGCCAAGTCCACCCATTCTCCGTTAACAAGTCTTTCATTTGTGCCACTATGTTATAATAGTTTCCTTTTGAGTACACATCAAAGTCGTAATAAACAATGCAACCAAGAATAGTATCATCACCACTAAAAGAATTGTCGTTATTCCACGGAGTATAAACAATGTATGTTTCTTTATCGCCCCCGTACTGTAAATAGCTAACAGGAATAACTACATCTGATACAGTAAAGTTTCTGAATATCTCTTCAATTTCGTTATTAAACATTTGTTATCACCTAAATAATTTACCCCAATTTTTCGAGATTCTTTCAAATTCTTTTTCTTGTGCTTTAAGCATAGCCTGTTCTATTTGTGATTTGTTGAAAGAACTACGCATAAAGGGTTGTTTGGGATAAGGGCTATTACTTCTTCCGTATTCAAAAAGATTTGCTACAAGTGGTGCGGGTGTTTTGTGTCCGTATCTGTTAATAAAATAACCCTGTATCATTACTTTACAATTAATTCCGTCATCATACGGAGTTTTATAAACCCTTGTAACTTTCAAATTATCGTTTCCAAGTCCATTTTTTAGCGTTTTGGGCATTTTAGAAGAAACATTATTCTTAACGACTTTTGCACCCTCTGAAACCATTTCACTAAATATCTTTTCGGAGTCCATTTGCAACTCTTCAAACATTTTTATTACTTCGTTTGATAATTCTCCGTTAAACTTTGCCATTACTTTGTAACCTCTTTACACTGAAGTTCAAGTTCAACATTACTTTCGTTAACATTGTTTAGATATTCGATAGAATATTTCTTGCCGTTAAACTTAACGAACATATCACGGGTTATAACTGTAATAGGGTATCTGATCATAAAATTAGTGTATGCCTTTTCGAAGTCCGAACCACTCGCAATTAATGTATAGCCTCTTGTGGTTTTTACATCTGCATAAGGTTGTAACACTACTGTTTCAGTAACAACAGGAAAACCCAAAGCGTCTTTCGTAACGGTGTCTTTTACAATGGTTATCTTTTTATTGTAT
>JAZUES010000166.1:0-5235 GCA_045640265.1 Solibacillus sp.
AGGATTAGCTATGACACCATATTCAGCAGATCCGCTCTATTTAAAAGCATGCAGCGCCTTACTTCTTTAAATATAATTTAATAGACTACACTTTATTTGGCGGGCCTTGCGCTTGGCCCGCCAACCCCATACACCTTCCTAATTTCTTTATTAGAAGATTACTCACCAACCCTCATACATTTCCATAGCTACTTTATTAGAAAAAAACTAGATTCACAAAAAATGGATGCACTTTGCCAAGAAACATTGTCAGATTTCTCTGGCTTTGTTATACTAATATGTATTGTGACGTCCAAGTTTAGGAGGTGGAGCAAAATGCATACGTTATTTACAGTAATACTTTTAATCGTAGCTATAGCCTTAATCGTTGTCGTGTTATTACAATCAGGTAAAAGCGCTGGTTTATCAGGTGCCATCTCTGGTGGAGCTGAGCAACTATTCGGTAAACAGAAAGCTCGCGGGATGGATTTAATTTTACACCGCACAACGATTGTACTTTCTGTTGCATTCTTCGTTTTAGCATTAGCTATTACTAAATTCTAATCGAATGAACTCAAACGCCTAACCGAGCATTATTGCCAGGTTAGGCTTTTTCTTTTAGTAAAGGCAAAAAGACAGTATAATAGAAGAAATTGAAAGTTTTAGCGATTCGATGGTGTGTTCGAATCGTATTTTTCATATTGATTGGAGTAATTACGATGAAAAAGGCATTGTCTTCACCGTTCTTCTTTGAAGCAGGACCAAGAGCGGTCTTATTATTACATGGTTTTACAGGGAGCTCGGCAGATGTTCGTATGCTTGGTAGATTTCTAGAAAAGCATGGCTACACATCATTAGCCCCACATTATAAAGGACATGGTGTATCACCAGAACAATTAATTGTCACGAATCCCGAAGATTGGTGGCAAGACGTTATAAATGGGTATACTACATTAAAAGAAGCAGGTTATGAAGAAATTGCCGTTGCCGGACTTTCATTAGGTGGCGTTTTTTCATTGAAATTAGCGCTCAATCAACCTGTCAAAGGTGTCGTTACAATGTGTTCACCAATGACGATGCGTACGACAGATATTATGTTCGAAGGCGTCATTGAATATGCAAAACAATACAAAAAACAAGAAGGTAAAAGTGAACAGGAAATTGAATTAGAGATTGAAGCGATTAAAGCGCAAGGAATGGCATCATTGCCACAGTTGCAGCAGCTTATTCAAGATGTAAGACAGATGATTGACTTACTTTATGCGCCAATATTAATTATACAATCGCGTAACGATAAAGTGATCAACCCAGATTCAGCCAATATTATTTATGAAAGCGTTGAATCACTTGATAAAACGCTTAGTTGGTACGAAGCGTCTGGACACGTCATTACACTCGACAAAGAAAGAGATCAGCTTCATGAAGAAGTTCTTACGTTTTTAAATAGATTAGATTGGTTAATCTAATGAAAGAATATATATTTTCTGTTCAAAGGAGGGTAATAAATGACTCAACAAAATGATTTACAACAACGCATCCTGGAATTTATGAAGGATGATGACTATAAACCGATGACCGTATCGGAAGTTGAAGATGCGTTTGAATTAGAGGAAGCGGATGATTTCCGTGAGCTTGTTAAAACGCTTGTAAAAATGGAAGCACTCGGGTTAATCGTACGTTCGCGTTCAAATCGTTACGGCTTACCTGAGCGTATGAACTTACTACGCGGTCGCTTTATCGGTAACGCAAAGGGCTTCGGTTTCGTTGCACCAGAAGAACAAGGGATGGATGATATTTTTATTCCACCGTATGAGATTAATGGGGCTCTAAATGGCGATACCGTATTAGTGCGCATTTTAAAAGAGTCATCAGGCGACCGTCGTGAAGGTACGATCACTAAAATTGTGGAACGTAGCAAAACGACATTTGTCGGCACATATCAAGCAAATAAAGGCTTTGGCTTTGTAGTAACAGATGATAAAAAACTGAATATGGATATTTTTATCGCAAAAGATGATTCTCTAGGTGCAGTAGATGGTCATAAAGTAGTTGTAGAAGTAACACACTGGCCAGACGAAACAAAATCGGCATCAGGGATGATTACGAAAATTTTAGGGCATAAAAATGACCCAGGCGTGGATATTTTATCAATTCTTTATAAATACGATATTCCACCTGAGTTCCCAGAAGAAGTGGTGCAAGCTGCCATTGATGTTCCGGATGAAATTTTTGAAAAGGATTTAGTCGGTCGTCGTGATTTACGTAATGAAGTCATCGTTACGATTGATGGTGCAGACGCAAAAGATTTAGATGATGCCGTTACTGTTGTAAAAAATGCAGACGGAACATATAAATTAGGTGTACACATTGCAGATGTAAGTTATTACGTGACACAAGGTTCTATTTTAGATACGGAAGCTTATGAACGTGCAACTTCAGTGTATTTAACAGACCGCGTTATTCCGATGATTCCACACCGCCTGTCAAACGGGATTTGCTCATTAAATCCACAAGTTGACCGTTTAACATTATCATGTGAAATGATTATTGATGGTGCGGGGCATGTCGTGAAGCATGAGATTTTCCAAAGTGTCATCAAAACGACAGAACGTATGACGTATGCGGATGTTTATAATATTTTAGTGCATTCAGACGAAAATCCAGAGTTAATGGAGCGCTATGAAAAGTTAGTGCCGATGTTCCATGATATGAAGGATTTAGCGCAAATTTTACGTAACAAACGTATGGGACGCGGTGCAATTGACTTTGATTTTAAAGAATCAAAAGTGTTAGTCGATGAAGAAGGCTGGCCAACTGATATCGTATTACGCGAACGTACTGTAGCAGAACGTATCATCGAAGAATTCATGCTAGCAGCGAACGAAACAGTAGCTGAGCATTTCCACTGGATGCAAGTACCGTTCATTTACCGTATTCACGAAGATCCAAAACCAGAGAAATTACAACGTTTCTTCGAGTTTGTAACGAATTTCGGGATTGTTATTAAAGGTTCAGGAAACTCGGTACATCCAAAAGCACTACAAGAAATTATTAAATCAATTGAAGGCTTACCAGAAGAACCGGTTATTTCAACGATGTTACTACGTTCTATGCAGCAAGCTAAATATTATGCCGAATCTTTAGGACACTTCGGTTTATCGACAGAGTTTTATACGCATTTCACGTCTCCGATTCGTCGTTATCCAGATTTAATCGTGCATCGTTTAATTCGTACGTACTTAATTAATGGAGATACGTCGAAGGAAACCGTTTCTCAGTGGGGTCAAGTAATGGATGAAATCGCAGACCATACTTCAACTCGTGAACGTCGTGCAGTTGAAGCGGAACGTGATACAGATGCCTTGAAAAAATCGCAATACATGTCCGATAAAATTGGTGAAGAATTTGTTGGTATCATTTCATCGATTACGAACTTCGGTATTTTCGTGGAACTTGAAAATACAGTAGAAGGTCTGGTTCATATTTCGAATATGACAGATGACTATTACCGCTTTGAAGAACGTCATATGACGATGATTGGGGAACGTACGGGTCGTCAATTCCGTATTGGAGATGAAGTGAAAATTCGCGTAGCCAATGTGGTCATCGAAGAATCTTCTGTAGATTTTGAGTTTATCGATATGGTCAGCAATGGGCGTCCATCGCGTAGACAAACATCGAAAGTTATCTATGCAGGACGTAAAGAAGGTCACAAAAAAGAGCGCACAGGTGAAAAACGAGATAATGATCGTCGTAAACCGCGTGGTGGCAGTAAAGAACGCCCAGCTAAAGAGAAAAAACGTAGCGAGTCTGGTGACCGTGATCCACGTGGCCGTCGTAAAGATGGTAAAGCAGGCGACAAGCCTAAGTTTTTCGAAGGCATCGCAAAAGGCAAAAAGAAAAAGAATAAAAAGAAGAAATAAATGAGTGAAGCTGTGGAATTTTTTCTACAGCTTCCTTGCAAATAGAGGTGTTGAAGATGGCAAAAGGTACTGGGAAAGTATTAGCTCAGAATAAAAAAGCAAACCACGATTACTTCATTGAAGAAACAATTGAAGCGGGAATGGTGCTAACAGGTACAGAAATTAAATCTGTCCGAGAGGCTCACGTGCAATTGAAGGAATCGTATGTAAGCATTCACGACGGAGAAGCATGGATTCGCAATATGCACATCTCCCCATTTGACCAAGGGAACCGCTTCAATCACGATCCACTACGTGAGCGAAAAATACTGCTACATAAAAAGCAAATTGGTGAATTAATTGGCGCGGTAAAACGTGATGGGTATACGATTGTGCCGTTAAAAATTTACATTAAAGATGGTTACGCAAAGCTATTAATCGGTTTAGCAAAAGGTAAAAAAGATTACGATAAACGTAATGACATGAAGAAAAAAGAAGCGAAACGTGATATGGAACGTGCTTTCAAGGATCGCCAGCAATAATCCCTTATCCAACTACGAGTGCAATGAATTTTGTACTCGTTTTTTGGTTTTAACAAATAATGGTTGTTTTTGATAGGAAACCGTGTTTTATGAATGATTTTTCTACTTTGATGAGGTACAATGGAGTGCATGGAAGGAGATTGTAATAATGGATATAATGTACAATGTTGAATTAACTGAAAAAGTGAAGTTTATTATTAAAAAAAATTTAAAACGTGAGAAATGCTTACTTGAGGTAGACAGAGTTTTTTCTGAGAGCTCTCCCAATTATAAGCGTATTTTTATAGAGCAAACGGATATGTCGGTCGAAAATTATATAAACAAGGCTCGTATGAGTGAAGCGGAAAAACTATTGGAAACAACAACTTTAGATTTAAAAGAAGTGGCAAAAGCTGTTGGCATTAATGGCTATTTTGAATTTACGCAGCTATTTAAACGATTAATAGGCGTGTCCCCAAGTGGTTATCGTAATCAAATTTTAAAGGTGAACACTCCAACTACTGATAATATATAATTGTGGAGTTGGAATTGTTTCCAGTAATTAAATTGAGCCTATTTACTTGCGAACCAACTGTTTTTGGCATATAATTTAATGTACTAGCCAGTGTATACCTACTCATACGGTATACGTTTATGAGCAACTTGTTTTGCTCAACCGAAACTTTACTCGGGTATTATACTCGGGGACGTTACGGATTCGACAGGGGTGGTTCAAGCTCTGGTCGCGCGTCGGAGGTCTCGTCTTCGTCATCAACGGAAGTTATATAATAACTGGCAAACAACAAAACTTAGCTTTCGCAGCGTAAGCTCGT
>JAZUES010000167.1:0-42103 GCA_045640265.1 Solibacillus sp.
AGCCGACGTGCGCAACAAAGTAGTTGACGTTAAATCAATGTTCATTGATATCGGTGCAACTTCTAAGGAAGAAGCAATGGAGTGGGGCATTCGTCCAGGTGACATGATCACACCATACTTCGAATTCCACGTCATGAAAAATGAAAAGCATCTCTTAGCAAAAGCATGGGATAACCGTATTGGCTGTGCAATCGCAATTGATGTATTAAAATCATTAAAAGATGAAAACCACCCGAATATCGTATATGGTGTTGGTAACGTACAAGAAGAAGTCGGCTTACGTGGTGCTAAAACTTCTACATTCAAAATACAACCAGATATCGGTTTCTCAGTTGATGTTGGTGTAGCAGGGGACACTCCAGGAGTAACACCTAAAGAATCTACATCTAAGATGGGTGCAGGTCCACAAATTGTTGTTTATGATGCATCAATGGTATCTCACACAGGCTTGCGCGAATTTGTTCTTGATGTTGCAGAAGAAGAAGGTATCCCTTACCAATTCGAAGCTATATCAGGTGGCGGTACCGATGCAGGTTCCATCCACATCACACAAAACGGTGTACCAGCACTTGCAATCTGTGTAGCAACTCGTTACATTCACTCACATGCAGGTATCCTGCACCGTGATGACTACGACAATGCGGTTAAATTAATCGTTGAAGTTATCAAACGCTTAGACCGTGATGCAGTAAATAAAATTACATTTGAATAATTATTAATATATTTTTAAATGAAGGGTAGATTTGTTCTATAAATAGAACGAATTTACCCTTTAATATTTACTATTTATACAAAAAACACGTATGATGAGCATTAATTACAATGTCAACATACGCGTTTCATTTATTTTACTAAATGTAATTCTGATAATTTTGCTGAAATAGACTCCATTAATTCTTTCGTCATTTTCGGCACAAAACTTTCTAACACGGAATTAATCATCATGCCCATCATACCGCCTGCAGAAAGATCAAGATTGCCTGTTAAATCAATTGACGATTCCTCTTTAGCCTCTAATTTGAAATATCCGCTACCATTGAAGTTATCTGATAACCCCTTTAACTGGAACTTAACATCAGTTGGTGCAGTTAGTTCGGAAACATCGACTTGTAGTTTAATTGTCTTTTTCGTGAAACCTAAGTCCGCTGAAAAAATCCAAGTGAACTGAGAATCACTCTGTACTTCATGCCCAATATAACCAGAAACTAAAGGCGCCCAATTGTTATAGTCTTTTAAAAAATCCCATACAACCTCATTGTTTAAAGAAAGTTCTACATGGTGCAATGCTTGTGGCATAAATAATTCCTCCCTCTACATCTCTTTATGAACGGCTAATCTAAAGAAAATATCCCTATATTTATAAGCCGTTTACATTATTATCTAAAAAAAAGAGTGATAATTCAATATAAAAGCCAAATAATTCTTTTATAAACATAAAAATACTGTTTAGCGCAAAAATTATCTAACGATAGATCGGGGAATAACTGTATAAATATCGGATAATTTAAATAAATATAAAAATTCATAATAATTCGCTTGATTTTATAATTATGCATATGTATAATGAAATCAACATAAAGGTAACAGAGGTGTGTAAGATGAAATTATTAGAAGAAGTTCAACTGAAGACGGTAGAAAGTCTAAAAGGAAAAGACTTGCTAACACTGTTGGATTATACAAGCGAAGAAGTAACGCAATTAATTCAATTAGCAACTCAGCTAAAAGTAATTACAAAAGCAGGCAAATGTCCACGATTACTAGAAGGCAAAACACTTGGCATGATTTTTGAAAAAAGCTCGACGCGTACACGAGTGTCATTTGAAGTGGGAATGCAGCAACTAGGTGGTTACGGTATGTATATGAATGCACGCGATATGCAAATTGGACGTGGAGAACCAATTTCGGATACTGGAAAAGTATTGTCAGGTTACTTAGACGGCATTATGATTCGTGCGAACGCACATACAATGGTAGAAGAGCTTGCGGAAAATGCCTCAATTCCAGTCATTAACGGCTTAACTGATATCGACCACCCTTGTCAAGCGTTAGCAGACCTTGAAACAATTGCCGAAAACAAAGGCAAGTTAAAAGGCTTAAAAATTGCTTATGTTGGTGATGGTAACAATGTGGCTCATGCATTAGTTGTTGCAGCAGCACATGTAGGAATGCATGTGACAGTTGCGACACCTAAAGGTTATGAGTGTGACGCAACGATCATTGAAAAAGCACAAGTGATTGCTGCAGAGAATGGAAGTAGCGTTTTCGTAACAAATGACCCAGTAGAAGCTGTACAAAATGCGGATGCGATTTATGCGGATGTTTGGACTTCAATGGGGCAAGAAGATGAAACAGCACAACGTTTAAAAGATTTCGAAGGATATCAAATTAACGATGCATTAGTTGCTCATGCAAAACCAGATTATATGTTCCTTCACTGCTTACCAGCACACCGTGAAGAAGAAGTGGCAACATCGGTAATCGACGGACCAAACTCATACATTTTCGAGCAAGCAGAAAATCGTTTGCATGCACAAAAAGCAGTTTTAGTGTCATTATTAGCTTAACATTTGGTAGATGACGTAAATTGCGGGTCGCAAGTCGCATCTATTTTGAGTAACAATACAGTATTTGTGAGCAGGAAGGGCGAAAAATACTGTAGTAGTTCCCTTGATGTTGGAACGGGAGACGCTGTGAACACATCAAGGGAACTACACTGTGATGAACGTAGTCAAGATGGAATACCTCATCACTACATAGAAAAGGCAATCTAGGAGACGCTGGATTGCTTTTTATTTTGCCCTTTAATACGTAAAGTCTTAATGGTCGTTATATTTAGCTATAAGTTTTTAACTCTTAATTAGGGCCCTCTGTTATACAGGATGGTGAGTGACGGGGGAGACGACATTTTTTTAGTTCATGTGGAGGCACATGGACCGAGCAAAGCGAGGACAGGAACGAAAATCGTTCCTGTCCTCGCTTATGTGTGCATAAATGGACTTTTTTCAGTGCCCTCAATTGAATGCTAGCGGGTTTTTAAATCATTCATAATTTACAGCATAATCGTTTGATTTAATCCATTTAAATTTCAGTTCGAATAGTTTTAAGAAGAATAAGTTTAAAATAATAGGCAGTACAATAAATAATACAAGTGATAAAGTAATTGATGTTGCATTCCAACCTACTAAATCAAGATATTTAAGTGGACCAACAAATCCTCCAAGACCGAAGCCAGCACTATAAGGTGTCCCAACGATTTTGAAATAGCCACCAAGTGCGCCTAAAATTGCGGCAGTAATAATCATTGGAAATGCAATCGTCGGCTTCATGAAGAAGTTACGCATTTGAATTTTCGCAGAAACAACATGTGCAATGGCTGTTCCAAAATTATTCGCGCGGTAGCTTGCAATACACATGCCAACACCTGAAGCGCATACACCGAGATTTGCAGTACCTGCCCCGATACCAGAAAGCATAATAACCGTCGCCACACCAATTGTTGAGATGGGTGAAATAATTAAAAGTGAGAAAATCACGGCGATAATCGCACCCATTAACACTGGTTGAAGGTCAGTTGCATACATAATCACTTCGCCGACCCAACCAGAAGCTATTTTTACATATGGCAGAATAGCAGCACCAACTAGGCCTGGAATAAACATCGAAAGTGCAGGCATCCCAATTAGTGTAAAGTCTTTTAAATGGTTACCTAAAAATTGTACAAATAAAACAGCAAGCGCTGCTGTAATCCCAATATTAATAACTACCCCAATACCTGCTAGTGTTAAGACACCTTCTTGCATCGTATAAACACCACTACCAATGAAAGCAGCGAGTCCAACACTACACGTTTGAATCGGTGTAAGCTTAAAGCAAATTCCTGTCATAACTCCAATGACAATGGGGAGTAAACTCATAGCAATAATGGATGTATCTAAAATAATTTGTAATTGCGGAACGTATGGAATAATGAGTTTTAAAATTTCTCCTACTAGCGCATTAGGAATTAAACAAACAACAATTCCCATGCTCATTCCGGTTAATACATTATTAAAAAAGTTTTTCATAAACTCATATCCCTTCTGAATTGTTTTTCTAAGTTGATGTTTTACAGTGTAATACGTAAACAAAAAACTATCAATATAGAAAATTCAGAATTTTAGAGTTTTCAAAGCGTGCTTTTTATAATAATGAATTTTGTAGAAAATCCATCATTCGGAAGAGAAAAAATGGTTATATTAATTTTATTGAAAAATCTGACAATAAAAGCTGTCAAAGGGGAAAAGGTTTTGACAGCCATATTTAGTTTACGCGGAAAACTGGGTAGCAAGCTTTTGAGAAAAATCATTGCGTTCGGATTCATTCGCAGCATTCCACCATTTTTCTAAAAAAACACCAAGACCAGGCAGTAAATGCTCCTCACCACGTGAAATCGCATCATTCACAATGTCTTGAAATTCATGTGCATCGGATCCTTTTACATTTGTTGTAATAGCTTGTCGAATTTGAAAGTCCATGTCATTTCCTCCTTTTCGCTTAATATGTACAATAATGATTAAATTATGCATACGTTCTCATTATGGAATCACGTAATGTTTATGGTAAAATTAATAATTGAGTAAAAATAAAGGACGGTAATTATGAAACGAATAGAATCAACACAAAATGCACTCGTTAAACATTGGAAAAAGCTTGCAACACAACGTAAAGAACGTGAAAAAACAGGGGAATATCTTGTTGAAGGCTTCCATTTAGTAGAAGAGGCACTAAAGCATAAAGACCAAATCGTACAAATGATTGTACGTGAAGGTGTCGATTTACCAATGCTATGGCCAATTGATGAACTAGTCATTGTTTATGTTAATGATGCGGTCGCAAAAGAGATTGCTGAAACAGAAACTTCACAGGGTGTATTTGCTCATTGTAAGCAACGCGTGGTTTCAGAAGATGAGATGTATGACTGGCGTAAAGTATTATTAGTTGATGCTGTACAAGATCCAGGAAATATCGGAACAATGATTCGTACAGCGGATGCGGCTGGTATTGATGCGGTTGTCTTAGGAAAAGGTTGCGTGGATGCATTTAATCCTAAAACACTTCGCTCTGCACAAGGATCACATTTTCATATTCCAGTCGTACGTGGCGATTTAATGGAATGGATTGAAAACTTACAGCAAGATGGTGTTCGTGTATACGGAACATCTTTAGAAGAATCAATTTCTTATAAAGCGGTCGAACCAAGTGAAGCATTTGCATTAATGGTAGGAAATGAAGGAAGTGGCATTAGTCCACAACTTTTAGCGAAAACAGACCAAAATGTCATCATACCTATTTTAGGTGGTGCGGAGTCACTAAATGTAGCAGTTGCAACAGGCATTTTATTATATGCATTTGTAAAATAAGTGAATGTTTTCAAGGTGGGAGTTAGTTAGTAAATACTTACTAGCTGCCTCCTTTTTTTGGTGGTTCTGAAGTTATACATTCCATAAAAACCCATTAGATACAATAGGTGTCTGTTTCTGATAAATCTAAAAAGAACAAATTTTACTTTGTCATAGAAATGTCATTTTTATAAAGTGCTTTTCTAATTCTCGCAATCGCGACTATTTACTACTTTTTGAGGTGTTATTCCGAATTACCAAGTGAATGATAAATGAAAATAGTAAGAAACAAGGGTTTTTTCCAAATTGATGTTTTGACACTTATTTGATGTTTAACTAAAATCAAAGAAGGTTAGACAAGTTACTTAAGTGGTGTACATGAAAAATAAATTATTTGTACGAATAGTTTCCTCGTTACGATGATGAAAAATACATACAACATTTCTTGTGTATGTATTGAGGAAATGATTAATTACTTTCCACTATATACACAATGGAAAGTATGCAAATACAATTATTCATTGTACATGTACTAATTTAATACTTTTATTTTAAGCTCTACTTGAAAGCACTTAAGACAAATCTAACAAGCTCTATTTATTGGAAAGGAGTCCAACTATGAAAGCAAATATGAAGGGAACATTACTCTCTTTATTAGGATTAGGCGCTGTTTTATTATCAGGCTGTAGTGATAAATTAACAGTTCTAGATCCTAAAGGTCCTCAAGCACAAAGACAAGCAGATGACATTATGTTATCAATTTACATTATGGGTGCCATTGTACTTGTTGTATTAGGAATTATGGTATTTATGTTAGTGAAATACCGTGCTTCAAAACAAAGTCCAGATTACGAGCCACCACATATCCATGGGCATTGGCTTGTAGAAACAATTATGATTGGTATTCCTATCATTATTGTAATTGTCTTATCAGTAGTATCAGTTAAGAGTAACTACATTGTTGAAAGTACTCCAGCAGGATACGAAGATCAAGAACCATTAGTGATTTATGCATCATCTTCTAACTGGAAATGGCATTTCAGCTACCCAGAACAAGGAATTGAAACAGTAAACTATGTAAATATTCCAGCAGGACGCGCAGTTGAATTCAAATTATATTCTTACGGTCCAATTACAAGTTTCTGGATTCCACAACTTGGTGGTCAAAAATACGCGATGTCAAACATGGTTACAACATTACATTTAGCTGCTGATAAACCAGGCGAATTCTGGGGACGTAACGCAAACTTCTCAGGTGAAGGTACAGCAAAAAATACATTTGATGTAACAGCAATGACACAAGAAGACTTTGAAGAGTGGATTTCAGACGTTAATAATACAGCTGATCCACTTACAGAAGAAAAATTCAATGAATTATTAGAGCCAGGACACTTAGGTCGTTCTACTTACACAGGTACACACCTAGAGTTCTCACCAGCACCAAGCTATCATGAATCAGCTACTACTGGAGACGGCGAAGACGAAGAGGGTCACTCTTCACACAGTTCACACTAATTTGTAAGTTAGAACTTTTGAAAGGAGTACTACTATGAAGGAATTTTTTGCACAGTTTGCAATCCCGAACCCAAGTATATTAATTTATATTGCAGGGGCTTCTATTGTACTTGGAGCAGTTGCTTTAGTAGCAATCGTTACGTACTTTAAATTGTGGGGCTACTTATGGCGCGAATGGATTACAACTGTTGACCATAAAAAAATCGGTATCATGTATTTAATCACTGCATTATTAATGTTATTCCGCGGTGGTGTTGATGCGATTATGATGCGTATGCAGTTAGCAATCCCTGATAACACATTCTTAGATGCACAGCATTACAATGAAGTATTCACAACGCACGGGGTAGTCATGATTTTATTCATGGCAATGCCATTTATTACATTCTTCTTTAACTATTTAGTACCATTACAAATCGGGGCACGTGACGTTGCGTTCCCACGTTTAAATAACTTAGCATTCTGGTTATTCTTCATGGGTATGGGTTTATTTAACCTATCATTCGTAATTGGTGGATCTCCAGATGCAGGTTGGACTTCTTACTTCCCATTAGCAAGTAATGAGTTCAGTACGTCCGTTGGTACAAACTACTACATGATTTCGCTTCAAATCGCGGGTCTTGGTACGTTAATGACAGGTATCAACTTCATTACAACAATCTTTAAAATGCGTGCTCCAGGTATGACATTATTCAAAATGCCAATGTTCACTTGGTCAGCACTTATTGCAAACTTAATCATCGTATTCGCATTCCCAGTATTAACTGTAGCGCTTGCAATGGGTACGCTTGACCGTCTATTCGGTACACAATTCTTTACTACTGGTAACGGTGGTATGGACATGCTTTGGGCCAACCTATTCTGGGTTTGGGGTCACCCTGAAGTTTATATCTTAATTTTACCGGCATTCGGTATTTACTCTGAAATTATTTCAACATTTGCTCGTCGTAATCTTTACGGTTATAAATCAATGGTTTGGTCAATGCTTGTAATTTCAGTATTCTCATTTGCTGTATGGACTCACCATTTCTTCACAATGGGTCAAGGCGCAATGACACACTCAATCATCTCTATTACAACAATGGCAATTGCGATTCCAACCGGGGTTAAGATTTTCAACTGGCTATTCACGCTTTACAAAGGGAAAATTGTTATGACAACACCAATGTTATATACAATGCATTTCATTCCTTTATTCACACTTGGTGGTGTAACAGGGGTTATGCTTGCGATGTCAGCAGCTGACTACCAATACCACAATACAATGTTCTTAGTAGCCCACTTCCATAACGTAATCATCCCAGGTGTTGTTTACGCGATGTTAGCAGGTTTAACATTCTACTGGCCAAAAATGTTTGGCTTCATGCTTAACGAAAAAATCGGTAAAGCAACAGTTTGGGTAATGTCTACTGGTTTCGTGTTATCATTCATTCCAATGTATATCACTGGTTTAGATGGTCAAGCACGTCGTATGTACACTTACTCAGAATCAACAGGTTTCAGTACATTAAATATGGTAGCGTTCATCGGTGCTGGTATTATGGCTGTTTCATTCTTAATGCTCGTTTGGAACATTTTATATAGTTTCAAAAACTCTCCACGTAATATCGGTAATGATCCATGGGATGCTCGTGGTCTTGAGTGGGCAACACACACTCCAGTTCCACATTACAACTTTGCAATTACTCCAGATGTTACTGATGCAACTTCAGAAGCTTTCTGGGATTCTAAGAAAAATGGCGTGCAGTTATTTAAAGGCAAAATTGAAGACATTCATATGCCAAATAACTCAGGTCAAACATTTATTCTTTCAGTATTCATCTTCATCGCAGGATTCGCATTAGTATTCAGCATGTTTACTGTTGCAATCATTGCAGGTATAGGCGTATTTGTTTGTATGGCATACCGTTCATTAGAAAATGATCATGGTTACCATATTCATGCTAATGAAATTGAAGAAGACGAAAAAAAACACGCTAAAAAAGGAGGTGCGAAATAATGAGTAAAGTAAATAATAACGTTCCATTAGAGTATTCTACTGAGGAAAACAGTCTTAAAATCTTTGGTTTCTGGACATTCCTAGGTGCGGAGATTATGTTATTCGGTACATTATTCGCATCGTACTTTACACTATCAGGTCGTACAGGTAGCGGCCCAACTGGTGCAGAAATTTTTGAAATCACTCCAGTATTAATGGAGACTTTCATCCTGTTAACATCAAGTTTTACAATTGGTTTAGCCATTCATGCAATGCGTTTAGGTAGTAAAAAAGCGACATTATCATTCTTGGCTGTAACTTTACTTTTAGGTGCAGGATTCTTAACTTATGAAGTATTAGAATTCGTTCACTACGTACACATTGGTGCTGGTATTACAGTTAGTGCCTTCACTTCAACTTTATTAACAACTTTAGGAACGCACGGTGCTCACGTAACATTCGGTTTCTTCTGGGGTCTATCGATCTTTATTCAGATTGCCAAACGTGGTTTAAATGCTACTACAGCAGGTAAAACATTCGTGTTCTCTTTATACTGGCACTTCTTAGATGTTGTTTGGATCTTCATCTTCAGTTTCATTTACTTGAAAGGAATGATGTAAATTATGGCTAAGTTCTTTCCTATAGGCCAAGTAATGGGCTTTGTATTCTCATTAGTTCTTACTGTAATTGCAATGCTTGTGTACTTTACGGATATGTCATTTAATACAGGAATGATCGTTCTTTTAGTAACAGCATTCATCCAAGCAGGCTTACAATTCGTTGTATTCATGCACTCTGGTGAAACAGAAGATAAATGGGGTATTTATTCAAACATCCTATACGGTGTTGGTTTAGTAGTTCTTACAATTCTTGGTACGTTATTAATCCTTCACTGGGATATGTAATTCCTGGTAATTGTTCTTCTAGTTGAAAATAATGAAAAAGTATATTAGACTAATTGAAGAATAACTTACTAAATGCTTTGACCGGGAAGAGTAATTATGACGTATTTGTTTTAGGGAGTAGAAGCCTTGACTGAAAGCTTCTATACAAATTGCATAGTGAAGTTCACCCTGCGAGCAGCATCCGGGAGCCGAGAGTGGTGAAAGGATTGCCGGCTAGAGATAGTCGTTAGCTCAAATGAAGTGATTGTAGATTCGTCTACAATAACTAGGGTGGTACCGCGAAACTCGTCCTCGTCCCTTTTTTAGGGGGCGAGGATTTTTTTGTTTTTCAGAAAGTATGGATATGGATATGGGATTTAGATGCTTACGTGCCCGCGGAAAGCGTAACCGTAACGGAAATCAACGGTATTTGAGCCAGACTTTATCTGTAAAATTTTAAGTAGGAGGAATTTGTAAATGGAACAACAATTAAAGCAATTAGAACAAGAAGCTTTAGCGAAAATTGCTGAAGCTGCTGATTTAAAAGCATTAAACGAAGTTCGTGTTGCGTACTTAGGTAAAAAAGGACCTATCACGGACCTTCTAAAGGGAATGGGAAAACTTTCTGCAGAAGAACGTCCAAAAATGGGTGCTTTAGTTAATACTGTGCGTGAAAATGTAACAGCTGAGTTAGAGAAGAAGGTAGCTGTATTAGAAGAAGCTGCTATTCTTAAACAACTTGAAAGTGAATCAATCGATGTGACTTTACCAGGTGCTGCAGTAAGCATAGGAAACCGTCACCCATTAACACGTGTAATTGAAGAGATTGAAGACTTATTTTTAGGAATGGGTTATGAAGTCGTAGAAGGTCCAGAAGTTGAAAAAGACTATTACAACTTCGAAGCAATGAACTTACCTAAAGGTCACCCAGCTCGTGACATGCAGGATTCATTCTACATTTCTGAAGAAACATTATTACGTACACATACTTCACCAGTTCAAGCACGTACTATGGAAGCGAAAAAAGGCGAACCAATTCGCGTAATTTGTCCAGGTAAAGTATTCCGTCGTGATACCGACGATGCAACACACTCACACCAATTCATGCAAATCGAAGGATTAGTAATCGGTGAAAACATCCGTATGTCGGATCTTAAAGGAACACTTGATGCGTTAGCGAAGAAAATGTTCGGTGCAGAACGTGAAATCCGTTTACGTCCGTCATTCTTCCCGTTCACTGAGCCATCAGTAGAAGTAGACGTTTCTTGCCATAAATGTTCAGGTAAAGGCTGTAACGTATGTAAACAAACAGGTTGGATCGAAATTTTAGGTGCTGGTATGGTACATCCAAACGTACTTGAAATGGCTGGTTATGATTCGACTAAACTTTCAGGCTTCGCATTCGGTATCGGTGCAGAGCGTATCGCAATGTTAAAATACGGTGTGGATGATATTCGTCATTTCTATACAAATGACACACGCTTCTTATCACAATTCCACCAGGCAGAAGTGTAAGGGGGAGAAAATCAATGTTAGTTTCATTAAAATGGTTAAGCCAATATGTAGATATTTCTTCATTAGAGGTTGAGGATTTAGCAGAAAAAATTACGCGCGCGGGAATCGAAGTTGATGCAGTTATCGACCGTTCACAAGGCATTAAAAATGTTGTTGTTGGTCATGTTGTATCAAAAGAAAAACACCCAGAAGCAGATAAATTAAATGTATGCCAAGTAGACGTTGGTGAAGAAGAACTTCAACAAATTGTTTGTGGTGCACCAAATGTCGATGCAGGTCAAAAAGTAATTGTGGCACGTCCAGGTGCAAAATTACCAGGCGGCATTAAAATTAAAAAGGCAAAATTACGTGGCCAAGAATCGAATGGTATGATTTGTTCACTTCAAGAGCTAGGCATTGAAGGTCGTCTTGTGCCAAAAGCTTACGCTGAAGGTATTTATGTATTACCACAAGAAGTAACTCCAGGTGCAGATGCATTAGAAATTTTAGGATTACGTGATACAGTTTTAGAACTTGGTTTAACTCCAAACCGTTCAGATGCAATGAGCATGTTAGGTGTTGCTTATGAAGTTGCAGCAATTTTAAGCCAAGATGTAAAACTTCCTGAAATTTCATATACAACTTCAGTTGAAAAAGCAGAAGATGTTTTAAAATTAACGGTTGAAGATAAAGAAGCAAATCCAATGTACGCAGCGAAAGTTATTAAAAACATTGAAGTAAAAGAATCTCCTTTATGGTTACAACATTACTTAATGGCTGCTGGTGTACGTCCACACAATAACGTAGTCGATGTTACAAACTACGTATTAATGGAATACGGTCAACCGCTTCACGCATTTGACTATGACAAACTAGCTACTGGCGAAATCGTTACTCGTTTAGCGCGTGATGGTGAAGTAATGACAACTCTTGATGATCAAGAGCGTAAATTAGTTAGCCACAACCTTGTAATTACAAACGGTCAAGAAGCCGAAGCTCTTGCTGGTGTAATGGGTGGGGCAAAATCAGAAGTATCAGATGCGACAACAACTGTCGTAATTGAATCAGCATACTTTAATGCAGCCTCAGTTCGCCGTACATCAAGAGAAATCGGTTTACGTTCAGATTCTTCAGCTCGCTTTGAAAAAGGCGTAGATCCGAACCGTGTGCTTCCTGCTGCTGAACGTGCAGCGCAGTTACTTGCAGAGCTTGCAGGTGGCGAAGTATTAGAAGGTACTGTATTAGTTGATGAATTAGATAAAACGCCAGTACGCGTTGTCGTATCACCTGATTTCATTAACGGTCGTTTAGGTATGAAGATTTCTTTGGAAGATATGCTGTCAATTTTAGATCGCTTAAAGTTCGATGTAGAAGCAGTGAATGGTAAATTAGTTATCGATGCGCCAACTCGTCGCCAAGATATTAAAATTCCAGAAGATATCGTAGAAGAAATTGCACGTATGTATGGTTATGATGAAATTCCAGTAAGCTTACCAGCGAGTGAGCAAATTGGTAGCCTAACAGCATATCAAGCAGGTCGTCGCGTTGTACGTAACGTAATGGAAGGGGCTGGCCTTTACCAAGCGGTAACTTATTCATTAACTTCTGCGGCTTATTCTCAAAAATTCGCGTTAAAAGCAGAAGAAACAACGAAATTATTAATGCCAATGTCTGAAGAACGTTCAACATTACGTCAAAGCTTAATTCCTCACTTAGTAGAAGCAGCAAGCTATAACGTAGCACGTCAAGCAGAAACAGTTGCATTATATGAAATCGGTTCGGTATTCCTTGGTCAAACAGCGGAAGAATTACCATTTGAAGAAGAACATTTAGCGCTTGTATTAACAGGTAAGTGGATCAATAATACATGGCAAGGTGAGAAGAAAACGGTTGATTTCTTCGTAGCAAAAGGCATCATTGAAGCTGTATTTGCAAAACTTGGTTTAACAGCTCGTGTATCTTATGTGAAAGCACAGTTAGACGGTTTACACCCAGGTCGTACGGCTGAGATTTTATTAGACGGTGAAAAAGTTGGAGTTATCGCGCAGCTACACCCACAAGAGCAAAAGGCATTTAACGTAAAAGAAACGTATGTAGCTGAATTAAACTTACAAGCTATTCTTAAAGCAACGAAAGAAGAGCTAGTTTATTCAATTATTCCACGCTTCCCAGCTATGTCTCGTGATATCGCATTAGAACTTGAGATTACAACGCCAGCTGGTGAAATCGTAGACATTATTAAAGGTGCAGGTACTTCTTTACTAAAAGACGTAAAAGTATTCGATGTTTATGCAGGTGAGAAAATGGCAGCAGGTAAAAAATCAGTAGCCTTCTCATTAACATACTTCGATCCAGAGCGAACTTTAACAGACGATGAAGTAGTAGCAGCTCATAATAAAGTACTAAAAGCATTAGCAGCAGCTGGCGCAGAAGTACGTTAATAAAAAAAATGCAGGTAGCGGTTCACTTAAAAGTGATTCGCTACCTGCTTTTTTTATTGTATAGGTGTTTGTTCAGATTCATTCGTGTCCTTTTTAGAGGATTTAATGATTCCGACAAACGCACCTATTAGGCCACTTATCGTATGTATGATCCCGAATGTATAGAAATTAATAAATACATGGTTTGTATATTCATTTAACACTGGAAAGCCGTATATTTGAGAGCCAAGTGCTTTCGTATTACCACCTAACGAAGTGTAAACATCATTTTTAAAATCATTTGCATAATAAATAAACACGACAAGTAAAGCAACACCGAAAATTAAATAAATTATACGCATTAATCTATCGTGCGCATGACGAGCACTTTCAACAAAAAAGCGATACGTAATAAATAGGCTTAATATAAGGAAGGGGATAATCAGTGCTATTCCAAGTGCGCCAAGATTACCTGCCTCAGCCGTTTCCTCAGGTTTCATTTTAAAAAAGTATTGAATAAGCATAACTCCAAATAAACTAATGCCCATACTTATGAGCCAACTAAGACGTAACATGTAAATCCTCCGTTTCTCTTTCACTTATCACTATACAAGGTCAAACTCCACGTTTCAATGAAAGAAAGGCATTCTTTTTAAGGAGTATTTCAGTATAATAAAAGAGAAAGCGACATTAGGGGGAGAAATTGTATGCTTAATAAAGAGGAAACGGTAGTTGTATTAATTGATATTCAAGGTAAGTTAGCGCAAATAGTTGATGAGAGCGAATTGATTATCGGTAATATTGCGACTGTTGTGCAAGGAGCAAAAGTGTTGGAAGTACCGATTTTATGGGTGGAGCAGTATCCAAAGGGGTTAGGCGTAACTGCGGAAGAAATCGCCCAACATTTAACGAATCAAACACCAATTGAAAAGATTACGTTTAGTGCTTATCAGACGGAGGAATTCGTTCAGGCATTAGAGCAAACAGGACGTAAAAAAGTACTGCTAGCAGGAATCGAAACGCATATTTGTGTATATCAAACTGCCGCAGACTTATTAGCGAATGGCTATGAAGTCGAAGTTCTAGCAGACTGTGTATCTTCAAGAACTGCAGGAAATCGTGAAGTAGGTATTCAAAAAATGGTGCAAATTGGGGCTTCGATTACAAGCGTCGAAATGGCATTATTTGAAATGCAACAAATAGCAAAAGGCGATACTTTTAAAATGATTAGTAACCTTGTAAAATAAGAAATCGAGGTTAGCAGGAGTTATCTTGCCAACCTCGATTTTTATTTGAAAATATAAATTGCCAACAATTATTAAGCTTGTCTAGTAAAAGTATCAATTTTCTTCGAAACGACATCTTTAGACATATGAAGTGCAAGAGCTAATTCTTCACATAAAATGGGTTTGTGTTTTTGAAGCATTTGTAGGTATTGAGGAGATAGCTTTTTGTCTTCAGCTTCTAATTCAATTTTTTTACGAGAAAGGGTATTAATTAATTGTGCAATTTTTACATGATCGTTTGTATTTAATGTTACTTTAAATTGTTGCATTCTTGTGTTTGAATGCTCAATCCATTCTCCAGCAGGTTGCGTAAAGCAGTTCATTAAACTTAATGCTGCTTCCTCACTTAGAATCTTTTTTAGGTTTGAATTTTCACTATCAACGGGATGATAAAGTTTCATCGTAGGATAGTGTGTGGAGTTTAAAACATAGTAAAGTTGAGTTTGTCCATGAAATTCACGTTCTTCAATGCCTTCAATCTTACAAATACCGTACACATTATAAAATGTAACGTCACCAACTTGATACATAATTTATACCTCCTGGGTCAACTAGGTTAACTTAATTTTATTAGAAATAACTTTTTTTGTCAACCTAGTTGACCTTAAAGAGCGTTTTCCATATAGTATTAAGCGAAAGGGGACCTACTGATGATAGATATAATTGAATTATTATATAGACACTATAAACACTTACGTGATGAAACAGCAAAAATTTGGAATGAACAAAATGATATTCAGCTCACAACTGCAGAGTGGAATGTCATTAATCATATTAATCAAGGAGCCACAACTGTTCCTGAGATTATGAAAAGAATGGATATTACAAAACAAGCTGTACATAAATTTTTTAATGGCTTAGAAGAAAAAGGAATTGTGGAAACTACGTTAATAAAGGCACCTAAAACACAAAGAAATGCAAATCTGACGCCTTTAGGGTATGAAGTCGTCGAAAAAAGTGCATTAATCCAAGTGAAAATTGTAGAGCAAATCCAACATAATATTGGAAATGAAAATTATCTAAAATTGAAAGAATTACTTAATATGTCTTGGCATGAAAGTAATAAGTTGAACGATTAGTAGGCAATAGAAAAACACACCAATTTTACAATAAGAATTAGTGTGTTTTAAATTTGAATAAAGGTGTTCGAAAATTAGTTTAACTTAGAGTGCTTTTTACCATACGTAAAGTAAATGATTAATCCAATCACAAACCATACACCACAAGCAATCCATGTGTTTAATGATAATTGGCTAATTAAGAAAATACATAGTAGTAACGAAATGATAGGTATAACCGGATAAAACGGTACTTTAAAGCCGCCCTCTGGAAGCTCTTTGTTTTTACGTAAATAAATGATTCCCGCAGATACGAAGACGAACGCGATTAACGTCCCCATATTAACCATTTCGGCTAATGTATCAAGAGGTATGAATCCAGCGAAAATTGAAATGATTAGTGTAAAGATAGCTGTGTTTTTAACAGGTGTTTTTCGTTTTGAACTAATTTCAGACATCGTTTTTGGCATAAGACCATCACGTGCGAATGCTAGAAGTAAACGAGTACCACCATACATCATGACTAAAATTACGGTCATCATTCCAACAACAGCACCAAGTGAAATAATTCCAGCAATCCATCCTTGATTGATCAATTGCATTGCAAAGGCTACAGGATTGGCTACATTCAATTGTGTATAAGGAACAATACCAGTTAACACAAGGGAAACGAGTATATATAATACCGTACAAATTACGAGCGAACCAATGATTCCAATTGGCATATTACGTTGTGGATTTTTTACTTCTTCAGCTGCGGATGACACAGCGTCAAAACCTAGGTAAGCAAAAAATACGAGCGCGGCCCCACTAAACACACCACTTACGCCGAATGGTAAAAAGGGTGACCAGTTTTCAGGTTTTACATAAAACACACCGACAATGATGAATAATAGAACAACACTAATTTTTATGGCCACCATTACCGTATTAAAGCGTGCAGATTCTTTCATCCCAAACATTAACAAATAGCCCATCGTGAAAATAATGAAAATCGCAGGCAAATTAATATAAGTCCCGTTTTCTGGACTAAAAGCACCTGATAATGCTAGCGGTAAATGTATGTTAAATCCATCTAATAATGAGACAAAATAACCCGACCAGCCTGTTGCAACTGCAGCAGTAGCCAGCCCATATTCTAATAACAACGCCCAGCCAACAAGCCAAGCAATAATTTCACCAAAAACAATGTAACTATAGGAATAAGCACTGCCTGTCACGGGAACAGTAGAGGCAAATTCTGAGTAGCACATACCTGCTAGCGCACAAACAATCGCTGCTACAACAAATGAGAACACAATCCCAGGACCAGCATGTTGGGCAGAAACCGTACCAGGTAGGATGAAAATCCCTGTACCAACAATTGCACCAACCCCTAATAATATTAAATCAAACGGACCTAATGTTTTCGCAAGTTGTAAACGTCCTTCTTTATCTAAAAGGTCCTTAATTGGTTTTTTTCTAAATAATTTCTTCATAAACACACCTATTTCTATTTTACAATAATCAAAATATTATCATTATTTTATGAAAAAATAAAGAAATTTATTAAGTTGAAGTACTAAAGTAACAAGCATTATGCAAATTTGACAAGATAGAAGAATGAATAAGGGGAAATTGATATATAAAGTAGAAATAGAAAACTAGGTGCCTTGTGTGCACCTAGTTTGAAAGATTATTTTGTATAGTTATCAAAATAACCTTTGATGTAAATCATTGGTGTACCTTTATCGCCAGAACCAGAAGTTAAGTCAGATAAAGAACCAATAAGGTCAGTTAATTTACGAGGTGTTGTACCTTGAGCGGCCATATTACCTGTTAAATCTTCTTCCTTATTATTAATATACTCTTTAATTGCTGCTTTTAATTCTTCGCCTGTTAATTCAGAGAACTCATTGTCCGCTAAGTATTTTAATTTAATTTCGTTTGGTGTACCGTTAAGACCTGGTGTGTATGCAGGTGATACAACTGGGTCAGCAAGTTCCCAAATTTGACCTACTGGATCTTTGAACGCACCGTCACCGTAAATCATAACTTCTACTAATTTACCAGTAGCAGCAAGGATTTTTGATTGGATATCGTCAACGATTGGTTGGCAGTTTTCAGGGAATAGTTTAATGCTGTCTACTGTTGATTTGTTAGAACCAAGTAAACCGTAGTTTGAGTTGAAGCCAGAACCATTATTTGATTCAGCTAAAATGTTATCTAAACCGAATACTTTTTCAGCACCAGCAGTTGTTAAAATACGTTTTGTACGGAAGCGAGAGTGAATATCACAAGTTAATACGCTTTTCGTATAGTTTAAAATTGTTTTTGCGTTGTTTGAGAAGATCACTTCTACTTCAGTACCTTGTTCAGTGATTAACTCTTTGTAGTATTCAATATAGTCAACACCAGTAAATGTGTGTTTGTTGTAACCAAAGTGACCACGGAATTCAGCTTCAGTCAGTACATCTGTCCAAGGGTTGATACCTTTATCATCTAATTCATCTAAAGTTACTAAGTGGTTACCAACTTCATCTGATGGGTAGCTTAGCATAAGAACGATTTTTTTCGTGCCTTTTGCAATTCCTTTTAAAATGTTAGAGAAACGGTTACGAGATAAAATAGGGAAGATAACGCCTACTGTATCATCTCCGAATTTTGTGTTTACATCTGCAGCGATGTCAGAAATTTTTGCGTAGTTCCCTTGAGAACGTGCTACAACTGATTCTGTTACTGTAACGATATCACGGTCTTCAATGTCAAAGCCTTCAACTTTTGCGGCATTTAATGTTGTATCGACAACGATTTGTACGATATCATCACCTTCATTAATGATTGGGCCACGAAGACCTCGTACGACTGTTCCTACTACACGTTCCAAAATAATCTCTCCTTATTAATAACGCTATATTTATAAAATTCATGTTGAATAAGTTATATATGTCAAACTCACAAGATTTACTATAACGTAGTTGTGTGATATAAGTAAAATTAATATTACTAATATGAGGTATAAGTGGTGGTTATATGTTAGCAAAATTAGAGTTGTATAGAATTTTTAATGTCGTCAGTCGTAATAAAAGTTTTTCAAGGGCAGCCGCGGAATTGTATATGACACAACCAGCAATCAGTCAGGCAATTTCAAAATTAGAAGTCGAACTAGAAACTCTTTTATTCAATCGTACGCCTAAAGGAGTTACACTGACAAATGAAGGGGAATTATTACATGAATATGTGAATTCAGCACTTGGTATTTTAGATGCAGGGGAAGAAAAAATTGCTGAATTTAAAAATTTGCAAACAGGTTTACTTAGAATTGGTGTTGGTGATACAATTTCCCGCCATTTTCTATTGCCTTATTTAGAAACATTTCATTTGAAATACCCCGGCATTAAGTTAAAAGTATTAAATGGAACGACCGGTGAAATATTAACGTTTATTAAAGCGGGGGAAGCAGATTTAGGAATTTGCAACTTACCAATCGTTGATGAGCACCTTCAAGTTATCCCTTGTAAAGAGATTCATGATATATTTGTGTGCGGAGAAAAATATAAAAACTTAGCGAAAAAGCCAGTTCGTTTAGAAATGCTTATGAAGTTACCGCTTATTTTTTTAGAAAAAAAGGCGAATTCCCGCATTTATGTGGAAAGCTATTTAAAAGAACAGGGATATGCAATTTCTCCTGAATTTGAACTGGGCTCACATGATTTAGTATTAGAATTTGCGAAAATCAATTTAGGTGTAGGCAGTGTAACGAGGGAGTTTTCTAAGGATTATCTCGACAAGGGCATCTTATATGAAATTGAACTACTAGGACCGATTCCGAAACGAAATATCGGGATTGTTCATTTGAAATCAGTACCACTTTCACGCGCAACGAGAAAATTTATTGCGATTGTTGATCCAACAATCATCCATTCATAATAGAAATTGAGGAATACAAAAATGCCAAATGAATTTAAAGAATTTGAATTATCACAAGAAATTATAGGTGCACTACGAGATTTAGATTACAACGCACCGACAGAAGTTCAGAAAAAAGTGTTACCGTATGCATTACAAGAAAAAGATTTAATCGTTAAAGCGCAAACAGGGAGCGGGAAAACAGCTGCCTTTGCAATTCCAATTTGTGAAAAAATTGATTGGATCGAAAACAAGCCACAAGCACTTGTGCTAACACCAACGCGTGAATTAGCTGTTCAAGTAAAAGAAGAATTCACAAATATTGGACGCTATAAACGAGTTAAAGCGGCTGCACTTTACGGTAAGCAACCTTTCCGCTATCAGCAGGATGAACTAAAGCAAAAAACACATGTGGCAGTTGGGACACCAGGTCGTGTATTGGATCATATTGAGAAAGGGACATTAAAGTTAGAGAAAATTCGTTATGTTGTAATAGATGAAGCAGATGAAATGTTAAATATGGGCTTTATCGAGCAGGTGGAAGCAATATTGGCGCATCTACCAAAAGAACGTGTAACGATGCTCTTTTCTGCAACAGTTCCAGAAACGATTAAAACTTTATCATCGCGCTATTTAAAAGAACCATTGGATATTGAAGTGCATACAGAAGAAGCCGCACCGAAAATTGAACATGGGGTAATGGAAGTGCCTGATGGAGAAAAAATGGCAACGCTTGAAAAAGTAGCGGTAGTCGAAAATCCAGATACATGTATTATTTTCTGTCGTACGAAAGATCGTGTGGATGAAATACATGACCATTTATATGACCGTGAGTACAGTGTAGATAAACTTCATGGTGGTATGGAACAATCTACACGTTTACTCGTGATGAATGATTTCAAGCGCGGAGATTTCCGTTATTTAGTGGCAACGGACGTAGCGGCACGCGGTATTGATATCGAAAATATTTCACTAGTTATCAACTATGATTTACCATTGGAAAAAGAAGCATATGTGCACCGAACTGGTCGAACAGGTCGTGCGGGTTTAGAAGGTAAAGCCATTACGTTTGTGACACCACATGAGTCTGACTTTTTAGCGGGGCTAGAAGAATTTATTGGATTTAAGATCCCACCAATGGCTATACCTACACATGAAGATGTCGAGGCAAATGCAGATGCCTTCGATAAAAAAATGCAAGCACGCCCACAAAAGAAAAAGCAAAAGAGTGCAAAAGTAGATGCAAAGATTATGAAGCTCTATTTTAATGGTGGGAAAAAGAAAAAATTACGCGCAGTTGATTTTGTAGGGACACTGGCGAAAATTCCAGGGATGACAGTTGATGATATTGGGATTATTACAATTTTAGATGCATCGACATTCGTTGAAATTTTAAATGGCAAAGGCAATCTCGTATTAAATGCAATGAAAACAACGCCAATTAAAGGCAAACAATTGAAAGTGCATATCTCTACGAGTAAGTAAAATAAAAAACATTCACTTCTAGTTGGTTGATTAGAAGTGAATGTTTTTATTTTGGATCGTGCATATTTTTCAAGTAGTACCACATCATATTAGTCAACTCAATCGATTCAGCTTCATGAAGAGTACCTGTAAGTGAATCGCGGAACGCTTTTAGTAAAGTTTCAATGACTGCTGTACGAAGTGTTTCGCGGTTAAACTCTTCAAACAGACTTTCTGTATATTGAATACTTACGGAATGACCATCTTCATATTTCAATTCATTTTTAAAGCCGGTTAATTTTTCGATTAACATATCTTTTGTAATGGATTGATAAATTGTGTTGGATTCAACCAATTGAAGGGATCCTTGTGTGATAAGTATGTCATTATTTTTCATCATTACGGGCAATATAGCTTTAATATTACGAAATGCTACAGTAACGAATGTCTTGGCTTCATTGGAAGTGCCATAAATTGTACGATAAGTCATGGATAGATGGTGGACCATAGCGAAAAATACCACGGCTAATTCTAATGTATAAGGTCTTGCTTCTTCTCCAAAAACATCAATTAAACGATTCGAAACCCATTCGATTTCCATGTATCGATAGCGTGTCAAAAGATTTAGAAGTTCTGTATCGTTTGATTGGAAGATGCCTTCAAAGATAGAAATTAAATTTTGCTGTTTATTAATCTGCATTAAAACGATAATTTGTTCTTTTAAGACGTCTTCATCTGTTGGATCTTTTCCTAGAAGTATTTCATGTCTTCGTAAACTGGCTTCGTATCGAGTTTGCTCTAAAATGGCCATAAAGCATTCGTTTTTAGAAGAAAAGTAGTTATAGAATGTCCCTTTTGAAATCATTGCCTTTGATATAATGTCTTGAATTGAAGTATTATGAAAGCCCTTTTCAATAAAAAGCTGTAGAGCGAAGTCGAGCACTTGTCTTTTTCGTTGATTCATGTTGTCCCTCCGAATATTTTATACTTTAATATTACTGGTACAATCATTGAATTTCAATGTTTTTGGACTCGAGGTTTAAAAACGTTGATTTTTTTGGACTATGAGTATAGAATAGTTCGAGTATAAAAATATTATTTCATTACGAAGAAAAGAAGGGAATTCAAATATGGAAAAAACACAAGATCTAAAAACATTTAAAAAGCCTCCTTATTTAATGATTGCTGTGTTATTCGTTGGGGCATTTGTAGCGTTTTTAAATAACACATTATTAAACGTAGCGTTGCCATCAATTATGACGGCTTTCGATATTGAGGATTATTCAACAGTACAATGGTTAGCAACAGGTTACATGTTAGTAAGTGGGGTATTAGTACCAGCTTCTGCATATTTAATTACTAAATTTAGAACACGACCATTATTCCTTATTTCAATGGGGATTTTCGTTGTAGGTACAGCGTTAGCAGCATTCGCACCGTCATTCGGTCTTTTAGTAACAGGACGTATGATTCAAGCGGCTGGTGCAGCGACAATGTCACCACTTTTAATGAACGTTATGTTAATTAGCTTCCCAGTTGAAAAACGTGGTCAAGCAATGGGGATTTTCGGTTTAGTTATGATATTAGCACCAGCAATTGGACCGACATTATCAGGTTGGACTGTTGAACATTACGACTGGAGCGTACTGTTCAAAATGATTCTTCCGATTGCAATCGTTGCTTTATTATTAGCTATCTGGAAATTAGAGGATGTATTACCAAACCGTCCCGCAAAAATTGATATATTATCTCTTGTATTATCTACAATTGGTTTTGGTGGGTTATTGTATGGTTTCAGTACAGCAAGTTCAGCAGGCTGGGGTGCATTTGAAGTTTGGGGTACAATCAGTATTGGTGCCATCGGACTTGCTTGGTTTATCGTTCGTCAATTCCGATTAGAAGAACCATTATTAGATTTACGTATTTACACATTTCCTTCATATGCATTAGCTTCAGTTGTTTCAATGGTATTAGCTGTAGCGATGTTCTCAGGTATGATTTTAACACCAGCTTACGTGCAAAACGTACGTGGTATTGAACCGTTCGAAGCTGGTTTAATGATGTTACCAGGTGCCATTGTAATGGGGATTATGTCTCCAATTACAGGTAAATTATTCGATAAAGTTGGACCTCGTATTTTAGCGGTAGTTGGTTTAGCAATCGCAACAGGTGCAACTATCGGTTTAGGCTTCTTAGAAGTAGATTCTACTTATACATTTATTATTACAATGTATACAATTCGTATGTTAGGTATCTCAATGGTAATGATGCCAATTATGACAAACGGTTTAAATGCATTACCAAACCGTTTAAATCCACATGGTACTGCGATGAATAATACGGCTCAACAAGTAGCAGGTGCAATTGGTACAGCTGTATTAGTAACAATCTTCAACTCGCACACGAAAACACGTGCTGCTGAAATTGTTGCAGATATGAAAGCAAATGCAACACCAGGTGCTGCGCAGCCTTCTGCAGAACAACTTGAGCAAATTCAAGGACAAATTATGCAACAAGCAATGCTTGATGGTATTACGTATTCGTTCTTCATTGCAGCAGGTGTGACAGTTGTCGCATTAATCATTGCGTTATTCTTAAAACGCGTTGACGTGACAAAACGTGCAGATTTTATGGGCAATAAAGAAGAGAAATAATATTATATGAAACAAAACGGTAGGAACAATTTGTTCCTACCGTTTTTTTATTTAAGAAAGTGTAAGATGGAAATATATTGGAAGGTTAGTGGATACTCTATTACTTAGATTTTCGCTTTTGCATGAGCTTACGTGCTTTTTCGGTGTTAGCAAAATGCCACTTTGTCATCGAACGCAAAAAGTCTTCGCCATGCTTCATCCAAATTTTTGCGGCCATTTCATCAACTTTGCCACTTGCCCCTTTTTGTAAGGGGTAGCCAGTCATTTCAGCTAAATGGTCCATTTCTTTTAAAAATGCATAGCGCGCTAAAATTGATGCGGTTGCAACGGCTACGTGTAAGTTTTCGGCTTTTGTTGAGAACAGTACATTTTCGCGGACAATTTCTTTTTCATTTTTGATGTGATTATAGTAAATACCACGTTCAGCAAATTGGTCGATTAAAATATATTCCGGTTTTTCTGGAGCGATTTTTGAAAGCACATGCTTCAAGGCTTGATTGTGTAAAAGGGCCTTTATTTTCCCTTGAGAATAGCCTTTTGCCTGAATCGCATTATATTTTTCGTTACGTAATGTCAAAATGCTATGGGTACATACTTTCATTAAATCAGGCGCAATTTTTCGCATATAATCATCGGTTAATTGCTTGGAATCTTTGACGCCGAGTTCTTGTACTAGCGCAATTTTATCGGCAGGTACATATACTGCAGCAACGGTAACTGGTCCGAAATAATCGCCTGTTCCTGTTTCGTCAGAGCCAATAACGGAAAGAGTAGCAAATTGTGTTGGTAATGTGTCACCTTTTGTGTTGGATACTTTGACAGGTGTTTTCTTTTCATGAGATCCCCAACGAGCGGATTCACGCTCTGCACCTGCTCCTTGAAACATCACTTTTCCAGATTTATAGGCAGTAATAGCTGTATCAAAAAGTTTTGCAGCGAAAATGACACCTGGGGCTTTTCGTTCGATTAAATGATCTTTATAAAAGTCTTTCACTTTTTGTTGATCATCTGAAGTGAGTTGTAAAACAATATTTGTCATGAAGGTAAAGGTTCCTTTCGAGTTGGAATCGTTAGAATATAGTATAACTTTTAAAAGTAAAAATTGAAAATCTCATATAATTCTAACGATTTGATATAACAATGCGTGATTGTGTTGCGGTGAACAAATTGGAAATGGTATGATGTACAATATGAAAATACTAGTATCGCATTGAACAGGAATCAAGATTGCTTTTCGTATCATTGTTAAGCGATTCTTAAAATTGAGTAGGTTACTGCGGTTACTGTTTATACTATCTTTGACGGGGGGATTACTTTGGCTGAGCAGGAAAAGAATAGGATTGCTGTAGAGATATACGGTCATACATACAAAATAGTTGGTACTGAATCTACAGGCCATATGCGCTTAGTAGCATCAATTGTTGATGACAAAATGCGTGAAATCAGTGTACATAACCCATCTTTAGACAGTGCCAAGCTAGCAGTGCTGACAGCGGTTAATTCAGTTCATGATTATTTATTGTTAAAAGAGCAATACGAAAAATTAGAAGAACAATTGAAACAGTTAAAGGGTTGACATACATGTTAGATTTATTCATTCTTTTGATATTAATTATCAGTTTAATTATTGGTGCAAAACGTGGATTAATCGTACAATTAATTCATATTGGAAGCTTTTTAGTGGCGCTCATTGTAGCGGCTGTTTATTACAAGTCATTAGCTGAAAAATTTGTATTATGGATACCATATCCAGGCTTTACGGATGGTTCGACGATGACATTAGTGCTTGATTCATTAGATGTGGATCGCACGTTTTATCGTGTGTTCGCATTCGCAATTATTTTCTTTGTGGTGAAGATTGCTTTACAAATTGTTGGTTCGATGTTTGACTTTTTAACGTATTTACCGATCCTCAGCTCGTTGAATTTTGTATTAGGTGCAGTACTTTGTTTTATTGAAGCGTATATTATTTTATTTATTGGACTATATGTTATTGCCCTTTTACCAATTGAATCTGTGCAAGCTATTGTAGACAGCTCGTTTATCACAGGACTTATGCTGGAACATACACCAGTACTTACAAGCGTGTTTCAAAATTGGTGGTATATTTACGTGAAATAATTGAAAATCATGTGAAAAGCTTCTCTCGATTTTCGAGGGAAGTTTTTTTAGAGAGGGGTTCGATTAATGATGAACAAAAAGATTATTATTCGTACATTAGAAAAGATTGCTTTATATATGGAATTACAGGCTGAAAATCCATTCAAAGTATCTGCATTTCGTAAGGCAGCAGCAGCGCTTGAGACAGATGAACGTAGCCTGAGTGAAATTGAAGACGTTACAGCTATAAAAGGCATTGGTAAAGGGACGGCTGCAGTTATTTTAGAATTGATTAAAACCGGTGAATCGAGCGTACTAAAGGAGCTTGAGAAGGTTGTTCCAAAAGGTCTGATTCCATTACTGAAGTTACCAGGGCTCGGGGGCAAAAAATTAGCGAAGTTGTATCAGGAGCTAAATATTGTTGATGCAGAATCGTTAAAAGATGCTTGTGAAACAGGGAAGGTTCGAGGATTAGCAGGTTTTGCAGTGAAAACGGAAGAGAAAATTTTAAAAGAGCTTGAAAACTTTGGTTCTCGCGCAGAGCGTCTTCCTATATGGCAACTAGAGCCGGTTGTGTTAGAAATTAATGCACTATTAGCAAGCCTACCTGAAGTTGAAAAGTTTTCAGTAGCAGGGAGCTTCCGTCGAGTTGCTGAAACGAGTAAAGATGTAGATTTCATCGTAGCAACAGAACATTATGAAGTAGTACGTGAGGCTATTTTAACACGTTTAGCCATTTTAGAAACAATTGCTGCAGGTGATACGAAGGTGTCTGTTGTTTTAGACCGTGAAGAGCCGGTAAATGTCGATTTCCGTATGGTAAAATTAGCAGAATACCCAACAGCACTACACCATTTCACAGGTTCTAAAGATCACAATGTGCGTATGCGCCAATTAGCAAAATCAATGGGAAAAAAGATTAGTGAATATGGTGTCGAACAAGAGGACGGAACGGTTACTACATTTGAATCAGAAGAAGCTTTCTTTGCACACTTTGATTTACCGTTTATACCACCGACAGTACGCGAAAGTGGTAAAGAGTTAGATCGTTTAGAGGAACTAAAGCAGCTTGTGTATTTAGACGATATCGTATCAGATTTGCATATGCATACGACGTGGTCAGACGGTGCACATTCAGTTGCAGAAATGGGAGAAGCATTGATTGCACATGGCTATACTCATGCTGTCATTACCGATCATTCACAATATTTAAAAGTAGCAAATGGCTTAACACCAGAGCGCCTGGAACAACAAAAACTTGATATATATGCGTTTAATGAAACACATCCAAATTTCCGACTGTATCGTGGTACAGAAATGGACATATTACCAGATGGATCACTTGATTTTAATGATGAGGTATTAAAAGATTTAGACTTTGTTATCGCATCGATTCATTCAAGCTTTACCCAAGCACAAGACAAAATTATGGCTCGTTTAAAAACAGCTATTGAAAATCCATATGTGCATATGATTGCGCACCCAACAGGAAGAATTGTTGGTCAGCGCGGAGGCTATGACCCAGATGTACCACAGCTTATCGATTGGGCAGCAGAATACGGTAAAATTTTAGAGCTCAATGCGAGCCCATATCGTCTAGATTTATGTGTGGAGCACTTGCAGCTAGCAATGGAAAAAAATGTGCCGATTGCAATTAATACGGATGCGCATGCGATTGATCAATTACGTTTTATGGATATTGGGACAAAATATGCGCAAAAGGCATGGTTAAAAAAAGAATTAATCGTCAATACATGGTCAAAAGAACAATTTGAAGCATTTATTACGAAAAATAAAGATAACCTTTAATAAGTGGGAATCATTTACGCTTATTGTTAGGCTTCACCAATCGGACTTTTACGGGCAGTTGACGCCCCATAGCAATGTAGGTAGGATAAATAATTTAGAATAACAGGAGGTGTTCTCATGATTGAAAAACGAGCATTGAAAACACTAGAATTTGATAAAGTACGAGAACAGGTTTCCACATTTTGTACAAACTCCATCGGTAAGCAGGCAATTGATGAGCTCGTACCTGAAACGGATTTTGAAACAGTAGTTGAATTATTAGAAGAAATGGATGAAGGATTAGCCATTTTACGTGTTAAAGGTAATGTACCATTAGGCGGTATTTTTGATGTACGTCCACATGCGCGTCGTTCTCAAATTGGCGGTATGTTAAGCCCAATGGAATTAATGGAAATCGCAAGTACGATTCGTGCGAGCCGTATTTTACGTAATTTCATTGAAGATATTGAATCTGAAAATACGATTGAAATTCCACATTTTAAAGAGCGTAAAGAGCAAATGCCAATTTTAACGGCGTTGCAACATGAGATTAATGACTGTATCGATGATAATGGTGCAGTGCTGGATTCAGCGAGCACAACATTACGTTCAGTTCGTCAATCTTTACGTGCAGAAGAAGCCAAAGTTCGCCAAAAATTAGAAAGTCTAACACGCGGTTCAAATGCAACAAAAATGCTATCAGACACGATTATTACGATTCGTAACGACCGATTCGTTATTCCAGTAAAACAAGAATACCGCTCTCATTACGGCGGCATTGTGCATGATCAGTCAGCATCAGGTCAAACGCTTTTCATCGAGCCAGCATCCGTTATCCAGTCAAATAACGAAGTACAGCGCTTAAAAGTGAAAGAAAAAACGGAAATCGACCGTATTTTAGCGGCATTAACAGCTCAAGTACAAGAGGTTGCACATGATTTATTCGTTCTTGTCCAATTGCTTGGTGAAATCGATGTGATTTTAGCGAAAGGTAAGTACGGACAAGCGAATAAATGTACAATGCCAAAAATGAATAAGGAAGGCTATACGCGCTTAGTTCGTGCACGCCATCCATTACTACCGATAGAAGAAGCAGTAGCCAATACGATTGAATTTGGTCGTGATATTACAGCCATCGTTATTACCGGTCCAAACACTGGTGGTAAAACGGTTACGTTGAAAACAGTCGGATTATGTACGTTAATGGCACAATCTGGTTTACCAGTGCCTGCCTTAGACGGTTCAGAGCTTGCCGTGTTCGAGCAAATTTTTGCTGACATTGGCGACGAGCAATCAATTGAACAATCCCTTTCAACATTCTCATCTCATATGGTGAACATTGTTGATATTTTAAGTAAGTTCGACGACAAATCATTAGTATTATTCGATGAATTGGGTGCTGGTACCGACCCACAAGAAGGTGCGGCCTTAGCGATTTCGATTTTAGATGAAGTTGTAGGTTATGGTGCACGCGTTATGGCAACAACGCACTATCCAGAACTAAAAGCATACGGTTACAACCGTCCATCTGTTGTCAATGCGAGTGTAGAGTTTGACATTGAAACATTAAGTCCAACGTATCGTTTATTAATCGGAGTTCCAGGGCGTTCTAATGCCTTTGAAATTTCAAAGCGCCTTGGTTTAAATACAGTAGTGATTGATCGTGCAAAATCATTTACCGGTACAGACCGTCATGAAGTAGAGTCAATGATTGCTTCTTTAGAAGAAAGTCGTCTACGTTCTGAGCGTGAAGCTGATGAAGCACATGTTTTATTAGAAGAAGCGCAAACGATTCGTGCAGAACTACAAGAACGTCTACACACATATGACGATAAAAAAGAAAACTTAGAGAAAAAAGCAAAAGATAAAGCACGTAAAATTGTCGATGAAGCGAAGAAAGAAGCAGAAACGATTATTGCAGAATTACGTGAAATGAAAGAACACGCTGCATCGAACGTCAAAGAGCATGAATTAATTGATGCGAAAAAACGTCTAGAAGAAGCAGCGCCAAAAGAAAATAAAGTATTACAAAAAGCAGTCGCAGCACGTGAACGTAAGCAAAACTTAAAAGTGGGCGATGAGGTTAAAGTATTAAGCTACGGCCAAAAAGGAACGATTATACAAAAAGCTGGACAAGAGTGGGTCGTACAAATTGGTATTTTAAAAATGAAATTGCCTGAAAGCGATTTAGAATACATTAAGCCAGAAAAAGAACAAATAACACGTCCAATGATGAATGTGAAAAATCGCAATAGCCATGTAAAACTTGAATTAGATTTGCGTGGAGAACGCTATGAAGATGCACTCATCCGTACAGAAAAATATTTAGATGATGCATTATTAGCGAACTATCCTCGCGTTTCCATTATTCACGGTAAAGGAACGGGTGCACTACGCCAAGGAATTCAAACCTTCTTGAAAAAGCATAAGCGAGTGAAATCATATCGTTACGGTGAAGCGGGTGAAGGTGGCTTTGGTGTCACAGTCGTTGAGCTAAAATAATGGTTGCTCCTTTGCGAAATTCAGCTAATATTAGAAATAAGAAGTAATTTTAGAAGGGGTTGAATGGAATGCTAGGTTCAGACTTTTGGCACCATCCGCTCGTAGAAACAGCAGGTTATTTTAGCGTTGTCGTTCTTTGTCTTTTTGTTTCAATGATTTTATTTGAAATCGTGACAAAATATAAAAATTGGGAAGAAATTAAAAATGGCAATGTAGCAGTTGCCCTTGCTACAGGCGGTAAAATTTTAGGAATATGTAATATTTTCCGCTATTCTATTGAGCAACATACATCGTTTATTGGTATGCTCGGTTGGGGATTATTTGGCTTTATCCTATTAATTTTTGCCTACTTACTATTCGAATTTTTAACACCGAAATTTAATGTTGATGAAGAAATTGCAGCAGACAACCGATCAGTTGGTTTTATTTCATTTACGATTTCAGTTGGGTTATCATTTGTCATTGGTGCAAGCATCACATCTTAGGAGATAAACGATGGAAACACTATCAAAAATTTTAATCGTTGTCTGTGTAATATTCCTTGCAGTTGGAATCTATTATATGCTGACAATTTAGTCAAAGAAGCAAACATGCTAAAGAAATTTAGTTTGTTTGCTTCTTTTTTTGAAAAAATATTTCGAAATTAATGTTTTTCTAAAAAAGTATATTTTGAAAGTTAACGATTGTAATGAATAATAATTTAGTAATATTATTATGAATTTCATAATAATATAATTAGAAAATAAATGTATAAGCGAGAATAAAACTAAAAGTTCGATTAAATAGTTTGAAAGAATTTCCTTTTTTAATTATAATTATTAAAAGAATGAAGCTTTGACAAGGGGGAGAAGTTTTATGGCAGAAAAAGTTTGGTTGGCAAGTTATCCAGAAGAAATTCCACATACGTTGGAACTTCCAGAAATTCCTGTTCAACAATTTTTAACGAAGGCGTATGAAGAAGTGCCGAATAATGTTGCTGTGCATTTTATGGGCAAAGAGCTTACGTACAAGGAATTGTATGAATCTGCAATGAAATTTGCGAGTTACTTACGTTCTCTAGGGGTGGAGAAGGGTGATCGCGTAGCAGTTATGTTGCCAAACTGCCCACAAGCTGTAATCGCTTACTATGGTACATTGTATGCAGGTGGGATAGTTGTACAAACGAATCCACTTTATACAGAGCGTGAATTACAATATCAAATGGCGGATTCTGGAGCAAAGGTTATTTTAGTAATGGACATTTTATATCCACGTGCGATGAAGATTATTAAAGAAACGAAGCTTGAAAACGTCATTGTGACAGGGATTAAAGATTACTTACCATTCCCAAAAAATTTAGTGTATCCATTTATTCAAAAGAAACAATATGGATTTAGCGTAAAGGTAGAACATAGTGGTCAAAATCACTTATTCACTGAAATAATGAAATCAGCAAAACCAGAATCATTTGAAGTGGAATTTGATTTTGAAAATGATTTAGCATTACTTCAATATACGGGTGGTACGACAGGTTTCCCAAAAGGAGTCATGTTAACGCATAAAAACTTAATCGCTAATACGATGATGTGTGATGCTTGGATGTATCGTTGTGTGAAACGTGAGGAAATCATTTTAGGTGTATTACCGTTCTTCCACGTATATGGTATGACAACGGTATTAATATTATCGGTAATGCAACAATCAAAAATGGTGTTATTACCAAAGTTTGACGCAGAGCAAGCTTTAAAAACAATTGATAAACAAAAGCCGACATTATTCCCAGGTGCACCAACGATGTATATTGGTCTTTTAAATCATCCAGACTTAGCAAAATATGATTTATCGAC
This sequence comes from Solibacillus sp., assembly GCA_045640265.1. Classification (GTDB taxonomy): domain Bacteria; phylum Bacillota; class Bacilli; order Bacillales_A; family Planococcaceae; genus Solibacillus. The sequence goes on from JAZUES010000167.1 coordinate 32,236, forward strand.
AATAAAAGCTTGTTTAAGTGGCTCATCACCACTGCCATTAGAAGTACAAGAAAAATTTGAAGCCATTTCAGGTGGACGCGTGGTTGAAGGTTATGGATTAACAGAAACATCACCAGTAACGCATGCAAATCCAATTTGGGGTAATCGTATTAACGGTTCAATCGGTTTACCATGGCCGAGTACAGATTCTGCCATTTTACGTTCAGGTGAATCAGAAATTTTACCACCAGGTGAGATGGGCGAAATTGCAATTAAAGGCCCTCAAGTGATGAAAGGTTACTGGAATCGTCCAGAAGATACTGCGATGACATTTACAGATGGCTGGTTCTTAACAGGGGATTTAGGTTATATGGATGAAAAAGGCTATTTCTATGTAGTGGACCGCAAAAAAGATATGATCATAGCAGGTGGATTTAATATTTATCCGCGTGAAGTAGAGGAAATTTTATATGAGCATGAAGCAATTCAAGAGTGTGTCGTTGCAGGGATTCCAGACCCATATCGTGGTGAAACGGTTAAAGCTTATATTGTCTTAAAAGAAGATCATACCGTGACAGAAAAAGAGCTTAATGAATTTTGCCGAAAAAATTTAGCAGCTTATAAAGTGCCGCGTTTCTATGAATTCCGAAAAGAGCTTCCAAAAACAGCAGTAGGTAAAATATTACGCCGTACGCTTGTTGATGAAGAAAAGGAAAAAATGGCACAGCAAGTTGCAAAATAATTGAACGAAAATTATTGACAGAATGTTGTACAAATTATAATATGAAGATATGAATGAATGGTCATTCATATTTTCATATTTTTTTTGGTGGTGAGTAGCTTGAAACGAAATAAACCCAAGTATATACAAATAGTAGATGCAGCAGTTATAGCAATTGCGGAAAACGGCTATCATCAAGCCCAGGTTTCTAAAATTGCCAAGCAGGCTGGTGTAGCTGACGGTACGATTTATTTATATTTTAAAAACAAAGAAGATATTTTGATTTCTGTATTTCAGGAAAAAATGGGTATATTCGTAGAAAATTTACAGGCTATAATTAAAGGTGAAGATTCATCTTCTGAAAAGTTATGCAAGATGATTGAAAATCACTTCCGCGTGTTATCGAGTGATCGCCACTTAGCAACTGTAACGCAATTAGAGTTAAGACAATCGAATAAAGAATTACGAATAAAGATTAATACGATTTTAAAAGAATATTTAGTATTACTTGATCAAATTTTAATTGCAGGGATGTTAGCAGGCGAATTCAATCAAGCGATGGACGTACGTATAACACGGCAAATGGTGTTTGGTACGATTGATGAGATTACAACGACATGGGTGATGAACGATTATCGTTATGACTTAATGGAACAGGCTCCGAAAATTCAACAATTACTATTAAATGCAATAAAAGCATAATAAGGGGATGTGGGGAAATGGAGTTTCTAAGTTGGAAAGTAGAAGAAGGCGTAGCAATCGCTACAATTTCAAGACCACCAGCAAATGCATTATCACAAGGTTTAATTCAAGATGTAAACGCTTTATTAGATGCAGTGGAACAAGATGATTCTGTACGTGTGATTGTACTTCACGGAGAAGGTCGCTTTTTCTCTGCAGGCGCAGACATTAAAGAATTTACAAGTGTTCAGTCAGGAGAAGAATTTGGCGGTTTAGCGAATAACGGACAAATCGTGTTCGAACGCGTAGAAACTTTTTCAAAGCCAGTCATTGCAGCAATTCATGGTGCAGCACTAGGCGGCGGATTAGAACTTGCCATGGGATGCCATATGCGCTTTGTGACCGAATCAGCGAAATTAGGTTTACCTGAGCTTTCGTTAGGTATTATTCCAGGCTTTGCAGGGACGCAGCGCTTGCCTCGTTATGTAGGGGTAGCAAAAGCAGCGGAAATGATGTTCACAAGCGAACCAATTTCAGGGGTAGAAGCGGTTCAGTGGGGATTAGCAAACAAAGCATTTACAGACGAGGAGCTACTACCAAAGACGCTAGAAATTGCGAAGAAAATCGCGAAGAAGTCACCGATTGCATTAAAAGCAGCCATTCAAATGTTGAATTACTCAAAAACACCATCATTTTATGAAGGTGTTACTGCTGAAGCCAAAAGCTTTGGAGATGTATTTGTATCACAGGATGCTAAAGAAGGTATCCAAGCATTTATTGAAAAACGTGAACCAATTTTTACAGGTAAATAATCTGTAAATGTAGGATAAATTAAAAGCTTTTAGGAGGTCTGGATTATGAATATTTATGTATTAGTAAAACGTACTTTTGACACAGAAGAAAAAATCGTTGTATCTGGCGGTAAGATTCAAGAAGATGGTGCTGAGTTCATCATCAACCCGTACGATGAATATGCAATTGAAGAAGCGATTCAAAAACGTGACGCATTAGGCGGTAAAGTGACAGTTGTGACAATCGGTGGCGAAGATGCAGAAAAGCAATTACGTACAGCTTTAGCAATGGGCGCTGACGAAGCCGTGTTAATTAATACAGAAGATGATTTAGATGAGTTAGATCAATATTCTGCGGCTTACATTCTAGCAGAATATTTAAAAGACAAAGAAGCAGATTTAATTTTAGCAGGTAACGTTGCAATCGATGGTGGTTCTGGTCAAGTAGGTCCTCGTTTAGCTGACCTATTAGGCATTAACTACGTAACAACAATTACAAGCCTTGAAATTGACGGCACGAACGTTAAAATTGTGCGTGATATCGAAGGTGACTCTGAAATTTTAGAAACATCTTTACCATTATTAGTAACAGCTCAACAAGGTTTAAACGAGCCACGTTACCCATCTTTACCAGGCATCATGAAAGCGAAGAAAAAACCGCTTGAAGAGCTTGAATTAGATGATTTAGATATCGATGAAGACGACGTTGAAGTAAAGGTAGAAACAGTTGAAATTTACTTACCACCACAAAAAGCAGCGGGTCGCGTTTTAGAAGGCGATTTATCTGCTCAGGTAAAAGAATTAGTGAACTTATTACACAACGAAGCAAAAGTTGTCTAATCAATTAATCAATCAATTTAACTGCAAATTAATAGTTAATTTTACGAAGATGGTAATGGAGGGATATTCATGTCAAAGAAAGTTTTAGTGTTAGGTGAGGTTCGTGAAGGTAGCTTACGTAACGTTTCATTCGAAGCAATCGCAGCAGGTTCTCAAATCGCTGACGGTGGTGAAGTAGTTGGTTTATTAGTAGGGGATGCTGTCGCTGGTTTAGCACAAGAGTTAATCGCTTCTGGTGCGAGCCGCGTTGTTACAGTAGAACACCCACATTTAAAAGCATATACATCTGATGGCTTTAGCCAAGCAATCTTAGCTGTTGTTGAGCAAGAAAAACCAGAAGCAATCGTTTTTGGGCATACTTCTTTAGGGAAAGACTTATCACCAAAAGTAGCTTCTCGCTTACAATCAGGTTTAGTATCAGATGTAACAGAAATCGAAGGTTCTGGCGATGATACAGTATTCATCCGCCCAATCTATTCTGGTAAAGCATTTGAAAAAGTAAAAGTAAAAGACGGTGTTATTTTCGCAACAATCCGTCCAAACAATATTGCACCACTTGTAAAAGATGCAGGCCGCTCAGGTGATGTATCTGCTGTATCAGTAGACATCACAAACTTACGTACAATTATTAAAGAAGTTGTTCGTAAATCAACTGAAGGTGTAGATCTTTCAGAAGCGAAAGTAGTAGTAGCTGGTGGTCGAGGCGTAAAATCTGAAGAAGGTTTTGAGCCATTAAAAGATTTAGCTAACTTACTTGGTGGTGCAGTTGGTGCATCTCGTGGTGCATGTGACGCAGAGTACTGCGATTATTCATTACAAATTGGTCAAACTGGTAAAGTTGTAACGCCAGACCTTTACATTGCAGCTGGTATTTCTGGTGCAATCCAACACTTAGCTGGTATGTCGAACTCTAAAGTAATCGTTGCAATTAACAAAGATCCAGAAGCGAACATCTTCAAAGTAGCAGACTACGGCATCGTAGGCGATTTATTCGAAGTTGTACCAATGCTTATTGAAGAATTCAAAGCGTTAAAAGTAAACGCGTAAAAATAGCAGCTTCCTCAAGTCATTTGGGGAAGCTGTTTTATTATGGAAATGCAGTGGATACTGTAAATTAAGCTTGAGCTAGATGTAATTGCAAAAGACCAATTTCTCACGGGGAGACAATTGGTCTTTTAGTTAACGCTTCGTAATGTACAAGTAAACTAATTTCATCGTGTTTTCTAATGCTTCATAATGTGTACGTTCCATTCCGTGTGAAGCGTGAACACCAGGTCCGATTAGGGCGCCTTTGATGTTATTGCCGCCACGTAGTGCTGCGCTTGTATCAGACCCGTACATAGGATAAATATCAACAGCGTATTGAAGGCTATTTTCTTTAGCCAATTCGATAAAGGTTGATGTCAATTCGTAATCATAGGGTCCGCTTGAATCCTTAGCGCAAATAGAAACATCATATTCTGTACAGCTTAAATCATCACCGATACAGCCCATATCAACAGAAATGTATTCGGTAATATCAGCAGGTATATAAGATGAACCATGACCAACCTCTTCATAGTTGGAAATCACAATTTTCACCGGATAAGCTGGTACGATTGCTTCCTGCTTCATGATTTCAATAAGCGCTAATAAGCACGCCACACTTCCTTTATCATCGATGAAACGAGATTTCAAAAAGCCGCTTTCTGTTACAGTCGTTTTCGGATCAATAAAAATAAAATCTCCGACACCAATGCCAAGTTTCAAAACATCTTCCTTCGTTTTCACCTTTTCATCGAGACGCACTTCCATAAACTGTGGTTCGCGTTTTTTTGATCTGCTGTCTTCAAATACGTGTACCGATGGGCTAGTGCTCAAAATGGTACCGCTATACGTTTTTCCGTTTCTCGTACGAACAAAAACATATTCGCCGTCCCAAGTTGGAACGAGCGGACCACCAAGAAGCGTAAATTTTAACGTACCGTGACTTGTAATCGAACGAACCATGGCGCCCAATGTATCAACATGCGCAGAAAGACCAATCACTTTCCCCTCATTAGCTCCGGGAATAGAAATAATTCCTCCGCCTTTCAATGTACGCTCAAATTGATAACCCGTATGTTGAACGAACTGTTCAACCACATCCATAATTTCATGACAATAGCCAGTGGGACTATGCTGCTGTAGTAAGTCAGTCGCGATTTGAAGCACGCGTTCTTTATTTATTGTAATCAATGGAAATGCCTCCTTTTTTTACTCTTTCTATAGCTTACTCTACTTTTTTATAGAAGAAAAGTAGCGTTTTTTTGAGCTCAATAAGCTGTACCCTGGAACGCCACTTTGACTATTCAAGAAGAAATAGCTATCAGTACCTTATCGATAATATCGTTGCCAAAGCGGAAGTTTAGCGGAGTACGTATGGCTCCTACAGTTTTGTCTAATGAGCTAATCACCTCATTAGACAATGTTATCCAAAACGTGTCCACTTTGAAATCATTCCAATTAGATGATGATTACACTTAGTCAATCGTTCCAGTTTTAAAATCCCGAGCATTTTAGTATTTTTAAATTGGCAAATCATGCTATACTACAAACAGATTTATATAAGGAGGCTATTTTATTATGGCAATTGTACACAGTACAGATCAAACTTTCGAACAAGAAATTTCAAATGGTGTAGTTTTAGTAGACTTTTGGGCAGCGTGGTGTGGTCCATGTAAAATGATCGCTCCAGTCCTTGAAGAATTAGATGCAGAAATTGGTAACGACGTTAAAGTCGTAAAAGTGGATGTAGATAACAACCAAGTTACTGCTGCAGAATACCAAATCATGTCAATTCCATCATTATTATTATTTGTAGATGGTGAATTAAAAGCAAAAACTGCTGGCTTCATGCCAAAAGAAGCGTTAATTGAATTCATTAACGACAACAAATAATAAAATTTTTTTAAGCCGTATACCTCACGTAGGTGTACGGCTTTTTTCTTGCGTCTGAATCAGTTACACTAACGGTAGATGACATAACAATAGGTGATAACATGAATGCAACGATTAAGGCTAAGCTTGAAATTTTACCAGATGAACCAGGCTGTTATTTAATGAAAGATCGCCAAGGGACCATTATATATGTCGGCAAGGCGAAAATTTTGAAAAATCGTGTACGCTCTTACTTCACGGGTAGTCATGATGGTAAAACGGCGCGTTTAGTAAGTGAAATTGAAGATTTCGAATATATCGTGACATCAAGTGATATTGAAGCGCTTATTTTAGAGCTCAATCTTATTAAGCTTCACGATCCAAAATACAATATTAAGCTAACAGATGATAAAACATATCCATATATTAAAATAACAAATGAGCGCTATCCTCGAATTTTAACGACACGAAAAATTAAAAAGGATAAGGCAAGATATTTTGGTCCTTTTCCAAATGCGTATGCCGCAAATGAAACCCGGAAATTACTTGATCGCTTATACCCATTACGCAAATGTGCACAAATGCCAAGTAAAGTTTGTTTGTACTATCATTTAGGACAATGCTTAGCGCCATGTGTGAAGGATATTGAGAAAAAAGTGTATGACGACATGATAGAAGAAATTTCAAAGTTTTTAAACGGTGGCGTTGAGGACATTAAGCAGCAATTAGAAGCGAAAATGCTTGATGCTGCTGAAAAGTTAGAGTTTGAACGTGCGAAAGAATTTCGAGATTTAATGACGCACATTGATAGTGTTATGCAAAAACAAAAGATTATAACAGACGATTTGAGCAACCGTGATGTTTTCGGTTATGCGGTTGAAAAAGGCTGGATGTGCGTACAAGTATTCTTCGTGCGTCAAGGAAAATTAATAGAACGTGATGTCTCAATTTTCCCTATTTATGATGAACCTGAACAGGAATTTTTAACATTTGTTGGACATTTTTATAATGAACCGAATCATCTTTTACCGAAGGAAATTTTTATTCCGCAGGGGATTGATGAAGATTTATTACAAAAGTTATTGAATGTTAAAATCGTTATTCCAAAAAGGGGTCAGAAAAAAGAACTCGTTGACTTGGCTACAAAAAATGCAACGATTGCTATCAGTGAAAAGTTCCAGCTTATTGAACGCCAAGAAGAGCGAACGATCGGTGCATGTGAAGCATTGGGAGATGCAATGAATATTCCCACACCGATCCGAATTGAAGCGTTCGATAATAGTCATATGCACGGGGCGGATCCTGTTTCGGCAATGGTTGTTTTTATCGACGGAAAGCCAGCGAGGAAGGAATATCGCAAATACAAAACAAGACAAGCCGCAAAGCATGATGATTACGGAGCGATGCAAGAAGTGATACGTCGTCGTTATACACGTGTACTACGCGAAAATCTCCCATTGCCTGATTTAATTATTATTGATGGTGGTAAGGGGCAGATGGAAGTAGCGCGAGAAGTGATTGAAGATGAGCTTGGGCTATATATCCCGATTGCTGGGCTTGCAAAAGATAATAAGCACAATACGTCTCAACTACTATTCGGTGAACCTATTGAGCCAATAGCATTGAAAAGAACGAGTGATGCGTTTTATTTATTGCAGCGAATTCAAGATGAGGTGCACCGTTTTGCGATTACATTTTTACGACAGCAACGTCAAGCACATGCAATTGCTTCCGTGTTGGATGATATTGAAGGAGTTGGACCAAAGCGCAAACAACAACTCATGAAACATTTTGGTTCAGTAAAAAAAATACGAGAAGCTTCCATTGAGCAATTGCTTGAAGCGGGAATTCCTCATACATTGGCCCAAACCATTAATACACATTTCCATAAAGCTTCATTGAATAATGAGTAGCATTATGCTACTATTGGAACAATTCAATATTTTCAATCGATAGAGGTGCAGTATTCAATAGTACGTTGCTTGAGGAAGAACAATTCCGACGACAGCAATCGAAAGGGGAGCCTGCCGAAGTGAATTCCGTATTGTTCGCGAAATTTGCTGGTGTTACATTTAACAGATGTAAGACTGTCAGAGCTTAAGTTCTGGAGAGCTATCCGTGAATCACAATTAACTTTATTTGTCTTGACGGCGACTTTCCATGAACGTGGAAGGTCGCTTTTTGTGTTATGGAAAGAGTACTAAAAAGTAGGTATGTTGCATACACTTAGTAGTTGTCAATTTCAGCATATGTAGACGGTACAATATAAAAGGGGATGTCGAAATGGAAAAAAACTTAATTGTGCATGGTGTAGCGTATGAGTCGGATATTATTCGATTAACAATTGGTTACGATTCATATGAAATGGCGGCGTTATCAGGAATATTTAGCATTTTAGCGGAAAATAATATTAACGTAGATATTATCGTGCAAGCAGTCATTGAAAACGTCAAGCCGACGATTTCATTTACCATTTCGAAAGAGCAGTTTGCGGAAAGCTTACGAGTTTTAGAAACGAGCAAGCAGTCATTAGGCTTTCGTTTTGCTGATTTTGAAGTTGGCTTAGCGAAAGTATCAATTATTGGTTCTGGAATGGCTTCAAGTCCAGGAGTGGCAGCACGAATGTTTGCATGTTTAGGCCGTGAGCATATTTCCATGAAAATGGTGAGTACGTCAGAAATTATCGTATCGGTTGTTGTACCACAAGACGATATGGTACGCGCGGCAAATGCGTTACATGATGAATTTAATTTAGCAATGCGGGGAGTAAGTGCATAAAGTGAACCTTCTATCAGGAAGGGTCTTCATCACCACTGATTGTTAGTTTACTAATCAGGCTGTTACGGGATAAAAGCATAAAAAATGAGCTGCCACATAAATACGTGTGACAACTCATTTCCCGTTAAATTTGTTCCTTTAAATCCCACTTTAAAGTAAATCTAACCATATTTTTCTTTTCATGCTTTTCTTCATAGCATTCTGTTAAGTAGCCGAGTTGCTTTTGTTTTTGCTCAGCTAAAAAACCAGCTTCTAGACGGAAACATCGCTGTTCGATATTCAAAGAGTTTTCCTCTTCTGTCGTAAGTATGTAATGTGTTTCGTCGTTGGCTTCTTTTTCAAGTACAAGCTGACCCCAGCCCGCTTCAATGAAGAAAGAAGCAACCTCGTCCATTGAGAATAGTGGGAATTTTCGAGCTAGTTCCTTACCTGCCCAGTATAGTACATCTTCTTCATGTTTCCCTAAAATGGAATGAAGTAGATGATCACGAATGATTTCGTAACCAAAACTTGGAATCGTTTTCATATTTAGCCCTTCCATAGATAAAACCTCTTTCATAAATTTTCTTATATAATAGATTCATTGTAAAAGAATCACGCAATATGCAGGTAAAAACACTTTCAAAACAGTAAAAAACCGTCTTTAAAATGATTACAAAATATCCTGTGTTGCCTTGACGCTAGTTTCTGTTGAGAGTACAATGGACATGTCATAATATTGTACCATGATGAAATACGCAGTCAATAAAACATCGTCTAAAATTTTGTGACGAATGTGGATTGTGAATTTCAAGTACTAAGGGGGGTAACAGTTTTGTCGAAAGATCGTGAATTTTTATGGCGCCGCTTACACTCGTTACTAGGTGTAGTTCCTGTCGGGTTGTTCTTGGTGTTCCACTTATGTTTGAACTTTACTGCAATTAGCGGTGAAGCAAATTACAATGATTCAATTGGACTTTTAGATCTAGTTCCACATTGGTTATTGTTAGTTATGGAATGGGTTATTATTTATATCCCACTTATGTTCCACGCATTCTACGGAGTGTTTATTGCATTTACTGCTACACACAACACGAAACGCTTCAGCACGTTCCGTAACTGGATGTTTACATTACAACGTTTTACAGGGATTTTCCTTGTAATCTTCATTGCATGGCACATTTTCCAAACACGTATCCAA
>JAZUES010000168.1:0-12097 GCA_045640265.1 Solibacillus sp.
ACGAAGAGGCGTTTTCCCTAACGTATTTTTATATAGACCATTATAAATATGATTTGGATGTGTATTTATGGATTGGAAATATTGTTGATTAAAATAGCGTTGATCTTTTTTATTACCCATAAGTTTAGGTTGTTCAAAAGAATCAATGTTTTCTTGAATTTTTTGAGGTTGCAAAACCTGACTAGTTAAATTTCGTAGTTGCTTATATGATGGTTGATTTGAAATTGTAGATGATTGGTCATCAGTAGGTTGTATGTCTACTTCAGTAGAATTTTTTTCATGTTTAGTTAAAGTTAAAGTATCCTTTTCCGAAACTTCTTCGCTGGTGCTTATTTTATTTGAAATTGATAAAATCTCTTGATTCATCTCTTTAACAGTTTGTTTAAGCACGGCTAATTGAAGGGAAAATTGCTTCATTTGTTCCTCATATATTTCATTTTGAGTATGTTGTTTTTCATCCACCGTTTGGGTTAGACCTTCTATATAGGAAATTTGCGTTTTTAGTACATCAAACTCTTTCTTCATAGCCAGATAGTCTTCCAAAGAAGTCCCCATTTTTAAGGTCATTAATGCATCTCTATAAGCAGAAATTTTCTGTTTTAACTTTTCTATTTCTTGAAGGGTATTAGATGTAGAATCTTCCATTATATTGCACTCCTTTCAGTCCTACTTATTTTATTGAAGTTTGCTGTTTTCTGTTACATCTCATATGATAAACGGTAATTTTTTAATCAAAAAATCGCAAGAATAAGGATTCAATATACCTTTTTAGCCTATGCACTTATATTTGAACATCATACTATACAAACGAAAGATAAAATTTTTATGGAGGTGTAAATAAGATGCAGGAACATATGCCATCTCAGGCGCAAGAGCTAATTTGTATAAATGTCGAAAAAGTATACGATTGGGTTGTAAAGGATATGTCGTTCGAATTTAACCCAACTAGTCCAATTAGCTTCCCAGGTTTACCAGCAGATGCAAGTGTTGCAGGGGCAAGCGTCACATGCCAAGTAGTTCCAAATGCAAATAATCCTGTTGTTATTATGAATCGTGAAAATCGCACTTTTACGATTGATGGAACTTCGGTATGTTTACAACAACTTACAGTTCAGAAAAATTTCACTGTTACGATTTGCATTACCTTAACAAATGGAACAATGTATACAAGCAATAGCTTTGATATTTCACGCTGCGAACATGTCGTAATGTGTGCACCAAAAGGAACAAATGTAGATGTTACGTACACGGATCTTGATTGCTTCGTTTGTTCAACAGGTACATTGACAAATAACGCAAATGGCACAGTCACATTTGAAAATTTATCGCTCTCTGTAGCAGTTTGCCAAAGTATTCAATCTACATTCCCAGTTACTGTTGAGTTTTTAGCAGATTACTGTGATCCAAGAGCGGATTTACCAATTGCTTGCCCACCAGCAAGTCGACCTAATAATTGTTCTGTTGTTTTTCCATAACAATTCTGTGCTAACTCGAAATTAAAGGACATAAAATAAAGAGAGGGAAAAACCCTTTCTTTATTTTGCTTACATAAGCAAATGCATTTTACAACATCGTGTAATATTCCCCAGAAGGAGGCAGTACGATTGTCAACCGACCGAAATCATCTGGAGGCAAAAATCCATACGCTTCAAAAGCAAACCCAATCATATATCCATGAAATTAAAGAACTCATAGAGAAACTTCATATTCCAAAAAATACAAACGTAATTAGCTACTTCACCTCTACTTTTAATATCTCCCATAATCTAGAGCAAGAGAGCTTATGCCTGGGCTCTTATCATGTATACAATATTGGTAGCGAGCCATTAATGAACCCCTATATTTGCATAAAGCTACCCGAAAACTCTCCATTTTCTTTCTCTGGAAGATATGTTCATGAGCACTTCAAACCGAAATCAACAAGTCCTAACGAGTGGATGCGCATCATGGATACTAAAATTAAAAATGAGTTTTGGCTTAAACCAATAGGCAAAACGACAATTGAACCGAATGAAACTATCTCCTTTTCAAACTTTCAAATTAGGTGGTCACCAAAAGAGTCTTACGCAGGCAGTATCACTGGGTTTACCCATTGTGATCAATTACAAGATGGTATCGCTGTCATCAATCCTATTAATCTGAGTGTCATCAACATTGAACAGGAGGAATAGCTATGAATTTCTTTGAAGAAGGGGAAGAATTACCGATAGAAAAAATTATCGGACAAATTATGAAGGGCCATATCTCCAATGTAAAAGAAAACCCTCAGGAAAATAATAATAGCTTTATTTTTTTAGAAAAAAGTTCGTTGAATTTACTATTAGCCTACCTACTATCGGGTTCAAAAAATGAAGCGACCCATCTAGTAAATGAAGAATCTGAAGCTAGGGCGTTAGAGCAGCTTAATCAAGTGATGAAAGAAAATGAGGGAGAATTTAAAGCTATCATAAATTTATTAAAAGAAGTTACTTGATAGGAGGGATACATATAGATAATGAAAACATCAAAAATAAAGACACCTTTCAATTACAACAAATGATTATTTTTTTAAAATCAGAAATCGTAAAATATGAAAATGAGCTTTCTACACTTAAAAACAGTGATTATTCTTCCCTTGTAACAAGTCTTGAACAGGAAAATAGACAATTAACCAAGCAAAAAAAAGAACTTTCCTTCGAATTAATAAAATTAAGAAAAGCTTATGAAAAAGAACTGAATAATCTTCACGAGGATATTCAACTTCGTGAAAATCAAAGAATAAAGCTAGTTTCTACTATTGAAAACTTAGTGGAAAATAAAAAGGAACTACAGATAGAAAACGTAAAACTTACTCAAACTATTAAAGAAATACAAAATGAACTAGCTGCATCTAAACTACACTGGTCTGGAAAAATAGAAAAGCACCTTTTACATTTTGTTGATAACATTGACAATACATTACGTAATTTTATCCAAAAAAATGAGCAGCACTTGACTACTATAAATGAGGAATTACTAAAAAATAGTAGTGAAGCTACCGAAATCAATCACTACTTACTAAAGGAAATTAAAAATAAGAGTAATAAAATAGACATGCTCCTGATAGAAATTGATGAATTAAAAGAACAGCGTCAAATAAAGACTTCGTATTATGATGACAATTCTGCTGCTATGAATCCAAATTCACTAGCCCATTTAGATAATCAAATTCAAAATATGTTAACTCAATCCATGAATTTTGAAGAACAGTTGGATGAAAAAATTCGTATTTTGGATGATTTGGAGCATAAATTAATTCAACTTGCTAAAGAAATTGATAAGCAAAAAATTGATAATTAGTAAATTTAAGCACAAATAGGCTTTACAAAATTCATCACAAAAAGGACGACACGCCTATGCGTATCGCCTCTCCTAAATTATATTTATTTAAATGTTCTCCAGCCAATATCTTGGCGGTAGAAAAAATTCGACCATTCTTTTTTATCTAATTCTGCATATACTTTTTCTTGTGCTTCTTTTAAAGTTGTCGCTTCTGCTGCAACAAGTAGTACACGTCCACCATTGCCGACAAACTGATCATCTACAAACTTCGTACCCGCATGGTATATAGGAAGTTCAAGATCCGTTAATTCTGGTAACACGTTGCCTTTTGCAACATCACCAGGATAACCTTCTGCTGCCACGACAACACCTAACATCACCTGTTCTTTCCATTGTAAATCAAACGGCTTTTCCGTCATTAGGTTCATCATAAATTCACCGAAATCTGATGCCATACGTGGTAATACGACTTGTGTTTCAGGGTCACCAAAACGTGCATTAAACTCGATGACTTTCGGACCTTTTTCCGTTAAAATCAACCCAGCATATAAAATTCCTGTAAACGGTACACCTTCTGTATCCATCGCTTTTACAGTTGGCTCAACGATTGTGTCATACGCTACTTTTACTACGTCTCCAGAAATTTGTGGCACTGGTGAATACGCGCCCATCCCCCCTGTGTTCGGCCCCTTATCCCCGTCATACGCACGCTTATGATCTTGCGCAATCACCATCGGATAAATCTGGCCTTTATGTACGAATGACATAAAGCTGAATTCTTCGCCGTCTAGAAATTCTTCCACGACAACACGAGAAGAGGAGTCACCAAAGCGTTGGTTTCCAATCATATCTTGTACCGCTTCAATTGCTTCAGCTTCTGTCATTGCAACGATTACACCTTTACCAGCAGCTAACCCATCCGCTTTAATAACAATTGGAGCACCTTTGTCTTTAATGTAGGCAACTGCCTTATCTGCCTCTGTAAATGTTTCATGTGCAGCTGTTGGAATGCCATATTTATTCATAAGCTCTTTTGCATATGATTTTGAGCCTTCGATTTGTGCTGCTGCCTTTGTTGGACCGAAAATAACTAAACCTTGCTCATTGAAATAATCCACAATTCCTTCAGCAAGCGGTTGTTCTGGGCCTACGAATGTAAGTGCTACGTCATTTACTTTGGCAAACTCAGCAAGCTTTCCGAAATCTAATGCATCAATCGTTACGATTTCAGCGTCCTGCTTCATGCCATCATTTCCTGGTGCGACAAAAACCTTTTGTACAGATGGGGCATTGTTAAATTGTTTGGCGATTGCATGCTCACGACCACCACTACCGATTACAAGAATGTTCATATAAGTGTCTCCTTAAATAGTTTTGTAATTATTATCAATTTATTTCCATTACAAGGTGTGTGGCCTACATGATGTTGTTCACGAATGCATTGCCACAGGACGTGAATAATTGTATAAAAAAACGCCCGCCAATTATAGGCGAGCGTTTTTATTAATAGAGGTTTCACTATGCTACCCGACCAAAAGTAGTTCAGTATTTCCTTCTATTAATATGTGGTTGTCTAAGTGCATCCCCCGACCAAAGTTGATGCTGTTAAACAATTGTTTTTTACGAAGAAGACCCGGCCAAGGTCTATCTTCTGTTTTACTTACTTCTCTTCCGGCCAGAAAGAAGAAATAAATAAAGCATTTGCAAACGCTTCTGCTAACGTCCGGCCAGAACATTAGCGAAACTTTATTCTATTATAATAGATTTTCATGAAGAAAACCACTGTTTTTACTTGAAGGACTGCGACGTCTACAAATTAATGCTTGAAGTGACGTACACCTGTAAATACCATTGCGATGCCGTATTTATTCGCTGCATCGATTGATTCTTGGTCTTTAATCGAGCCACCTGGTTGGATAATTGCTTTAATGCCTGCCTTTGCAGCAGCTTCTACTGTATCACCCATTGGGAAGAATGCATCTGATGCCAATGCCGCGCCTTGTGCTTTCTCACCTGCTTGTTCGAAAGCAATTTTTGCCGCACCTACACGGTTCATTTGCCCCGCACCTACACCTAATGTCATTTGCTTATCTGTTACTACGATAGCATTTGATTTTACGTGCTTCACAACTGCCCAACCAAGTTGTAATGCTTCCCACTCTTCTTTTGTTGGTTCACGGTCTGTTACGACTCTAATGTCCGCATTGCTAAACCCAAAACGGTCTGGCTCTTGAACAAGTAAGCCACCTTCAACTGATACAACATTGAATTGATCTTGTTTTGCTTGTTCAAAATCAATTGTCATTAGGCGGATATTTTTCTTCTTCGTTAAAATTTCTAATGCTTCTACTGTAAATGCAGGTGCGATAATAATTTCTAAGAAAATTTTGCTTAATTTTGTCGCTGTTGCGGCGTCTACTTCCATGTTAAGTGCAATAATACCACCAAAAATAGAAGTTGAATCTGCTTCGTATGCTTTATCGAATGCTTCCTCAATTGTGAAGCCTGTACCAACGCCACATGGGTTCATATGTTTTACCGCTACGGCAGCTGGTATTTCGAATTCCTTAACAATTTGAAGTGCTGCATTTGCATCTTGAATGTTGTTGTACGATAATTCTTTACCATGAAGTTGCGTAGCATAAGCGATTGAAAAATCAGAGCCTAATCGTTTAGCATAGAATCCTGCCTTTTGGTGAGGGTTTTCACCGTAGCGTAATGTTTGTTTCAATTCATATGTTAATGTTAAGTTTTCTGGGAACTCTTCGCCAATTGCATTTGATAAGTGATTTGAAATATACGAATCATACGCCGCCGTATGACGGAATACTTTCGCTGCTAAACGACGACGTGTTTCTAATGTTGTTTTACCCTCTGCTTTTAATTCATCTAGTACAGAAGCGTAGTCACTAGCATCCACGATTACTGTTACATAATCATGATTTTTTGCTGCTGAACGTAGCATCGTTGGACCACCGATGTCGATGTTTTCAATCGCATCATCCCAAAAAACATCAGGTTTTGAAATCGTCTCTACAAATGGATAAAGATTAACACATACAATTTCAATTGGCTCAATGCCATGCTCTTCCATTTGTGCAATATGTGAAGGCTCATCGAATTTTCCAAGCAGACCACCGTGAATCATAGGGTTCAATGTTTTGACGCGACCATCTAAAATTTCTGGAAATTTCGTTACTTCGTCTACTGCTGTAACGGGGACATTGTTATCTTGTAATAATTTTTTCGTACCACCTGTTGAAAGTACTTCATAGCCAAGTGCTACTAATTCTTTTGCAAATTCTAAAATTCCATTTTTATCTGAAACACTAATAAGTGCACGTTTCGTCACGATTAGGTCCTCCAATTATGTTCATTTTTCGGTGAGCAATACCCTCTCTGGAGTGGCTCATGCGAATTATTTTGTAAACAATTGCTGTAATGTTTTCGTATATAGCGCATGTTCTAATGTATGTATACGCTGTTCTGTTTTCTCGCGGTCGCCATCAACTAAGTCAACAGCGCCTTGTGCGATAATTTTTCCTGTATCCATCCCTACGTCCACATAGTGAACCGTCACTCCAGTGATTTTAACACCATGGGCAAGTGCTTGACCAATCGCGTCTTTCCCTGGGAATGAAGGTAGTAAAGAGGGGTGAATATTAATAATGTGGTTTTCATAAGCCGATAATAGCGTGTCACCAACTAAGCGCATATAACCTGCTAAAATGACCCACTTAATTTGTTTTTGTTGTAAAGCTTCGACAATTTTCGCTTCATAAGCGACTTTCGTTTCAAACGATTTCGGCGCTAACTCTAACACTTCAATACCGAAGTTCTCAGCACGCGTCACAACGTGGGCACCTGGCTTATCTGTTACAACAAGCTCGATGCTAGCATTTAGTTCACCGTGCTCGATACTTTCGGCAATTGCTTGAAAGTTACTTCCACTACCAGAAGCAAATACGGCAATTTTAGTCGTCATTACACTAAACTCCCGTCATGCTCACCGTTGAACAGTACACCTTTACCTTTAACAACGCGACCAATTGCGTAAGCTTTTTCACCTTCAGCTTCTACTGTTGCGATGACCTTTTGTACTTCACTTGCAGGTACTGCCATTACAAAGCCAATCCCCATGTTAAACACGTTATATAAATCTTTGTCAGCAAGCGCACCCTTTTCTTTTAAGAAATCAAATACGCGTAACACTGGCCAAGCACCTAAATCGATTTCCGTTGCTAAACCTTCTGGCATCATACGTGGTAAGTTTTCGTAGAATCCGCCACCCGTTACATGTGCACAGCCATGAACATCTGCTGCCTTAAGTGCCGCTAACACGGGCTTTGCGTAAAGCTTTGTAGGAACTAAAAGTGCTTCACCGATTGGACCAAGATCTTCATAGCCTTCTACCACTGCATCTACTGCATAATCGTTATCTGCAAATACGATTTTACGCACTAATGAATACCCGTTTGAGTGAACACCGCTTGAAGCAAGACCAACTAGTACGTCACCTTCTACAATCTTTTCACCTGTGATGATGTTTGCCTTTTCACAAGCACCTACTGCAAAACCAGCTAAGTCATACTCGTCTTCCTCATAAAGACCCGGCATTTCTGCTGTCTCTCCACCGATTAGAGCCGCACCAGACCCAACACAACCATCTGCAACGCCCTTGACGATTTGTTCAATTTTAGCAGGTTTCGCTTTTCCAACCGCTACATAGTCTAAAAAATAAAGTGGTTCTGCACCTTGTGCCACGATATCATTAACACACATAGCTACACAGTCAATGCCAATCGTGTCATGCTTATCTACCATAAATGCTAGTTTTAATTTCGTCCCAACACCATCTGTACCTGAAATAAGAACAGGTTCCTTTAAGTTCAGTGCAGATAAATCGAACATGCCGCCAAAGCCACCAAATGTACCAATCACACCTAAACGATTCGTTCTCTCAACGTGTGATTTCATACGTTTTACTGCTTCATAACCTGCTTCAATATTAACGCCTGCTTGTTCATATGCTTTTGACATAATGTACTTGCTCCTCCCTAAATCAACCGATTAACAATCTTTTTCATGTGGTAATAAAGTGTCTGGAAAAATTTCTGTTGGATATTTTCCTGTGAAGCATGCCGTACAAAGTCCCCCATTTTCATCTTCAAATGGACGGTTTATTGCACGTACCATTCCTTCTACTGATAAGAATGTTAATGAATCTGCCTCAATCGCTACTCTTATATCTTCAACACTGTGGCTTGATGCAATAAGCTCCTCATGCGTTGATGTATCGATACCGTAATAGCACGGGTCCGTCATCGGTGGAGAAGAAATCACAACATGAACTTCTGCTGCACCTGCTTCTTTTAACATACGAACGATACGTTTTGATGTTGTACCGCGCACAATCGAGTCATCCACCATCACAACGCGTTTGCCCTTTACTACTTGAACAACAGGTGAAAGCTTCATTTTCACCCCGCGTTCGCGTAATTCTTGCGTTGGCTGGATGAATGTACGACCAACATAACGGTTTTTAATTAAACCTAATTCGTATGGGATGCCGCTTTCTTCTGAAAAACCAATTGCTGCAGAAATCGACGAATCTGGAACACCTGTGACAACGTCTGCTTCAATATGTGCACATTCACGTGCAAGTTCTTTTCCCATACGTTTACGTGCCATATGGATATTGACGCCATCTATATTTGAATCAGGACGTGCAAAATATACGTATTCCATTGCACACATCGTACGTTTATCCTTTTCAACATAGCTATCTACTTCCATACCATTATGTGAAATAATTAATAGTTCACCTGGTTCGACTTCACGAACGTACTCCGCTCCGATTAAATCAAAGGCACAAGTTTCAGAAGCCACTACATAAGCGTCCCCTAATTTACCAAGTGATAAAGGACGTAAACCATTACGGTCACGTGCAACAATCATTTGATCATTCGTTAATAAGATGATGGAGAATGCACCTTTTAATAAAGAAAGAGCTTCTTTTACTTTTGAACGAAATGGCGAATGCTTAGATTTTTTAATTAAGTGGATAACAACTTCTGTATCCGATGTTGAATTAAAAATGCTTCCAGAGCGCTCTAAAAATTGTTTTAAATGAGTCGCGTTTACTAAATTTCCGTTATGCGCAATCGCTAACGAACCTGTTGATGAACGAAATAATAGTGGTTGAACGTTTTCAATTCCTTTACCACCAGCTGTTGCATATCGTACATGAGCAATTGCAGCATGACCTGTTGCTTTTCGTAATTTGTCCTCATTAAATACATCGTTTACAAGTCCTTCACCACGTATAGCTTGAAGCTGTTTACCGTCTGTTGTAACGATACCAGCTCCTTCCTGTCCGCGATGTTGCAACGCATGTAAGCCGTAATAACTTAATTGGGCTGCATCGTGGTTTCCCCAAATGCCAAATACACCACATTCTTCATTTAAACCTCTGATTTCAGCAAGCATGGGATTGCCCCTTTCCAAGCAGAACGGAATTCCTCCACAGTACCTTCAACAAGTACGCCAGTTTCACCGTTAATTGTTAGTTTTGCGTCTTCTGTTACTGTACCAATTTTTTGTGCATCTTTTACGATTTCTATAAACGCGGCACGATCTTCCTCTTTAACCGTTAAGATAAAGCGAGATTGTGATTCAGCGAATAATGCAGTTACCGCTGAACCTGTAATAGTAGCTTCAATACCTAAACCTTTAGCTGAGAATGTTTTTTCAGCTAAAGCAACTGCTACGCCACCTTCAGAAACATCATGTGCAGATTGTACAAGACCAGATTGGATAGCTTTCAAAATTGCTTTTTGACGTGCTGCTTCCACTGATAAATCGATTGCTGGTGCTTTACCTGAAATTTTGCCTGCATTTAAAATTTTCTGTAATTCAGAACCGCCAAACTCTGTTTTCGTTTCACCAATTAAGTAAATAACATCCCCAGCAGCTTTCACTTCTTGCGTCGTTACATGTGCTAAGTCTTTTACTAAACCGACCATACCAATTGTTGGTGTTGGGTAAACCGCTTCACCCGAACGCTCGTTATACATCGACACGTTACCCCCGATTACCGGTGCATCTAATGCTAAGCAAGCTTCCGAAATACCGTCCGCTGATTTCTGGATTTGCCAGAAAATTTCTGGTTTTTCTGGGTTACCGAAGTTTAAGCAATCTGTAATTGCAAGTGGTTGTCCACCTGAGCAAACGATGTTACGAGCTGCTTCGGCAACAGCAATTTTACCACCTGTTGTTGGGTCTAAGTAAATATAACGAGAGTTACAATCTGTTGTCATCGCTAATCCTTTATTTGTACCACGTACACGAAGTACTGCCGCATCAGAACCTGGAGCAACAACTGTATTTGTACGTACCTGATAATCATATTGATCATAAACCCACTCTTTAGAAGCGATTGTTGGTGCTGATAAAAGAGCCGTTAATGTTTCTTTGTAATCTACTACAGTTGGTTCAATATTCTCCATTGCTTGGAATGCAGCAAAATACGCTGGTTCTGCGTCTGGCATATTGTAAACAGGTGCATCTTCTGCAAGCGCATCTGCAAGTACTTCTGCAATGACTTCACCGTTGTGTAATAAACGAAGCATTTTATCTGCTGTTACCTTTCCTACTGCAACTGCATCTAAGTCGTATTTTTCGAAGATTGCTTTGATTTCATCTTCTCGACCTGCTTTTACAACAAGTAACATACGCTCTTGTGATTCAGATAACATCATTTCGTAAGCAGACATATTTGTTTCGCGTTGTGGAATTAAATCTAAGTTCATCTCTACACCTGTACCAGCTTTTGAAGCCATTTCTGCTGAAGATGAAGTTAGACCAGCCGCGCCCATATCTTGAATACCAACTAAGGCATCTGATTTTACAACTTCAAGACAAGCTTCAAGAAGGAGTTTTTCCATGAATGGGTCACCAACTTGTACAGCTGAGCGTGACTCTTCTGTATCTTCTGTTAATTCTTCAGATGAGAATGTCGCCCCGTGAATCCCGTCACGACCAGTTTTTGCACCTACGTACATCACTGTGTTTCCAACACCTGCTGCTACACCTTTTTGGATGTCCTTATGATCGATTAAACCAACACACATTGCGTTTACAAGTGGATTGCCTTCGTAGCAAGGGTCGAACTGAATTTCGCCACCTACTGTTGGAATCCCGATACAGTTACCGTAACCAGCGATACCAGCTACAACTTCCTCGAATAAGTATTTACCGCGCGCTGTTTTTAACTCACCAAAACGTAATGAGTTCAGCATTGCAATTGGGCGTGCACCCATTGAGAATACATCGCGGATAATGCCGCCTACACCTGTTGCCGCGCCTTGGTATGGCTCGATTGCAGATGGGTGGTTATGTGATTCCATTTTGAATACAACCGCTTGCTCGTCACCGATGTCAACGATACCTGCACCTTCACCAGGACCTTGTAGTACTTGAGGACCTTTTGTTGGGAATTTGCGTAATACTGGCTTCGATTTTTTGTATGAGCAGTGCTCAGACCACATTACTGAGAATAGACCTGTTTCTGTCCAGTTTGGAATACGACCTAATTTTTCGATTGCTAAATCAAACTCCGCATCTGACATACCCATGTCCGCATAAAGACGCTGCTCTTTAATTTGCTCTGGTGATGGCTCGAATTTAGTTGTTGACATGTTGTTCCCTCCACTGCTTAACAATTGATTTGAATAATTTAAGGCCGTCTGCGCCACCAACGATTTCGTTTGCTGCACGCTCTGGGTGAGGCATCATA
>JAZUES010000169.1:0-4558 GCA_045640265.1 Solibacillus sp.
ATTTGTCCAAATACGATAGTTTTCTCCGTTCATTTCAACCTCTAGAACATATTCCGAAAACCATTCTCCCCATTTTCCTATACTATTTATTTTCACTATATGTTCAATCTCCGTGTTGGTTTCAATAACTTTTTCTTTTACTTTATTCAACAGCGTATGGGTATAGAGGTTTACCGATAAAAAAGTGATCAACACTCCCGTAGCAACACTACTTACTAATAGGATTCCTTTTTCAATAGCTCCCCCTCCTCATAACCTATTTCTAATAAAGACGAATAGAGTCCCTTCAAGATGCAATTTTGCCCATAAAAAATAGCATGTGATTTAAATTACAAATTCACATACTATTTTGGTCATGCTTCGGTACTGAGGCACTGTCCTTAATTTTATTCTGCTGATGTTTCTGTTTGTGGATCTGCGAATAATTGCTCTTTGCAAAATGCTAAAATCATGGCATCTTCGTCTTCTTCTAGAGCAAAATCTAAATACTCATTCGTTGCTTTATCTAAAATGAAATAATTCATAATACGTACATTTTCTTCGATGACACCAACAATCACACGGATTTCTAAACCAGCTTCTGAATAAAGCTCGTCCTCTTCATCTACTTCTACATCAAGTAAAAACTCATAGCGTTTACCTTCGATAATATTTGTCGGATCTAATAACTCTTCAATTGAAAATTGCGTAATGTTCATTTTCATACTCCCTTCAGGAAATGTTTCTACTTTATCATAAACTAAAAATCGCTTGCGTCAAATGAAATCACAGTGACAGCAATGCATTCCTATGCCAAACTATCATTATGGAGGGATGGATTTGAAAAATTTACTTTACTATCAGGATGCAATGCAAAAGGAATTTACAGCAAATATCTTAAAAACAGGTGTAGAAGATGCCCGTTCTTACATCGTTCTCGACAACACAGCTTTTTATCCAACTGGCGGCGGTCAACCACATGATACAGGTTGGATTAATGATATTGAAATTATTGATGTTGAAAAAGTAGGCGATGAAATTCGACATTATACACAAGCCGACATTTCGACTATTTCCGGGGAAATTATAGGTAAATTAAACTGGAAACGTCGCTTTGATCATATGCAGCAACATACTGGACAGCATATTTTGACAGCAGCATTTGTTGAATTATACGATATTCCGACAACAAGCTTCCATTTAGGCTCCGAACTGGTGACGATTGATTTAAATGTAACTGAGCTAACAGAACAACAACTTGAAGCTGTAGAAAACCGTGCGAATGCTATTATTTTAGAAAACCGTCCCATTGAAACAAAGTGGGTAACAAAAGAAGAACTTGCGCAGTATAGCTTAAGAAAAGACGTCAAAGTTGATGAAGATATCCGCCTAGTAATTATTCCAGACTATGACTATAATGGCTGCGGCGGGACTCATCCAACAGCTACTGGACAAGTTGGCATGCTCAAAATTTTAACGACTGAAAAAATGAAACAGCAAGTCCGTGTTCATTTTGTATGTGGGCATCGTGTCCGCACGCAACTTGCGATGCGAAAACAAGTGTTAACTGATGTAGCTCGCCAATTAAGTGTGCCAGAAGAACATGCAGCCGAAGTCTTACGTAAATTTGTACAAACTACGAAAGCGGTTGAAAAGAACTTAACAGAAGCTCAAGATACTTTACTTGAATACGAAGCGAAAGATTTAGCAAAAGAGCAAATAGCAGCCGCACATTTTGAAAATCGTTCCATCCAGCAACTTCAAAAGCTAGCGCGCTTTATTACGCAGGAAAATCCGACTGCCGTGGCACTTTTAGTAGCGGATAATCTAGACAAAATTCAATTTGTGGCCGCTCGTGGTAGTGAGCAAACGCATTCTATGAAAGACATTTCGGCAGTGGCTCTCCCTCTTATTAAGGGTAAGGGCGGCGGAAATGATGCGCTCGTTCAAGGTGGTGGAGAGAAAATCACAACGCCTGAAGCACTGTTAGAGGCGATGAAAGCTGTCTTAGTATAATTAAAAAGGAGACGCGCGTGTAAGAATGTTACACGTACATCTCCTTTTTTGGGTTAAGCTCAGCTTTAGCAGCTTAATATTTAAACTGCTGAATGGCCATTTTACGATAATTGTACAGCTTGGCCATTCCAGCAGTTTGTCTACTTGCTATTTAATTCTACTACTATAACTTCCGGTAAATTGAAGATTCGGAATGGAAAAAGACTATTTCCTAGCCCACGACTAATAATCATTTTTGAATCATTTTTAGTGAAAATTCCTGCTGTGTACTTCGGTAGCAATCCTTGTGTTGGCGCAACAAGTCCACCAACTAATGGCAATCTTATTTGCCCACCATGTGCATGACCCGTAAACACTAAGTCCATCTCTTTATCAACATAGGTTTCAAATTGCTCCGGACGATGGGATAACAATACGGTAAACCGCTCTTCCTTCACATGTTGCATTGCTTGATCAATCGACATTTCTACAGACTGGCCCATTAACGGATCCTCGATACCAGCAATGGTGATGCGTTCCCCGTCACGCTCTAACACCATTGCATCATTTGATAACACGTGCACTCCAAGTTCACGTAGCGCAGCATAAATTTCATTCACCTTATTTAGTGCCACCTCGTGATTCCCGAGCACGTAATAAACATCCGCAATTTCAACAAACTGCTCTACAGCTTGTAAACTATTTTGTAGATTGAAGCGTCGACTATCAACTAAATCACCTGTTAAAAAAATCGCATTTGGTTTTGCTTTACGTACTTTTTCCACTAAACGTGCCTGATTTTCACCGAACGACGCATCATGTAAATCACTAATTTGTACAATTCGATAGCCATCAAAACTCGCAGGAACTTTTTCAGATTCATATACAAGCTCCGTCGTTACAAGCCAATGATTATTTACATATAAAAATAAATAGATTCCCACTATCAAAACAGCAAACGTCAATAATTTCTTCAAAGGATTCGCTCAATTCATCGTTATTTCGTGTGCTACTCAGTCCACCCACTATTATCAATGATATTGAAGTGTCTCGGAACATTCAAGTGTAAAATGCGTAGACCAATCAAATCCTCAAATGGACTGTACGTATCGTGATAGGCGATAATCGAATCATATAGCTCAATTGAAAAGTACATCGTATTGGCGGCAACTTCTTTTTCTACCTCTTGAATATAAAAATTATTATCCTCAAATTTGATTTCAGGTGGATCGATAAGCTTCGAGATATTCGAGCGATTCACCAAAATCGGTGTCTGATAATAAGAAGCTTCTATATCATTTGTATCGGAATCATTCCACGTTACGAAAACGCGAAGATGATAGCTATTACCCGCTCGGATAATTTCAACATTTTCATCTGTTGCTTCAAAAGTTTTCGTAAACTGTAAATACTCCGGCTTCAAGTTATCGACATTTTTATATTTAATATCTTGCGAAAGCTTTTTGTTTTCTTCTATATAAGCTTGAAGCTCGTCATCCGCTGCTACACGTTCATATTGATTCGATAGGATGAACAGCCCGACAAATGCAATGATTCCACATGCAAAATAAATAACGGCGAACCAAAACGTAAACTTCGGTTTCCAAATGCGAAACTTTGCTAATAGCTTCCCTAGTCCTAAAAAAATCACCAATACTAAAACAATGGGTAAAATAGCTATCAATGCAATGCTACTCATAAACGAATCACCTCTTTTCGCTGATTAATCCAGAAAGCGACTGCCCATAAGATCAAAATATAAAGCATAGTTCTCCCTATCACATTTAGCGCATCATGACCAAATACAATTGTCCAAAAATCGTTTGTAAACTCGCGAACAAATAAAACACATCCGATAAATAGCACGACACAAGCTACCTTTGAAAAATCAAATAGAAGGTGAAGGACATAGCCAGTCATACTAGCTAGCAGCGTTCCCAGTAAAAAGACGGCTATGGAAGCCCACGAGATCATGGCATTAGGAAACATAAAAACTTCATTTGTAATTAGTATGTTTATATAGAGAGAAATGCTTAATGTACTCAGTGCAGAAATCACCACGAACACGCTTAATAGGCATAGGACTAAAACCGTTGAAATCGTCTCCATCCGTTTTGTCGTGACAATTGAAAAGTTGTCATAGGATAACTGCTTCGATGCGAAAATCCAACCGATAATTAAGCATGCGATAATACTAAAAATAAACAGTCCATCCAATGTATAAAATTTTTCTTGGTAATTCACAAATCCACGCCCGTAACCCATCATTCCACTACCCCCGCCGGATAATAGCGAGATTAAAATATGCACAATTAATACTGTACTAAATGCTGAGCTATACGCTTTACACTTCCATTTCACTTGCTCAACAATATTACGTGCCGGACTGACTTTCACGATAGATGTCATCGATTGTCCCCTCCTTGCTACTTGTTAGTACTTTACAAACTTCACTTGCAGACAACGCTTGCACGCGCACATTTTCTGGCAGTGGCTTATTGGTATTTTCGATGATTACTTCATATAAAGGATCATAATCACGTTTTGCTAACACGTGGTAATTTTCTAAATATGGCTCGATATG
>JAZUES010000170.1:0-13345 GCA_045640265.1 Solibacillus sp.
TTTTTATATCATCAATATCTACACTATTAAATATGATACGTATAATCATCTGGTAATACGCGGCGTAGGAATTGTCTTGTGCGGTCTTCTTTTGGCTGTACGAAAATTTCGTGCGGTGTTCCTTCTTCGATAACATTGCCACCATCCATAAAGATGACGCGGTTCGCAACGTCACGGGCAAAGGACATTTCATGTGTCACAACGAGCATTGTAGTTCCTTCTTTTGCGATATCCTTCATCACCCCTAACACTTCGCCGACAAGTTCGGGATCAAGTGCGGATGTTGGTTCATCAAATAAAATAATATCCGGATTTAGTGCAACTGCTCTAGCAATACCGACACGTTGTTGCTGACCACCAGACAGTTGGCTTGGATACGAATCGTATTTCGCAGTCAATCCAACTTTATCTAATGCTTCACGTGCGATTTGGTAGGCTTCCTCTTTTTTTACACCGCGCCCAATCCACAATCCTTCTGCGACATTTTCAAGTGCTGTTTTATTGTTAAATAAGTTATAGTTTTGGAATACAAAAGCTGTTTTTTTACGAATCGCTAATATGTCCTTTTTCGATGCTTGATGTAAATCGACTTCAATAGAATCAAAATTTGCCGTTCCCACATCAGCACGTTCTAAAAAGTTAATGCAGCGTAAGAGTGTCGTTTTTCCTGAACCACTAGGGCCTAAAATTACAACAACATCTCCTTTATCAATCGTTAAGTCGACTCCTTTTAAAATTTCGCTTTTGCCAAATGTTTTATGCACATTTTTTATTTCTAACATAACAATCTCCCCTATGCGACCGCGACTTTATAGCGGCTTAAATGTTTTTCATACCATTTAAATAATTTTTCAACGATGATACAAACAATTAAATACACGATAAAAATATCAATATAAGCCTCTAAATAGTTGTAGCCAAAGTTCGCTTCTACCTTTGCTTTTAGCGTAATTTCCTGCAGTGAAATCGCATAGCCGAGCGACGTTGCTTTAATTAAATTAATCGTTGCTGTACAAAGGTTTGGCATTGCAGAAACGAGCATTTGTGGAATGATGATTCTGCGATATGCTTGCGCTGTTGTTAAGCCAACAGAATGTGCTGCCTCTAGCTGTCCTTTCGATACCGTTTGTAACGCGGAACGAAATACTTCTATTAAAACGGCTGCTGTATTAAACGAGAAAATAATAAACGCATACCATAATGGGTTAATGTCATAAATCGGATAATCAATATGATATTTTTCAAACAGTCCATTTAGTAAAAGTGGAATCGTTGCATACAATACGAAAATTTGAATGATTACTGGCGTCCCACGCACAAATGAAATATAGATTTTCGCGATAAAGTTAATAACAGGTATTTCATACACGCGAGCAAGGGCTAAGAAAAAGCCAAGTGGAACGGCAACCAAAAGTGCAACAACGGTTACTAAAAGGGCAACTGGAACACCGCTTAACGCTACAAAAAATGTATCTACTAAAAATGACCAATTGATAAATTCCATATTTGCTCCTCCTAAGTTGTTTTGATTGGTCGGTTCCCTTTATTAAATGCTTTTTCGAGTACCGCAAAGATTTTTTCAATGGAAATCGAAAGCACCCAGTAAATTACAGCAAGGGCAATATAAATTTCAAGCGTATGGGTGCCATAATTACCAGCAATAATTAAGTTTGCTTTCCCAACTACATCAATAAAGCCAATTGTATAAGCAAGGGCACCTTCTTGTAGTACGGAAATTAGCCCATTTCCAAAGTTCGGTAACGCGATAACAAGTGCTTGTGGGAAAATAATTCTGCGATACGCTTGAAAAGGTGTTAAGCCAACACTAACCGCTGCTTCATATTGTCCGTTATCAATCGCTAAATACGCTGAACGAACAACTTCCGACATCATTGCGGCAAATTGTAAACTGAAGGTGATGACAACAAAAACGCCTGTAGAAATGTTTTGTAAGTTTAGTCCAAATAACGCATCCGAAAATGCTGGAATGCCGTAATACACTAAAAATAAGAGAACAATGGAAGGTGTACAGCGCATGATTGTTGTATAACCATTCGCTAAAAATTGTAAAAATTTATTCGAGCTTAACTTTGCTGCAGCTAATAAAACTCCTAATAAGGTTCCGCCAATAACTGAAAATGCTACTATGTAAAGCGTGACCCATAAGTACGGCACTAGCGCTGGTAATGCCGACCAAATATAGGTTAGGTCAAAATATTTTTCCAATTCGCTCACATCCTTCTTGATAATCACTCTTTTTACGAAAAAACTGCTTAAGCACTTTACTTAAGCAGTTCAAGAAATTAACGGTTTACTGACTCTAATACTTCAAACAAATCTTTACCGTAAAATTCAACACTTAAATCACGTAAGGCATCCGTCTTTTTAATTTCTGCGATGGCTTTATCATAGGCATCTGCAAATTCCTGTTGTTTTTTATTAAATAGTGGCCATGTTTTAATCACAGCAAATTCGTTGTAAACTACGTCATCTTTTAAATGGGCATAAGGGCCATCTTCTGTTAATACTTGCCCTGTAAATGCACCTTCAATTTGAACACCGCCGTCGACACGTCCTTCATTAACCCATTGCACAACGTCTACTGAAAAATCTTCACCCGCTTTTAATTTCACTGGGTTGTCAGGATTTGCTTCGTTGTATTCAGCAATAATCGTATACTGCGCATTATTCGCGGCGATTGGCGCTAGCGTAAAGCCCGCTGAAGCAAAATCACTTAAGTTTTTAATATGAGCATTTTCTTTTTTCAGTACAAGCCCTGCACTACTTAATCCTAAAAACTCTTTTGGGAATACATATTTTTGTGTACGTTCTTCTGTCCAGAAAGCATTTTTTACACCTGCATCATATTTCCCTTGTTCCACACCAATTAATAAATCGTCACTTGTTGTTCCGACGTACTGGAACTCATACTCTGGTAATGCTTCGTCAACAAGCTTCATTACTTCCACGTCATAACCTGTTGCATTGCCATTTTCATCTAGGTAAGTCATCGGTTTTCCTGCTTGATCGTAAGCAACTTTAACAACCGTTACCCCGTCTTTTGATGTAGAAGATGACGCCGAACTTGAATCTGGGTCATTGCCGCAAGCAGCCAGTAAAGCGATAGATGCGATACCCACCGTAGCTAATTTGGTAAATGTTTTGAATTTCATATAAGAACCTCTTTCTGTTTTAAATTTTCTTGAATTGCCGTTTCTGCTAAACGTTTAATCGTTAAATCATCCATTGGTGGATTATGCAAACCTGCACGTACGTCTCGGTAATAGCGTTGCAAAGGATTTGAACGTTGTAAGCTTTTTGCTCCAACGAGTCGCATCGCTTTATCAACCACTTCGATTGCCGTATTTGTTACGACATGCTTAGCGATATTTACTTCATTGATGATCGCTGTTTTTTTGGATGGATCATTGTAGAGTTGGGCCACACCATAAATGGTAAAGCGTGCGTTCGTTAATGCTAAATCCATCTCACCAATTAAGCTTTGCACATTCGGTAGTTGGGCGATGGTGCCTTCAATACTGTTTGGTGAATGCGTTGTTGCAAACTCAACGGCGTAATCACGAGCTGCTTGTGCGATACCTAAATACGTTGCTGGAATTAGTAGTAGCCAACCATTTAATTTAAAACCTGTCGAATAACTCGGAATTTCAACCAAATTAGAGAGCTCCACACGTACATTGTCGAGTACAAGATCATCGCTTCCTGTCCCGCGCATTGAGGCCACATCCCATGTGTTTTCAACCGATACGCCCGCCGCTGTTTTTGGTACGAGGAAAAATCCTAAGTGATCGTCTTGTTCAATCCAAGCTGATACTAAAAAATAATCTAAATCTGGTGCGCCACTTGTATAATTTTTGCGGCCGTTAATAATGTAATGGTCTCCATCACGCTTTGCTGATGTAGCAGGCTTTCCTCCACGAACAGGACTTCCCATCGCAAATTCGCTTACTGCACGATTGACTGTAGCTCCGTTACTCACTTCTTTGCCAAACCAATCTAGCTTATCGTGATCCCAATAACGGTTTTCAAAAATTTCACCGACATTTTGAATCGTCCATGATGCAGCTAACCCCGTGCTGCCACAATAACTTGCTAATGTTTCGTGTAACAATACAGCATCATAAACCGTGAAGCCTGCACCGCCATATTGTTTTGGTAATGTCAGCTTGGTATAGCCTATTTCTCGTAGCTTTTTGAAATTCTCAAATGGGAAAACCGATTGTTCATCGATTTGCTGAGCATTTTTTGTGAAGCTTTCTTTTAATGTTTCTAATTTTTTGAGCCATTGTCGCTGTTCATCTGTTTGTATAAATAACTGTTTACTCAAATATAACGCCACCTATTTTTGTAATTCAGTTTGTCTTTCAACTGTTGAAATCAATGATACTTTCAGAATATTGTGAAGTCAATACTTTATTCCGAGTTTTTTTATATGATTAATTGTTTTAATTTAGAAATGTAGTTATAGAGAGGGTTTGGGGTGAAAAAAATTTATGAATATTTTTTTACTACATACTTTTAATTCAGGAGGATTAGCAATTTTATTCGTTGAATTATGGACGTTGATTTCCATTACGGGGTGAGGCCTACATGAAGTTGGTCACAAATGCGTTGTCACATGACGTGGCGATTTTAGCATTTGTTCCTTTTTAAATACGGGGCGCGGCTCCAACTAACTTATTTCGGTACACGTCCCGAAATAAGTGGATTTTCCGCACGCGCTTTTTCCCCTGGGAGTCGCCACCCCTCCATTCCAATCAACTAACTGTTTAATAAAATGTTTCCTTCCAACAATGACTATTAATTAAGGGAATTATTTACTCCATTATTCTTTCTATATGCAATCAGATATTACTTTGATAATTTTTTTATTTATGTCTTCTCCGTCTTCACCCTCACCAAATTTTAGGCAAAAAAAATACGACTTTGACCTTTTGGAGTCAAAATCGTTTTTTTGAAGTTTGAATTACATTTTTTCTGGTGCAGATACACCGATTAGTTTTAATGCGTTTGCCATTGTTGTTTTTACAGCTGTAATTAATGCTAGACGTGCTTCTGTAAGCTCTTTGTTGTCCGGATTGATTACTTTTTCTGCATTGTAGAAGCTGTGGAATGCAGCTGCTAATTCTTGAATGTAGTTGGCAATACGGTGCGGTGTACGGTATTTTGCTGCATCTGCCACGATTTGTGGGAATGCGCCTACTTTTTTCAGTACTTCTTCTTCTTTTTCAGCAGTTAATAGACCAAGGTTTTCTAATGAAGCTGTGAAGCCTTGTTCTCCAGCTGCGCGAATAATTGAAGCAATACGTGCATGTGCGTATTGTGCGTAATACACTGGGTTTTCATTTGATTGTGATACAGCTAAATCTAAGTCGAAGTCCATGTGAGAATCGCCCGCTGTTTTTACGAAGAAGTAACGTACAGCATCTAGGCCAACTTCTTCTACTAATTCACGCATTGTTACTGCGTTACCTGTACGTTTCGACATTTTGAATTTCTCGCCGTCTTTGTACAATTGTACCATTTGGATAATTTCCACTTCTAATGTATCACGCTCGTAACCAAGTGCCTCGATTGCTGCTTTCATACGAGGGATATAACCGTGGTGGTCAGCACCCCAAATGTTAATTAATTTATCAAAGCCACGTACGATTTTATCTTCGTGGTAAGAAATATCTGGTGTAAGGTATGTGAATGAACCATCTTTTTTGATTAATACACGGTCTTTATCGTCACCGAATGTTGTCGAACGGAACCAAGTCGCTCCATCTTCTTCAAATACGTGACCATTTGCTTTTAATTTGTCTAGTGCTACTTCCACTTTACCGTTTTCGTATAAAGACGTTTCTGAATACCATACGTCAAATTCTACGCGGAAGTTTTTAAGGTCGGTTTGTAATTTTCCTAACTCTAATTTTAACCCGTGCTGACGGAAGAATTTAAAGCGTTCTTCTTCTGTTTTTTCTAAAATTGTCGCACCGAATTCTTCAGCTAATTTGTTTGCAATGCCGATAATATCTGGGCCATGGTAGCCACCTTCTGGCATTTCAGCTTCCATCCCTAACGCTTGTTTATAACGCGCTTCTAATGAATGCGCTAAATTGCTAATTTGGTTACCTGCATCGTTAATGTAGTATTCACGAGATACATTAAAACCTGCGAAGTCCATTACGTTACATAAAGAATCCCCTACCGAAGCACCGCGCGCATGACCTAAGTGTAAGTCACCTGTCGGATTCGCTGATACGAACTCTACTTGAACTTTTTCAGCGGCACCAGCATTTGAACGACCGTAGTTTTCACCTTGTTCAAAAGTTGCTTTTACAACCCCTGCTAAGAAGTCTTTGCGTACTGTAATATTCATGAAACCAGGACCTGCAATGTCGATTTTTTCGATATCTGTTCCTTCTGTTTCAATTGCTTCTAAAATAGCTTCTGCGATCGCACGTGGTGGCTTTTTAGCTAACTTTGTTAATTGCATCGCTACGTTCGTTGCGAAGTCACCATTTGCTTTATCTTTTGGTGTTTCTAAATGGATGTTCACTTCTGTGCCTGCTTCTACTAAGCCTGCCTTTTCGATTGCCGCTGCAAAAGCTGCTTTAATTGATTGCTGTAACTGTTCTACTGCGTTCATATCTGTACCTCCGTAAATTGTATTTCTAAAGTGTATTTGCCGACAGAATTGCCGCCTATTATTAGATCATATTGCGTAAGAAAACGCCCTGATACTTTATCACTTTCCATTACTTCAATGGCAAGCTGATGTGTATCTGTAATGATTGGAAGTGAGCCAAATGGACTTTCGTAATGCCCATTTTCACGCGTATTAAGATTTATCGGCAAGCGCATGTTCACGTCCCCACTACGCATAATAAACGAACGCTCTTTATTTAATTTAATCGTCGTTTGAATTTGTAAGTCTTCCTGAACTTCTTCATAGCGTAAATAAAGACTGCCGCCTTTTTCAACACAGCTACCCTCTAGCCACATTTCGTATTTTTCAAGCTCACCCTCGGTTGGAATGATTGAGGAAACTAGCTTAATTTTGACTGTTTTCCCGCTCTCGTTCGCCACAGCAGTCAGCTCCTATATATGTTTTTCTATAACCTTTTTATTATAGGATGAATAGACGCTTTTAAGCAAGGACGAAACTCAATCTTTGCGCTTACTCGTTCAATAAAGTTGTTTACAACGATTTTTACTTGATTCAGCTAAATCAATAGTTTTTTTTGTGTAAAAAAGTGATGATTATTTTAGGATTAAAGGAGATTCTCATGATTATTGAAATTTTTTATCACTTTTGTATGTTACTAACATTCACATTATTAATTTATTGGCCTTTTATTAACCATTTTAAGCAAAATTCATTTATTGAACGTTCGAAGCCGTATGTAACAGGGATAAAGTTTGGTATTGCTGGTTTTATATTGACGCTATCTACAATTGATCCTGTTTATGGTTTTATGATTAGTTCTCGACTAATTTTATTGCTCTTTAGTGGACTATTAGGTGGACCCATTGCGATACTCATTAGCGGATTGATCATGGGTTTAGGTCAATTGATTTTATCTGATTTAACTGTCGGCCCATTAATAGTCAATTTAAACTTTCTGATACTGACCATCCTTTTGTTTTTTCTAACACGAAAGTTTAAACTAACGGACAAGACTTTTTTTAAGTATTTTTGGATTTGCTTTATCGAAATAACGATTGTTTTAACGCTCGGCCTTTGCATTAATAATCAAAGTATTTTTTATTCGGTGATTTATGCTATTTTTACGGTATTTTCGTTTTATTTTATTTATAGTTTAATTCAGAGAGTAAAGCGGACTAGTGATACCGTTCAAGAAACAAATTATTTACAACGAACGGATTACCCAACCCAACTCCCAAATAACTACGCCATTGAAATATATATTCAAAGTCTCATAAAGAAAAAAACGTATTTCAATTTGCTTCTATTAGATATTCATCAATTCAAAATGATGAATTCGATATATGGCTATCAAGCAGGAGATGCCATCATTAAACAGATAGCAGGTTTTCTTCAAGAATACGCAAAAAAAAATGATACTTTTGTCGGGCGATTAGCTGGTGAGGAATTTATCGTTGTGTTAAAGGATGTTGCACCTGCCTTTGCCATTATGGAGGCAAATAATTTAATGGAGGCTTTTGAGAAGCATTCATTTGAAGGGCCAGAAAATGAGGAAATTCACATTTCGATTGATGTCGGTTTATGTTCCTACCCTGATAATGGAACAAATGCTCAAAATTTAATTAAAAGCTTAATAAAAGCACAGCAGTACGCAAAAAAAAATCCCCATGTGCCCTATTTTCATGCCAATAGTTTTAAATAATAGTGAAGACATTTCCCCTCCTATTTGTGGTTTGGAAATGTCTTTTGCCTTTTTTACGACTCGAGCAAACTTACTATCATCGACTTTACTATTGTGATATAAAGGTAGAGCATTATGATGAAATCGGTGATAATTATCCACCATCTATCAATCTTTTATAAGTGAGGAATTTAAATGTTCTTTGAGTTTGTCATTAACTTTTCTATATTATTTTGTTTTTCTATTCTCATTTTTTGGCCATTCATCCAGTATTTTAATAAGCCGCTTATGATGAACTATAAACCGTTCATTTCAGGTCTTACATTTGGCTTTGCAGCACTTTTTTTATCGGTGTTAACTGCTCCATTTGCGAATGGTGTTCTTATTAATAGTCGAACTATCTTCTTATTATTTGGAGGATTACTCGGTGGCCCTACTACAATTATTATTACAGGTCTTCTTATTGTAATCGGGCGTAAATTTTTACTTTTCACATCAACGTTATCGATCATCATGATGTACAATATGTTGTTTGTAACATGTGGTACAGCCTACGCTGCTTATAAACGTCCCATTACTTATAAAAATTTACCGATTTATTTTTATGTCCTTACGTTCGAACACATTGTTGTATTACTCTGTTATTATCGTTGCTCTATTGTAGGAATAAAATATTTAATCATCTATCTCCTATTCTCTACATTCACATTTTATGCGATACGAAAAATTTTATCGCAGCTTGAACATAAAAATAAGCAGATCAAACAAATTTACGCCCTGCGAAAAATGGACTTTTTAACGCAATTACCAAACAATATCGCTGTAGAAAAAAAGCTTACTTCCTATATAAACATTAAAGTTCCATTTGAGTTACTTCACATTGATATAAGGCATTTTCAAAATGTTAATTTTACATATCATTACAAAACAGGTGATGAAGTTTTAATTGAAGTGGTACAAGTCATTCAACAGCAATTACCGAGCAACTCATTTTTAGGGAGAATTGGAAGCGATGAGTTTTATGTGATTTTACCAAGCTTAGCCCCTGCACAATCAATTACAATCGCCTCTGAAATTGATCATTCAATTCGCCAGTTAACGTTTGAAAAATATCCCGAAATTCAATTATCTTTAGCGATTGGCATTAGTTCTTATCCAACGAATGCATTAAAATTAAATCAACTTTATCAAAATTGTCATCATGCTTTAACACAAGCGAAACTACAAAAGAAAGTTTATATTTTTCATTATAATCAATTCCAGCAACTTAAATAAATTTAGATTTCACAAAAGTGAGGCTGGGACAAAACCCAAAAATAGCATTTTTCTCTGTGAGAAAAATGCTATTTTTTCGGCGCAAGAAAATTAATTTCCATTCCGGGTACGCTTTCCGAGGGCGTGGCCTGAGCCTGTAGTCTCAGGCGTCACGCTATTCCCCCAGGAATCGACCCTCCATTCCAATCAATTTTCTATTTATCATTTTTTTATCATAATAGTTTACTTATTTCTTTAAATTTTTTACTTATGTCCCAGCCTCATTTTTAATTTTTTATAAGTATTTTAAATTTATTTCACCCAGCCGAGAATCATTTCTCGAATTAACTTTGCGGCTGTGTTTACTGTAATTTCGGAATGGTCATAAACAGGCGCAACTTCTACTAAATCGAATCCTACAACATTCACTTCTGAGCGGGCAATTTCATGGATAGAAGCAAGCAGCTCTTTTGGTGTAATTCCTCCTGCATCGACTGTACCTGTCCCTGGTGCGTGTGCAGGATCTAATACGTCGATATCAATTGTCACATATACATTGCGTCCTTTTAAAGTCGGCAATACTTCTTTTAATGGTGCTAGTACTTCAAATAACGAAATATGCATGCCATTTACTTTTGCCCATTGCAATTCTTCTTTTAAACCAGAACGAATGCCGAATGAATACACATTTTGCGGTCCAATTTTATCCGCAATTTTACGAATTGGTGTCGCGTGAGAGTAAAGCTCCCCTTCATAATCCGTACGTAAATCCGTATGGGCATCAAAATGAATGATTGCTAAATCTGAATACTTTTCATAAATAGCTTCCATAACAGGTAGAGAAACTAAATGCTCTCCGCCCATGCCGACTGGAATTTTTCCGTCTGCTATCACTTTGCGAACGAAGTCTTTAATTTCTGCCAATGATTTTTCTGGATTTCCAAAGGGTAATGGAATATCTCCTGCGTCAAAAAATGGCACATCCCCAAGTTCACGGTCTAAATAAAAGCTGTATTCCTCTAAACCAACGGATACTTCACGAATACGCGCAGGTCCGAATCGTTGGCCAGGTCGATAACTTACCGTCCAGTCCATTGGCATGCCGTAAAGAACGGCTTTACTTTCTTCATAATTTTGGTGGCTTTTAATAAATAGATTGCCTGCATAAGTTTCATCAAATCTCATCACCGGTCACCTTATTCCTTCGTATATTTAGTTTGCTCTTTCACTTCTTTTTCATTTGAAACTTCCCATTACATGCATATGTATCCTCTAAATTGCTCATACTAAAATCACGAAACGAAACTTTTAATCGCTATTTTCGTATAATTATATGCAACTGACTTAATTCGACATAAAATTAATTATGTCTCGACAAAAGTATAGTTGTTTTTATCAAAAGTGCAAGATGATTTTCTAGACTTTTCTCAATTCACAGAAAATTAATTCTGCACATAATCCTATTCCCTATAGAAAATGAGGTGAAAGAGTTGAAAAGACAGCAATATTTTAAACAAAAGAACCGAAGAAAATTCAGTCGGAAAATAGGCTTAATTATGATTGGTTTCATTTGTGCCATCGCTGTCACCCTCCTTTCATTACGTATATATGCACAAGTAGCTGGAGCCCCTCCGCTTACAGTACCGAAAGCATCCATATTTTTAGATAGCCAAAAAAATAATATCGGTGACCATTTTGTAGGAGAACGTCGTTATTGGACGGACTTAGATGATATTTCACCATATTTAATCGATGCAACGGTCTCTGTTGAGGATAAAGATTATTATAATCATGGTGGCTTTGACTATTCTCGAATTGCTGGCGCAGTACTCGCTGATATAAAGGCAGGTAGTAAAGTACAAGGTGCAAGTACGTTAACACAGCAATATGCCCGAAACCTTTATTTAACACATGAAAAAACATGGTTGCGTAAAGTAAATGAAGCTTTATTTGCATACCGTTTAGAGTTGTTTTATTCAAAGGATGAAATTTTAGAAGGCTATTTAAATACCGTCTACTATGGGCATGGCATGTATGGTGTAGAAGCAGCAAGTCGCTATTTTTACGGGAAATCTGCTAAAGATTTAACCTTATCCGAAGCAGCAATGTTAGCTGGTGTTCCAAAAGGACCAACCTACTATTCTCCGTTGAAAAATTTAGAAAAGGCGACAAATCGTCAGCATGTGATTTTAAAATTAATGAAGGACCAAGGTAAAATTACAGATGAAGAAAAACAACGTGCCACATCTGAATCAGTTGTACTAAAAAGCGATGAGTGGATTGCTACAAAATCCATTGCTCCTTACTTTTTAGATGTTGTTTGGGATGAGGCAAGTGACATTTTAGCAGAAAAGAACATTAGCATTAGTGAAGGTGGTTGGACAATTCAGACGACGTTAAATCAAGCCCACCAACGTGCTGCTGAAAATGCCATTACTGAAAATATGCCGAACACAGAATTGCAAGTGGGTTTTGTTAGTATGGAAGCTGACACGGGATTTGTCACAGCGCTTGTAGGTGGTCGTGAATATAGCACGAGTTCATATAATCGTGTCCTGCTAGGAAATCGTCAGCCAGGCTCTGCGATTAAACCGATTTTATATGCGGCTGCACTCGAAAATGACTTTACGCCAATGACATTTTTAGATGTGAGTCAAACGACTTTTACGTATGATCGTGGTCGCGCAACGTATACACCGCAAAATATTAATAAGAAATATGCAGATCATGAAATTTCAATGGCACAAGCATTAGCCATTTCAGATAATGTATATGCCGTAAAAACACTTGATGAAATTGGATATCGTGCATTCCGCGATACACAAAAGCGTTTTGGGTTAAATTATTCTGACAGTGATAACCCTTCCATAGCACTTGGGACAACAGAAAATTCATTGTATGACTTAACAAGCGCTTACAATACGATTGCTGCTGGTGGTGAAAAACGCAAAGCAACAACAATTTTATCAATTACGGATGCTAAAGGAAATGTGGTCTACAAATATGAAAAACCTAAGGAAAAAGAGCAAGTAATTTCAAAAGAAGATGCTGCTGTTTTAACACAAATGATGACAGGTATGTTTGACCCTGTTTATAGCGATTACTCCCCTGCAACTGGTATTTCATTGCGCTCTCGTATGTCACATACGTATGCCGCAAAATCTGGGACAACGAATAGTGATCAGTGGATGATCGGCTTTACTCCTGAATTAACAGCGGGTGTTTGGAATGGTTATGACCAAGGGAAAACTTTATCAGTTCAAGCTGATATGGCTGCCTCTAAGCAAGTATGGATTGATTTTATGGAAACTGCTCTTGATGGTAAGTCAAATGAATCATTCCCTATTCCAAAAGGCGTTGAAGCTGTGACCGTTGACATTAATAGTGGAAAACTTGCAAATAAATCATGTACCCATCAACGTGTTGTTTATTTGAAGTCGAAGGATGTACCAACTGAATCTTGCTCTACATTTGATTTCTTTGATACAGATTCTTGGGGCACCGTTTGGGAAAAAATCCCCTTTGAGGCATTTCACTCTTTTTGGGATTAACTAAATTTCAATCCTTTTTTATCTAAATTATTTAATTCTTATTAAAAAAAGCTCTTTCGTCTCCGGATCTAGTCCGTAAAACGAAAGAGCTTTTCTATTGTGGTTAACGAAAGGATGAGAACCATGGGGCATTCGGCTTGGGAATGTTCAAATGCCGCTTAATCCTCATCACTTTTCATTTTC
>JAZUES010000171.1:0-2603 GCA_045640265.1 Solibacillus sp.
CGTGTGACAATTTTTAGTTTGCCCCTTTTTATGAATTACGTGAGCGAAGAGGGGACCGCAAGTACGCTCTGAGTGAGCCGAGCGCAGCGAGGTTTAATAATTTCATTACTCACTCAGCCGCGTTACTTGCCGGGCACATCGTAGCGGAAGTAATTCATAAAAAGCTAGTCTAGTTAAATATTCAATGGCAGTTAAATTTTAATTAGATAAACAGTTTGAAAACTTACGGTAAGGAAAAAAACAATGTACAAAGCTAGTTTGCCCCTTTTTATGAATTACGTGAGCGAAGAGGGGATCGCAAGTACGCTCTGAGTGAGCCGAGCGTAGCGAGGTTTAATAATTTCATTACTCACTCAGCCGCGTTACTTGTCGGGCACATCGTAGCGGAAGTAATTCATAAAAAGCTAGTTATAAGAGCTTGTAAAGGCACGCTTTGCTTAAAGCCTTGACAAGCTCTTTTTGCCTGCTTAATAAAAGTTTAAGCTAGGCAATGGAGCAGCACCGAAGGTGGCCACCGCAGACGGCACTTTTGTGGCGTTGAGGAGGCTGACCGTTAGGGAACTGCGGAACTGCCGACCCTTCAAATATAAAAAATGCGGGCATTTTTGAATTTGAAGGGGAGCTTCCAAATATAAAATAAAATTAACTTTTTTTTAATTCAAATTTGTATTATCTTTATAGGGATTCATTTGGAGGATTTTATGGTAGATGAAAAAATCCAGGCTACTGTTTTGGAAGCTTTGGAAATGTTCCGACCTCAGTTACAAGCTGATGGTGGCGATATGGAATTTGTTTGTATTGATGATGATATGAAGGTTCATTTGAATTTGACTGGGGCTTGCGGAAGTTGTCCTATGGCTTTAATGACTTTGAAAATGGGGATTGAACGTTATTTAAAGGATGCTTGTCCTGAAATCAGTGAAGTTGTGCAGGATAATGCGGTTGATTACGGTGATATGGGGATGGATTTGTAATGAAAATTGAACAGGATAAATGGGTTGCAATTCACTATACTTTAACTGATGATGATGGTCAGGTTTTGGATTCTTCTGTAGGTGGAGCTCCTTTGGGTTATGTTCACGGTCACGGTTATTTAATCGTTGGTTTGGAAAATGAACTTTTAGGCAAGGAAGTTGGTGATAAATTTTCTGCTGTAATTGGGCCAAAAGATGCTTACGGGGAGTATGATGAACGCATGGTTGTAAATGTTCCTGTTGAGCAGTTTGCAATTGATATTCCGATTGAAGTTGGGATGGCTTTTCAGATGATGAGTCCTGGCGGTCCAATTATTGTTCGTGCCGTTGAAGTTACTGATAAATTTGTTAAGGTTGACGGAAATCATGAATTAGCTGGTAAAACTTTGCATTTTGATGTGGAAGTTGTGGAAGTTCGTGATGCGACTGAAGACGAATTGAATCCTAAAGGATGCGGTGGCTGTGGTGGCGGTTGCGGAGGTAACTGTGGCGGCGACTGTGATTGCGGTGGAGAATGCGACGGTAATTGTGATTGTGGTGACGGTGGTTGTGGCGGCGAAGGCTGCGGAAACTGCGGCAATTAATTTTGTTTACAGCCTGGCATTTAATTGTGGATGTCAGGTATTTTTTTTTGATTTTTTGGAGTACTTAGTATGGCAGTCATGGGAATTCTTTTGTGTTTTTTGCCTCTTTTGGCTTGTTTTTTTATCTGCGGATTTTGTTTTAAAATTAAATTTAGTCATGAATTAATTGCAGTTCTGCTAGGATTGGCTGCTGTGCTTCCAATTTCTGTTATTCAGTTCTTTTTGCCTTCTTTTCAGATTTTACAAAATATGCCTGTTTTACATTCTTTGCTAAAATCTGTGCTTTTGTACGGTTTAGTCGAAGAATTAATAAAAATGTTTTTGGTTATTCCTTTACCACACAAAGATTACACTCCCCTAAACTTTTTGCTTTTAGCTTTTGTAATGGGTCTTTCGGTTGGATGTTTTGAGTCAGTTGTTTATTATTTGGATAAGTTACAAATTGCCTCAAGTCGCGGTGCATCTTTGCTTTATGGTCAGATTTTTTTACGAATTTTTTCATCAGACGTAATTCATATGTCTTGTACCGGCTTAGGTGCCCTATTTATTTTTAGTTGGCGAAATAAACCTCGCAAGTTTTCGATCATTGCCGTTGCAATTTTAATCCACGGTTTTTACGATTTTTTTGCCGGATTCCAAAATAATCTGCGCTGGTTTGCTATTCCTGTTGTTCTTTTAGGACTTATTGAATGCCGAATTATCTACACAAATGCACAAAACCTGTGTGAAAATCGCTTGACTATTTTTTATTAGTCTCGTATAATACTTACACTTAATACGACGCGGGGTAGAGCAGTTGGCAGCTCGTCGGGCTCATAACCCGGAGGCCGCAGGTTCGAGTCCTGCCCCCGCTATAAAGCTAAATCCTTGTGGTATAAGAATTTAGCGCTACTACTAAACCTAACAAAGTAAGGCTTAGCGTAGAAATCACATCTAATTTAAACTACGGTTTTAAACCAAGGTTTTTGTTGCAAAGTGAGGTTCTATGGCTAAGCCTTATTTTTTATTTAAAATGCCTTCTGGTATTTGGTATGCCAGATTGCAG
>JAZUES010000172.1:0-20343 GCA_045640265.1 Solibacillus sp.
TTAAAGGAA
The DNA here is from genome assembly GCA_045640265.1 of Solibacillus sp. Taxonomy (GTDB): domain Bacteria; phylum Bacillota; class Bacilli; order Bacillales_A; family Planococcaceae; genus Solibacillus. The sequence continues at coordinate 10 of JAZUES010000172.1, forward strand.
CACCTTGTTCTTTGACAAAAACCTCTTCTCGTAGCGAAAATGCGCGCTCGCGGTCTTCATCAGTTGTCACTAATTTTACTTCAAACACTGCTTACTCAGCTCCAGTCAATTTGTATGTTTCATAAGTTGTCCAAGAGCCATCTTCTAATTGATACAGGATGTGAATACGATCAATCGTATCACGCTCATCAACACCAACCATACGTAATTGACCTATAATATCATCATGTTCAGAGGCTGACATTTTTTGTGCAATGGTAATATGCGGTGCAAATACGTATTTTGGAGTCCCAACATTTAAAGTTTGTTGTAGTGTGTTATATAAATTTTCTAGTTGTTTAGTTGGCTCAATGCGGAAATAAATAGCATTTGTAGTTGGATAAAATGAACTGATTCGTGACGCATGAATTTGTAAAGGTGCAGTTTGCGTTGAAATTTCTGCTAGCTTTTTAGAAATTTCATCAATCTCTGACACGTCTGCATCGAATGCGTCTTTTAAAGTAATGTGAGGCGTAATTAATGCATAATGCGGGTCATAACGTTTGCGATACGTGTTCGCTAAATCTTGTATTTTCTTTGATGGAAATGCAACAATACCAAATTTCAAATTCTTTACCCCCTAAGAATTAATCAAATTTTATATAAGTATAACAGAAAATTTTGTCAATAAACATTTCAAGCACCAAGCATTATCCGAAAAATTCAATTAATGCGCGCTTTAAGTCGGGCTTCCATGAAATCCAAGTATGGTTCCCATCAATTTCCTCATAAAATGTTTCAATTCCCTTTTCAATAAATAATGCATGTAATTCTCGGTTCGGTGTTAAGAAATCTTTGACGGAATTGTCTTTTAAAACAACTTCCTTTTCGCGTTGACCAATAATATGATACGTTGAAAGTAAGTCAGTATTTTTGGCTTCACGAACGGCCTGTATAACATGCTCATCTATATATGGAGATTGAAGTCCAGCCTTACCAAAAATATTCGGATAATGTAACGCCGTTAAAAGTGAAATTGTTGCAGCCATAGAATCACCAATTAGTGCACGACCTTGACCCATCTGTGATGTTGAAAATTCTTCATCTAAATAAGGAACAAGCTCATGTGCTAAAAAGCGCATATACGCTTCGAATTGATCACCAGTCGGTATGTACTTACGGCGACGATCTTCGTAATTTTTATAAGGAACACCAACGATAATAACATTTTCAATAATGTAGTCGTCGATAAGCTGATCTGCAAGTCGCGGAATACCTCCTAATTGAAAGTAATCTCTACCATCCGATGCGATTAAAATGTTATATTCATATAGTGGAGAATAATTTGCTGGGATGTATAATAGCAGTTCCAATTCCTCCTGAAGAGCATTACTATAAAATGTAACCTCTTTCACTGTGCCCTTTTCCAAAGTTGTCACTCCTGTCTATCGTTGTATCGAAATTGTATCATAAAGAAAAATAAAGGTGTAATATAGAGAAAGAGTAACAAAATACAGGTTAAGTTTGAAATTAAATTAAAGTGAGGATTTATTATGCATAATAAAAATATTCGAGTGCACTCTGATGAAGTGGCAAAGGCAACATATGACGCTTTAATCCGTCGAAATGTAAAAATTGAAGACATTGCTGAAATCGTTTATACAATGCAATCTCCATATAATGAAGGGTTAACGATTGAACACTGTATTCAGTCGGTAGAACGTGTACTAAATAAGCGTGAAGTACAGCACGCGGTTTTAGTTGGAATTGAACTGGATGAATTGGCTGAAAAGAAAATGTTATCAGAGCCACTACAAGCCATTATCGAATCCGATGAAGGACTTTTTGGTGTCGATGAAACATTAGCGCTAGGTTCAGTATTTACGTACGGAAGTATAGCCGTAACAACATTCGGTCATTTAGACAAACAAAAAATTGGGATTATTAAAAAATTAGATACAAAAGCTGGCGAATCAGTAAATACATTTTTAGATGATCTTGTTGGTAGTATCGCTGCTTGCGCGGCTTCTCGTTTAGCTCACCGTATGCGCGATTTAGAAGAAGAAGGCGAAACATTTGCCGATATTCCACCAGTTGTTTTAGGCCCTCTACCAAAGCCAAAAACAGAAATTTAGGAAGGATTTAAATAATGAAGTTAAGTGATATTAAAACGCTCATTTCGAGTGGAACAATTATATTAGCGGTTGCACTATATTTGATTTTTAGTGATCCTAAAGAAGATGCAACACCAGTTACAACGGATACGAATGTGTCGCTTGAAGAAACAAAAGAATATGTCATTACACCTGAACTCGCAATGGACAAAACAGGAAAGCAATTAATCGATGTCAACTATTTATCGGCAAATGATGGCGATACAATAAACGTCGAGCTTGATGGTGAAAAGAAAAAAATTCGCTTTTTGATGATTGACACACCTGAAATGAATTACGACAAAGGTGACCCAATGCCATACGCTGAACAGGCAAAAGCATTAACAATTCAAATGCTAGAAAATGCAAAGTCTGTTCAGGTGTTATTTGATAAAGGTCCAGAAACAGATAAATACGATCGTTTACTAGCTTACGTATTTGTAGATGGAGTGAGTCTACATGAAATTTTATTAAGTGAAGGGCTTGCTGCGGTTCGTTACGTGAATGCACCAAATGATACGCTTGAAAGTGAACTTTTAGAAGTTCAAGACGTTGCTGAAAATGCGAAATTAAATATTTGGGCACATGAAAACTATTTACAACGTGATGGATTTCACCCGGAAGAAGTAAGTAAATATTAATAATTCGATAAACTTAGGCATAACTGTAGTAAATACAGTTATGCCTTTTTAGTTGGTGAAATTTAATTTACAAGTACTATTTACTACAAAAATATGGATTTTATGTTGAAAATAAGATTAAATTATAAATAAAGGATATTTATAATTGTACAACTTAGAAATTTATGGCATGCTAGAGATTGGTAATGAGAAATATTCTCTATTAGACAATTTGTAATCTGCATGAAAGGGAGGAAAATTGGAGTGAGAAAATATCTCATATTTATTTTTGTGACAATGTTATTTTTTGGATTATGTTTTCCAACAAATTCAAAAGCTGCGATTGCGGATGGAACCTATAGTATTCAGTATCAGGTAAATAAGCCTGGAAGTAACTCTGCATCGATAGCAAATGATTATTTTTCAAAACCTGCCAAATTAGTTGTAAATAATGGTAAAATGACTGTGCAGCTTACAATCAAGAAAAGTGGATGGGTTACACAATTTAATCCTCCAGGTGGCGCTAAGGTGATTAGCGCAAACGAAGCCACAGATCAACGTACAGTAGAGTTTTCTGTATCGAATCCACAATTAACAACGATTGGCATGAAAATTGATATTGATGACATTGATTATCATCATGCGTATAGTGTTGATTTTGTATTTAATACAGATGCTTTACCAGAGGCAAAAGCTGAAGAACCAAAGCAACAAACAACTCCGGCACCAGCGCAAATAAAGCCTGCTACAACACCAGCTACAAGCGAAAAGACACCGACAAAATCGTCAGGAAGTAATACTTCTTCAAATAAACCAGCAACATCCACAGAAAAAGTAACAACAGAATCATCAAATACGCAATCAACACCTATTACGACAAATGATGATTCGACAAAATCAGAAGAAATTGAGCAGTCAACTTCAACTTCAACTGAAAAAGAGCAAGCTGAAGAGTCTGAGGCAGTAGAAAATCCAGAGACGAGCGATGAATTACCAATCATTGCATTGCTACCATTAATCGTAGCGACGATTGTATTCATTCGCACAAAAAAACAAAAAAATTGAGTGATTAGGGAGGAATTTTTGAATGGCAAAGCAATCTAAAGCAACAAAAGCAGTAATCGCTTCATTATTAGCGACATCTGCAATCGTACCGGCAATGGCAGTATCTGCTGCAGACGCGACTACACCTGCGGAGGGAAAAACTATTGAATTTAAATTAGAAGATAGTGTAGGTGGTATTCTATCTAACTACATTAAGAGTCCGGGTGCTTTTGTAGAGTTGGATGGTAAGCAATATATCCAAGTATCATTGCCTGATGCAGTATTAGCATTGGTTAAATCGGTTACAGTAAATGGTACATCCATCATTGTCGAAAAGGATGGCAAAAAGATAATTTCTGTACCAGTAACAGCAGACTATGCGCCTGTAAAAATTGATTTAGAATTATCCATTGGTAAAGCTACAGCGACTGTAACTCCAGACAAAGCTTCAATTAAAGGTGGAGAACCAACAAAGCCTGCTGAAGAGACAAAACCAGCTGAAAAATTGTTCAAACAAGGTAAAGAGTATAAATCAGTTGCCGATGGTACTTACGATATTAAGTGGGATGCATACAAAGGCAACGTTGGTAACTATACAGCGATTACAAGTCAAGTTTCTCCAGATGCAAAACTAGTTGTAAAAGATGGTAAGTATTTTGTTGAAATTGCTACACTTGCAAAATCAAATCACATTATTACTAAAGTTACTGTAGAAGGTAAAGAAGCAAAAGTAATTTCAGGAACAGATAAAGAAGGCGATGTTCGTACATTTAGTTTCGAAATCGACGCAATTGGTGACCTACATGCAGCGAAAATCGACTTAAATGTTGGTGGCGGTCAAATGATGTCACACGAATTTGGTTTTGCAATCGAAACAGCTGACCTAAAATTACCAGAGGCTGGAGTAAAAGAAGAAGTGAAGCCAGAACCAACTAGCGAAACTATGCCTGTATACGTATACAAAGATGGCACAAGTGAACTTTCAATTATGCAAGGTAAATATTTAGCTGATAAAGTAACTGTAACTACTACTGAAGGCGGCTTTGATGTAGACGTAACTTTCCCAGAAGGTCAACATTTAAATGACTTCAAGGTAGAAGGTGCAACAGTTGCATTGAAATCTGAAGAGGTTGTTGGTGCAAATACAGTGAAAATCTACACAGTTTCTGTAGATGATTTATCAAAACTTTACACTGCTACAGCTGACTTAACTGTTAAAGTAAAAGATGAAATTTTATATGAAGAAATTCACAAAGTTCAATTACAATTCGGTGAAAAAGCAGTAGAAGAAACAGTAGAAACTACAGTTCCGTTTACTGATATCGAAGGTAACGCACAATACAATGATATCGTAGCCCTATACAATTTAGGTGTTTTCAAAGCTGCTGATAAATTCAATCCGAACAGCAACTTAAAGCGTGCTCACTTTGCACTAATGTTAAGCCGTGCATTAACTTTAGATGTACCAGCAACAACTGAGTTTAAAGATATCACTAACTTTGATACTGAAACTCAAGATGCTATTAAAGTATTAAAAGGTATCGGTGTAATCAACGGTACTTCAGCTACTACATTCGGTCCATCTGATGATATTACACGTAAACAAGCAGCGTTAATGATCTATCGTTTATTAGAAAAACAAGGTTATGAAGCTACTGGCGCAACAGCTAATTTCTCAGACTTACCTAAAGAAGAAGAAGCAGCAAAAGCGATTGCTGAATTAAGCAACTTAGGTATCATTTCTGGTAATGGTGATAAATTCGCTCCAGAAGATAAATTAACTCGCGCACACATGGCGAAAATCATTAACAACACATTAACAGCATTAGCAAGCTTAAAATAAGCTAATTGAAAGTGCAGGACTTCCGCGATAATAGCGGGAGTCACTGCCTTTTTTCAAGCTAATGTAGAAATATCAGATTTGATTAAATTGAAGTAAGCTTCCATGGATAGATGATGAAATTTTACTTCAGTTTAATGATTAAGGGGGACATACATCGTGAAGAAATGGCTAGCTGGCCTTGCATTTACAATGGCAGTATTAGCAGGCTGTGGCGACGATCAAGCAGATCAAAATAAGAAAGTAGAAATCGATGCTGAACAAGTAAGTGGGCAAGTAGCTCCAGTAGAAGAGGATCACCGTATTATTGCAGGGACAGTTGTTATTGCACAAATTTTAGACCGATTGAACCTAGATGCAGTTGCAGTACCAAATACAGTGAAGGACTTACCAGCACGTTTTGATGGTTTACCAGACATCGGCAATGCAATGGATCCTGATGCAGAAATTATTAAATCGTTAAACCCTACAGAAGTATTATCGGTATCAACATTAGAATATGATTTAAAGGATAAATTTGAAAAGTTAAAAATTCCAGTAGATTTTGTTGATTTATCAGGGATTGAATCGATGATGACCGAAATTACAGCACTTGGTGAACGTTATAACCGTATTGAAGAAGCAAAAGTTTTGAATGCGGAGCTACAAGCCAAAATCGATACAGTTAAAACGTCAGCGAGTACACAGGAAAAACCACGTGTTTTAATATTATTAGGTGTACCTGGTAGTTATTTAGTGGCCACAGAAAATTCTTATGCGGGAGACTTAGTTCGTTTAGCAGGTGGTGAAAATGTGATGCCAGGTCAAGACGCTGAATATTTACCATCGAATACTGAGTATTTATATGAATCAAATCCAGATATCATTTTACGTTTAGCTCATGGGATGCCAGCTGAAGTCATTGAAATGTTTGACGAAGAATTTGTGACGAATGATGTATGGAAACACTTTAATGCCGTGAAAAATGGCAAAGTTTATGATTTAGAAGAAGAACTATTCGGCACAACAGCTGCACTTAATGTACCAGAAGCACTAAATCAGCTAGTAGATATTTTTTATAAATAAGAAAAAAAGAAAAACAAAATCTCGGTGGATGATATGAGTATATCCTCTATGAAATCCACATAAGAAAAAACAACATCTTGCGTAATTTGCGTAAGATGTGTTTTTCTAAGAAAAGAGTTTGCTTTTTCCATTACATAAAGATAAAGGGTGTTTGCTGTGACAAAAAGGATTATCAGCTTTGGGGTAATTGCAGTTTTACTATTTGTAACAATTGTATATGCTTCAACGACAGGCAGTATTAAAATGTCATTTATTGAGTTTATTACAAGTTTGTTTGATGCGAATAATGAAAAAATGGCAGCAATTAAAGATTTACGCTTTCCGAGAATCCTTGTAGCCCTTTTTGCTGGTGCAGCGCTATCTGTAGCAGGCGTTTTATTGCAGGCAATTATGCGTAACCCACTTGCGGATGCTGGATTTATTGGTATCTCAGCAGGGGCTGCATTTACAAAGTTATTTATCGTATCGTTCGTTCCAACGATGTTCTTTTTTTCTCCGATTGCTGCGTTTATCGGGGGGGCTATTGCATGTTTCCTAGTATTCTTACTATCATGGAAGTCAGGCTTAAATCCGTTGAAATTAATTTTAGTGGGGATTGCGATTAATGCGATGTTCTCTGGTTTAACAGAAGCAATGATAAATTTTGGTGCTTCTTCATCAGGTTCGATTACGTCGAATTTAACATTAAAAACATGGGATGATGTTTCACTAATTATGACGTACGGAACGATTGGTTTAGTACTCGCTTTCGTTTTATATTCATGGTGCAATGTGTTAGTGCTATCTGATAAGACAGCAAAAAGTGTCGGCTTTAATGTAACGTGGGCACGAATTCTGATTGCCATTGTAGCGGTCATGTTAGCGGCATCTTCAGTTGTGGTAGCAGGTGTGATTTCATTCGTTGGTATTTTGGTACCACATATCGCACGTCGCTTAGTTGGCTATGATCACAAAGTATTGATTCCGTTTACAGCACTTTTGGGGGCCTTGTTAATTTTATTAGCGGATACGTTAGGTCGTACGATGTTTAGCCCGATGGAAATCCCTGCCTCTACGATTATGGCAATTATCGGGGGACCATTCTTAATATTTTTACTTAGAAAAGAGTGACAAGCATAATGGAAATTAAACAAATAGTTGTTTCACACGATGGCAAGACGCCCCATTTAAATGGAGTATCGACGCAAATTCCAAAAGGGAAAATTACGACAATCATTGGACCGAATGGCTGTGGAAAATCGACATTATTAAGTGTTATGTCACGCAATAACAAACCCCTTGAAGGAGTTGCGATGTTAGAAAATCGTGATTTAGTGGACTACAAGCCAAAAGAATTTGCGAGGAAGTTTGCAATCGTCTATCAGCAAAATGATATACCGACTGATTTAACCGTAGAAAAATTGGTCATGTATGGACGCATGCCACATACGTCGATGTTCAAAAAAAGCTCAATTGAAGATGAGGAAGCTGTGACATGGGCATTAACGTGTACAAATCTACTCGTAAAACGACATAATGATTTGTCTGCTTTGTCTGGTGGGGAACGTCAGCGTGTATGGATTGCGATGGCGCTTGCGCAAAAAACGGATGTCCTCTGTTTAGATGAACCAACGACGTATTTAGACATTTATTATCAATTAGAATTATTAGAGCTTGTGAAGCAATTGAATGCAGATTACGGTTTAACAATTATCATGGTATTACATGATATTAACCAAGCTATCCGTTATAGTGACCATATTATTTTAATGAAAACTGGCCAGATTATTGCTGAAGGTAAACCGCGAGATGTCATTACAAAAGATGTAATTAAAGAGGTATACGGTGTGAATTCAGTATTCCATGAGGATGATCAGCTAGGAATTTACATGATACCACTAGGAATTTAATATGCGAAAATGGATTCGATTCGCAAGCGTCGTTGTCATAGTGATATGCGCAGGTGTGCTCGTCAATTATTTTTATAGCTATATAAAGGTGGACAAAGAGCTTGAATCAGCGCTGAAAATTGTCGAAACGAGTAAGCTTGAAACATTGCAACAGCAAAATGAAAATATTATTGGCTGGTTATCTTTAGAGGATAGTCGATTAAATAATCCGGTATTACAAACGGATAATAATGAGTTTTATTTAAAACATAACTACTTAAATGAAAAGAGTCGCGGAGGCAGTATTTTCATGGATTATCGTAATGTTGGCATGTTGGATCAACACACGATTTTTTATGGGCATGTTTTACGGAATGGCTCAATGTTTGGTGAGCTAGCGAAGTACTCTGATCAACAATATGCCACGGAGCATCCGTTTTTTCTTTACAAAACCAAGGATAAAACATATACATTAGAAGTATTTGCTGCCTATGAAACGACAACGGAACATTATTATTTAGAAACCAAATTTACCGATGAAACATTTGGTCAATTTTTAATAGCTATTCAAAGTCGTTCCGTTATATCGATGCCCGTAGAAGTTAGTGTACAAGATCGAATTGTCACATTTTCAACTTGCACGACATCGGCAAATGACATTGAACGCTTTGTTGTTCATGCAAAAGTTATCCTACAATAGCCTAGTGCTCGAAGGATTAAATTATTGAACAAGAAAATTAAGAGGTGAGATTATGAAAAATGCCAAAAAACTAATGGCCGTTTTACTAGTTGCAAGCGTATTAACTGCCTGTAATTCGAAAGAGGAAGAAACGGTAGCGCCTATAGAACCTGTTGAACAAGAAGAAGTTAAGATTGAAGTAGCAGCTGAAGCGGACCAATATAAAGCATTCGTTGCCAGACAAATGGATGATTTTGTGAAGGATACAGATCTACTTGCATCACTTGTTAAAGAAGGTAAGTTAGAGGAAGCACAAAAACTTTATCCACTTGTAACGATGTATTATGAGCGTATGCAACCAATTGTACCTGAATTTGAAGACCTTGATGAAAAAATCAACGCATCCTTAGAAAAAGGCAAAGAAAGTGAAGGGTCGGGCTTTGCTCGCTTAGCATTCGGTTTATTTAACGAAAAGAAAACAGTGGGCTATGAGGAAGTAGCAGAGAAATTAGCAACGGATGTCAAAGAATTGAAGACACAATTATCTACGATTGATGTCACACAAAATAATGTATTAGCATTAACGGTTGAGATGTTTGATCGATTCGCTAACGAGCGTTTAACAAACGGAAGTGATGCGAACAACGAAGTATACGCAGCAAAAGCACAAACAGAGGTAGCAGAAGAAATAGTGAAGATCTTTATGAGCCGCACAACACCTGAGAGCGCGGCAAAAGCAACGGAACGAATTGGTGCATTAAATGAGACTATTGCCTATTACGAAGTTGGTAAAGAAGATTACGTGAATTACAGCTTCTTCACAAGTAAGCAAAAAGAAGAGCTGACAACAGCTATCAATAACGTAAAAGATGCCTTACAACAAATGAATGACACACTGAAATAAAGTGAACCCATAATTATGGGTGATTCTACTCCCAGTGAATGCCGGATAAAATTTCTAGACAATGTATGAAGAATATTTCTTTGTACATTGTCTTTTTGTAGTTAAGGAAACTTAAATTTCTTTCCCCTCGCGCTTTTCGACTCCACCTACATCAATAAACAAATACTTTGTAAATATCTGAGACCGGTAATGCATACATTTATATACTGCCTAGAATAACAGAATGTAAATGAAGATTAGGAGGATATTACGTATGGCAAATTGGAAAGTGGATCCATCGCATTCAAGTATTGATTTTCAAGTAAAGCATATGATGGTATCAAAAGTAAAAGGAACATTTGAATCGTTCTCTGCTAATGTAGAAGCAGAAAATCTAGAGGATTTAACGACTGCATCGATTGCATTTGATATTCAAACAGCATCGATTTCGACGAAAAGCGAAGATCGTGATAATCACTTGAAATCTCCAGACTTCCTTGATGTCGAAAAGTTTCCTTCTATCTCGTTCCAATCAAAGAGTATTACGGAATCAGGAGATGCATATCAAGTTTTAGGGGAATTAACGATTAAGGATACGAAAAAGCCTGTTGTATTTGAAGTTGAGTTTAATGGCAAAGGTACGAATCCTTGGGGCATTGAAGTATACGGATTTGAGGCCGAAACGAAAATTAATCGAGAAGACTTTAACTTAACGTGGAATAAGACACTTGAAACGGGCGGCGTACTTGTTGGGAAAGATGTGAAAATTACTGTACAAATTGAATTGAATCCTGGCCAATAACAAATTCTATGTACAACACTTCTATGCATTTTGGTTCACATAGAAGTGTTTTTTGTTCTTCTGTTAATATTTTATCATCATTTAAATTGTTCATTTTTTTCATAAGCAGTCGCTAGTTGTTTTAAGTCGATGTATGTATAATTCTTCATTGTTGAAAGTGTTTGCTGATCAAAAGTTAATGTAAGCATTTCGGTATTTTTATTTTTAACAGGCATGAACCATTTTAATGTGAAATTTTCAATGTTTGGCACACGATACAATTCTTTTACTATGTTGTAGCTGTCTTTTAAAAGTGTCTCTTCGGTTTGAAATTCACTTGCTTGCAACGAAAGTACAACATTTTGACTTTCTTGCGTCGGTATAATTTCAGTATGTAAAATGACATTTTCGATGAGCTGACTTACGACAATTTCAGAAACCTCGGTAATCGTTTGAACTTTCATCTTTTCAGGTGTTAGTTGTGCCTGTGCCTTATCGATTTTTTTCTGTTCAGCAGAATCTGACGTTTTAACGTAGTAAAAACTAGCACCAACAGCCATTAAAAGTATGAGCACAACAAGTATGATTTTAAGTAATTTATTCAAAATAAGGACGCCCCTATTCCATTTTTGTTCGCAATAAATTGAAACTTTAATCAAATGTTTTTTGATTTCCACTATTGTTAGGTTGCAACAATCGGGCTTATACAGCAAGTTACTGCGTACCGTTATTATGCCATAAAAACGTAAAAAAAAGACCGCCAATTGTGACAGTCCTTTAACGAGTTAAGTATTTTGTTCGTCATTAATAGTTGTGGCTGTTAATTCGTTGAAGTATAAAAATGATTCGTCCTCTAATTGTGCTAATTTTTGTTCATTTACTCCGATAGATAATGGTCCAGAAAAAATTTCGCCCCACCAAGTTTCAGTAATAATCATGATTATAGCCCCTTTGTACGAATAGTATGTGTTAACTTTTCTCTGATTACTTGTTTTAATAAATAATTTTCGGTATGTCTAAACTTGTAAACCTCGCAATAAAATTGGCCCTTTAAAAATGATTCCTCCTTTCATGCAGGAATTCGATAGAAAAGTGTAGTAGTTAATACTATAGTTAATATGTGTGAACGGTTATAATTTATGCATAGTTTTTCTAAGAAAGGATGAGAAAAATGAATTTTTCTACATTAGATGTAGAGCAAATGATTTCCTTACAGCGTTCGTTTTATTTTACTGGCGCGACAAAGGATGTTGAATTCCGTAAGCAACAATTAGTGTTATTAAAAGAAAATATAAAAAAATATGAGAACCAAGTCATCGAAGCATTAGCGTTAGATTTAAGGAAAAGTGAATTTGAAGCCTATTCAAATGAAGTTGGTATTGTCTACGATAGCATTACCAATTTTTTAAAAAATATAAATAGCTGGATGAAACCAGAGCCGCTTAAAACGCCAATACACTTCCAACCGGCCAAAAGTTATATTGTGCGTGAACCATATGGGGTTGCTTTAATTATTGGACCATTTAATTATCCATTCCAACTAGTGATGGAACCGTTAATTGGGGCAATTATTGGCGGAAATACGGCCATTGTAAAGCCTTCAGAAACAGCAGTTCACACAGCTGTTATCGTGAAAAAAATAATTGAAGATACTTTCCCAGAGAATTATGTACGTGTCGTAGAAGGTGAAAAGGAAGAAGTAACAGCGCTTATTCATGCACCGTTTGATTATATTTTCTTTACAGGTAGTGTAGCGGTTGGAAAAATCGTTGCCAAAGCTGCAGCTGAGCGTTTAACGCCAGTAGCACTTGAACTTGGAGGGAAAAGCCCTGTTATTGTCGATCAAACAGCTAACCTAGAAATAGCGGCAAAGCGTATCGCATGGGGAAAATTTAATAATACGGGGCAAACTTGTGTAGCACCAGATTACGTGCTCGTTCATGAATCGGTTGCGAGAAAGTTTAGCAAAATTATGAAAAAGACAATTCGTGAATTTTTCGGTGCAGATGCGCAAACGAGTCCAGATTATGGGCGCATTATTAATACACGCCAATTTGACCGTCTGCAAAGTATTTTAGATCGTGAACGCGCTACTGTGACATTTGGTGGTGTAACAGATCGTGAAGATTTATACATCGAACCAACGATTTTAGAAAATGTTTCATGGGATAGTCCATCAATGGAAGATGAATTATTTGGACCCATTTTACCAATGATGACGTATCAACAATTACCACAAGCAATTCATGAGATTCGCCAGTTACCGAAGCCATTAAGTGCGTATTTATTCTCTGAAAATGATAAAGCAATCGACTACTTCTTACGGGAACTTCCATTTGGAGGAGGCTGTATCAATGATGTCATTACACATGTAGCTAATGGATATTTACCATTTGGTGGTGTTGGACCTTCAGGGGTGAAAGCATATCATGGAAAGGCAAGCTTTGAAAACTTCACGCATGCCAAATCAATTATGCAACGTTCGAATAAATTGGAACTAGGCTTATTGTTCCCGCCATATAAACAAAAAGTGAAGCTCGTACGTACAATAATGAAATAATGAAAACTCCGTTGGCATCATGCACAACGGAGTTTTTTGTTAGTTTTGTTCAACTGGAAAGCTTAGTAAAATTTCAGTACCAACATTTTGCTTACTATTGATTTTAATGGTTCCTCGATGATCTTGAATCACTTTATTAATAATCATCATACCAAGCCCAGTTCCTTTAGTTTTCGTCGTGTAGAATGGTTCGAAAATTCGTTCTAACACATGTGGTGGAATGCCACTACCTGAATCTATAATGGCGATGTAAATTGACTTTTCATCACTACTTTTACGCATTTCTAATGTAATGGTTCCTTTTTCAATAATCGCTTCAATTGCATTTTTAATCAAATTAATAAACACTTGTTTAATCTGATTTTCATTCCCCATAATTATTGTGTTTTTATAAGGATTTATCATTTTTAAAGTAATCGATTTGTTCTGGAATTCAAATTGAAATAGCTGTGTCACTTCCGCTAATATTTCGGCTAAATTAATCGGCGTAAATTGTTTTATTTGCGGGCGAGATAAAACTAAAAACTCGGCTAAAATTAAATCGATTCGTTCCGTTTCGGTTTGAATCAGTTTTGTATATTCATAATAAGGAGCAGAAGGATCTTCGTTCATCATTTGAACGAATCCAGAAATAACTGTCATGGGATTGCGAATTTCATGTGCAACTCCTGCGGCAAGTTCTCCAACTAACTTCATTTTTTCTGATTGAACAATTAAATTTTCATTTTCTTTTATATAAGAAATATCACGTGCAATGACAGATGATGCGATAATTTCACCGTGTGGATTCAAAATAGGTGACAAAGAAATCTGAGCATCGAAAACTGTACCATCTTTACGCATATCTTGTGTTTCAAAAAATGTATAGCTCTTTCCTTCACGTAAGCTATCACAACGACTTTTCGCTCCCTTTAAATTGATAGGAGGAATAAGTGGCAATGTGTTGCCAATTGCCTCTTCTTTTGTCCAGCCATATAGTCTTTCAAAGGCGGGATTTACGGCAATTACACGATCATCCATATCAAATACTGCGATTGCATCTTCTGCATGTTCAAAAAATAAGTTTAAGTAGGCTTGCTTTGAATTCAAATCATATTCACGAGCAATAGTGTTTTGTTCCATCTTCGACCAGATCTTTTTAATAAATAAACTTTGAATTAAACTAACGATACATACGATTAATAAAAATATAATGAATAAATGATTTTCTTGTTTATTCAAAATAGTAAGTGACATAACAGACGATTTAACTAAGATGATAATTTCGACGGATATAAGAAGTGTATTAATAAAATTTAAAAGTAATGAACGATAGATTGTTAAAACACCGAATAAATAAATAAAACCATATAAGGTTATATTATTTATACTTTGGAAATTATAAGCAAAGGTAAGGACATGCCAGCTAATAACTAAAACAATTTGAAAAGCTTGCGGTGTTATTTTTGAAAAATAAAATGTGAGCAGTAAGAGCGTGCTAATCCCACAAAGATATAAATAGGAATAGTTGTGTTGAAACTGCTGTGAAATAATCGCAATAATAAAGACTGAATTCGAAAATAAGTACGTAATTAAAGTAAATATATTTCGTTTTTGTAAAACTTCAAGTTGTTGCATAGAGCACCTCATTACGTCATATTACCTATTATCATACCGTAATTCTTAATGTCGATAAATGGCGAATTTTGATATAATAGAGATAGACAATAAAAGAATGGAATTTTCGAGTTAAAACAAACTCTACATACATGAAAAATAGAAGTATCTTCCTGCATATGACGTTTTTTTTATTTGTCATCGCGAAAACATGGCATTTTTGAAGTCAGCGCAGTATGATGAAGAGTAATAGATGAAGTAATGTAGTAAATGAAAAAATTTGCATTCGCAAGTACATTGCAGTTGGGGGAACAAATTATGTATGCACAAGAATTATTTAGTACACTTATGCAAAAAAAAATCGTAGGACAATTACCAAAAGTAATTAAAGACATTGCAATTGACTCTCGTAGCGTTCAGCCGAACAGTCTGTTTATTTGTATAAAAGGTTATACAGTTGATGGGCATGACTATGCACAAAAAGCGGTAGATGCTGGTGCAACCGTTATTGTTACAGAGCGTCAATTAGAGTTAGAGGGCGATGTCGCACAAGTTATTGTCAATAACACAAATCGTACGCTGGGCATTTTAGCTGCGAAATTTTTTGATTATCCATCAAAAGATATTACAATGATTGGTGTCACGGGTACGAATGGTAAAACAAGTGTAACTGGTATTATTCATAATATATTAATCGGTCTTGGTGAAAAATCTGCGCTATCGGGTACAATCGGATTCAATTTAAATGGTGTACTTTACGAGTCTGCAAATACGACAAGTGATGCACTAAATACGCAACAAATGATCTTCCGTGCAAAAATGGAAGGCTGCCGTGCAATGGTAATGGAAGTATCTTCACATGGTTTAGTATTAGGACGTTTAGCGGGTGTCGATTATGATGTAGCGATTTTCACAAACTTAACACATGACCATTTAGATTTCCACGGTACGATGGAGAACTACGGTAATGCAAAAGGCTTGTTGTTCTCTCAATTAGGACAAGACTTAGAAAAAAATAAGCATGTCGTATTAAATGCGGATGATCCTTGGTCAGAGCGCTATGCAGCCATGACACCATATCCAATCTGGACATATGGTTTAAAAAATGATGCAATTTTCCGTGCAGAAAATTGCCGTTATGAAGATGGTATGACCTACTTTGATATGATTACACCAGAAGGTAAATTCCCAGTAGCCATGCATCTTTTAGGGGAATTTAATGTTTATAATATCCTTGCAGCAACAGCCATGTTCTATGCACGTAATTTCCCAATTGAGGCAGTTATCGAACAAATTGAATTGCTTTCACCTGTAAAAGGTCGTATGGAAAAAGTAATGACGGACTTACCAATTCAAATTTTTATCGATTACGCCCATACACCAGATGCAATTGAAAAGGCAATCAACGCAGCATTACCTTATAAAAAGCCTGAAAATAAATTAATTTTCTTAGTCGGTACAGGTGGTAATCGTGATAAAACGAAACGTCCTACAATGGCTGAAAAAGCATCCGTTGCGGATTACGTTATTTTAACGACAGATGATCCACGCTATGAGGAATTTGATAGTATTACGGGTGATTTAGCGAAAGGGATGCTACATGAAAATTATGCATGTATCGGAGATCGTGCGGAAGCAGTAAGACATGCAGTCAGTGTGGCAGAACCAGGCGACATTATTATTTTTGCTGGTAAAGGTCATGAGGATTATCAAATTATTGAAAATACAAAATACCCACATAGTGATGCGCAAATTGCAATCGAAGCAGGAAAATTAAAATTTGTATAGTATCTAATCATTAATTTCGGGTCCACCGTATTGACGTGAAAACGCAAGCGGTGGATTTTTTGTTGGAGGTGGAAATGACAACGTGATTCTTTATTTTTTCAGGAGTATGGCAGTATATTGTGCAATCTGTCTCCCAATATATATTCTATTCCGCGTACTATATATGAGGAAAAAACAAAAAAACTGGCTTCGGGAAGGAGTTATGCTACTTTTTTCCCTCTATTGTGTTAGCATTTTTTCGCAGACGATTATTCCAAACTTTACTATTACAGATGGTCGAATTATATTACATACTGCAACTGCCTATTCTCGTAGTAACTTCACACCGCTCAATACGATTTTACTCTTTTACAATCAATTAAATGGACCCCTTGCGAATATTGCCTTTTATAATTTAGCAGGTAATATTGTATTGTTCATTCCATTTGGCTTTTTTATTCCATTATTATGGCCGAAATTTAGAGGATGGGTTAACATGCATGTCGTCGCATTTTTAATTCCATTGTTTATTGAGTGTACACAATATTTCATCGGGCGTAGCATTGATGTAGACGATGTTTTATTAAATGCAATTGCAATTGTAATAGGTTTTGTTTTATATAAGGTCATGCAGCGATTGCGTAAAATGATGAAGGATAAGTAAAAAAGGTTGTAACAACATAGCGATGTCTTTTAAAATAAGAAAGTATGAAAAGGAGACGAAACGAAAATGACTTTAGAACAAGATATATTAGCACGTCGTACGTTTGCCATCATCAGTCACCCGGATGCTGGTAAAACGACGATTACAGAAAAATTATTATTATTCGGTGGTGCCATCCGTGATGCAGGTACAGTAAAAGGGAAGAAAACAGGTAAATTCGCGACATCTGACTGGATGGAAATCGAGAAACAACGTGGGATTTCGGTTACTTCATCTGTTATGCAGTTCGATTATTCTGGTTGCCGTGTGAACATCCTAGACACACCTGGTCACCAAGATTTCTCGGAAGATACGTACCGAACATTAATGGCAGTAGACAGTGCTGTCATGGTAGTAGATGCAGCAAAAGGTATTGAGGCACAAACGTTAAAACTATTTAAAGTTTGTAAAATGCGCGGTATTCCTATCTTCACATTCATCAACAAATTAGACCGTCAAGGGAAAGAGCCACTTGAGCTAATTGAAGAATTAGAAGAAGTGCTTGGCATTTCAGCTTATCCAATGAACTGGCCAATCGGTATGGGGAAAGAGTTCCTTGGTATTTATGACCGTTACAACAAACGTATTGAGCAGTTCCGTACAGAAGAAGATGAGCGTTACTTACCGATTGATGAAAACGGACATTTAGCAGTCGAACATCCAATGAAAGTAACGTCTTACTATACGCAAGCAATGGATGATATCGAATTATTAAATGAAGCAGGTAATGCGTATTCAGAAGATAAAATCCACCGTGGGGAATTAACACCAGTATTCTTCGGTTCAGCTTTAACAAACTTCGGAGTACAAACATTCCTTGATACGTATTTAAAATTTGCACCAACACCTCAACCTCGTATTACGGAGGATGAACAGTTTATTGACCCTGTAGAGCATGATGAGTTCTCTGGTTTCATTTTCAAAATTCAAGCAAATATGAATCCAGCCCATCGTGACCGTATTGCTTTCGTACGTATTGTCTCAGGTAAATTCGAGCGCGGTATGAACATGACACTAGCACGTACAGGAAAGTCGTTCAAAGTAACACAATCAACACAATTTTTAGCGGATGACCGTGAAATTGTTAACGAAGCTGTTGCCGGTGATATTATTGGTCTTTATGACACAGGTACTTACCAAATTGGTGATACTGTTGTTGGCGGTAAAAAGGGCTTTAACTTTGAAAAATTACCACAGTTCACACCAGAAATCTTCATGCGCGTATCTGCGAAGAACGTCATGAAAGGGAAGCAATTCCAAAAAGGTGTACTGCAATTAGTACAAGAAGGTGCAATTCAATACTTCAAAACATTGCATACAGAAGAGGTTATTCTTGGTGCAGTAGGTCAATTACAATTTGAAGTATTCCAACATCGTATGATTAACGAATACAAAGTTGATGTCATCATGCAACCAATTGGTAGTAAAATGGCTCGTTGGGTTGAGAACGAAGAAGATGTGAAGGAATCTATGCATTCGCAACGTTCGATGTTAGTAAAAGACCGTTTTGATAAAAAGGTATTCTTGTTTGAAAATGAATTTGCAATGCGCTGGTTCGCTGAAAAGAACGAGCATATTAAATTATATAGTTTATTATAATTTTTCAAACTTAGATCGTTGGGCATGTGCTCAGCGGTCTTTTTTGTTTTTGGGGGATTGTCATAGCGAGTCCTGTTTTAATATAGTGGCTATTGGAAGTGTATTTGGTTTGGCGGGCTAAGCGCATGAATCGCACAGCTTTGTTGCACAAATCTGTACGACTCATCTGTGCGCTTTATGCAAGGCCCGCCAAATAAAGCATGGTCTATTAAATTATATTTAAAGAGGGAAGGCGCTGTTGCGAGCAAAGGCGCCATTTGTGTAATAGAGCAATCTGCTGAATACAGTGGAAAAGGAGAGTATCATAGCTAATCTTATTTTAATAAAGTTATGAAAGTGTACGGGGTTTGGCGGGCTAAGCGCATGAATCGCACAGCTTTGTTGCACAAATCTGTACGACTCATCTTTGCGCTTTATGCAAGGCCCGCCAAATAAAGCGTAGTCTATTAAATTATATTCAAAGAGGTAAGGCGCTGTTGCAAGCAAAGGCGCCGTTGTTTAAATAAAGCGGATTTGCTAAATATAGTGGGCAAGAGAATTTTTATTCAATAACGTGCATGGATAATGTTCCATAGAAAAGCCAAATGTTGATTTAAAAGCGTTTGTCGCTTTTATGCATTACCAACACTTGCATTTGTTTATTAGACTTATTTTGTATCTTTATAATGGATTGCAAAAAAAGATTATTTTATTAATTCTTCTCCTGTTAATATTCCATATAATTCGGCAGAATCTTGCGTTGTTAGTTTTACAAATTCATCACTTTCGGTAATTATCTCTAGATTTTGACCATTAGGGCTAATCCAAAGTAAATAAGATGCTATTTTATCTTCTTTACCGTTGCTATTCTTAGATGGAAATTGAAATTGGTAGTCTGCATAGCGTACCATTTCTACTTTCTTATTTTCCCATTTAGCGTTTTTAATTATATTTATCGCTTTTTCCACTTGTTTGTTTTCAGTGACTTCTCTGAAATCTTCAAAAATATTTTCTTCACTAGTTCGTTTCTGTACAGTTATTTTCTGTACAGTTATTTTTTGTCCATTCGTTTCATCCAAACAACCCGATGTAACTAACAAGACACTCAGAATTAAAAAGAATAATACTGTTTTCTTCAATAGATACCTCCACTACTAATAATTAATATTATAATTCTTCCCGTACTAAATTTTAAAGTTTTTAAAAGTAAATCTTTTA